>JBGSSO010000289.1:0-38021 GCA_041737015.1 Nitrospirales bacterium
TCTGGTGACCTCGGATACCACGCTCCACCTCTTTGCACGGAGTTTTCCAGCCGGGACGGTTACCCTTGGGGGCAATGCCAGCGTGGGCAGCGGCAGCATGTATGCCGTCATCGTTCAACCAGCCGGCCCCTCTCCCGATATTCCTCCGACTACCAGTGTGCTTTGGCGCAATGCGAGTAGCGGTGAGGTGGCTGTTTGGCGAATGAATGGGCTGACCATTACGTCGGTCGGTTTCCCTGGAAGTACCTCCACCGATTGGAAGATTAAGCAGGTGGGAGATTTAAATGGTGATGGTGAAGAAGACATCCTTTGGCAGAACACCATAAGCGGGGTGGTGGGTATTTGGCTTATGAAGGAGGGGACAATACACTCATCAGGCTTTTTCGGAGGTGTTTCAGCCGAATGGGTAATGAAGGGAATCGGTGACCTCAATGGTGATGCCAAAGCGGATGTGATCTGGCGCAATCGTGATAGTGGAATGGTGACTGTATGGTTTATGGATGGGCTGTCGATCAACTCAGTCGGGTTTCTTGGAGGCACTCCCATAGTGTGGGAAATAGAGCAGGTGGGTGATGTAAATGGTGATGGGAAGGCCGACCTGGTTTGGCAGCATCGGACGAATGGCACAGTAGCGGTCTGGTTAATGAATGGGTTGACCATTACGTCGGTGGGATTTCCCGCAAGCACGTCGTTGGATTGGGAGATTCAAATTCTTGGAGATGTCAATGGGGACAATAAGAGGGATGTGATCTGGCGCAATAAAAAAAGTGGAATGGTGTCGGTGTGGCTGATGAACGGGGCGACGACACCCTTGGCAGGTTTTATAGGAGGCATATCCCTCGACTGGGAAATTAAGCAGGTGAGTGATGCGGATGGAGATGGTAAGGGAGACGTTATCTTGCGAAATCGGACGAATGGTACAGTGGCAGTGTGGCTGATGAATGGGTTGAAAATCTATTCTACGGGGTTTCCGGGCAGTACCCCGGTGAACTGGGAAATCCAAAAATAAGTTGGGTTGTTAAAACATCACAAGTCATCTCAGATTTCAAAGAATGATTGGTCTGTGTTGCATGCAGGGGGGTGAGCGATGAAATGTCAAATTCAACGAAAGCTCGAGAGCGGCCTCCTCTTCTTCATGGTGTATAGCGGGGTACTCCTGGGCATCAGTCTGTGTGGACTGGCGGATTGGGCATTGGCCTCTGATCGGCAGATACCGCTTAAGGTCGATTCCGGACGATTGACAGGCCAGTTGAATCAGGTGACTCTGCGCACAGTCCTTGGTCAGTTGCATGAACAATTGGGCCTTGACTATGTGGCACCCGATATAGAATTGGAGAAAGTCATTTCGGTTAGGTTGCAGAAAGAACCTTTGCCAAGGGCACTTTCGAAGATCCTGGCTCAGTGGGACTATGCGTTTACGTTGAATGCGGCTGGAAATATCACCACACTCTATGTGATGGCTAAGGTGTCGCCAGAGCTGTCCTTAGTGGATAAGATGGCTAAAGGCAGGGGATCGGAATCTCCCGAGCAAAAGGCTAGTACTCTTCAAAAATACGGGTTAGCAGACCAAGGGTTAGATATGGAGCGTGAGAATCAGATGAACAAGAATGTCCTCAGCTCGGACCGGCAAACGAATGGGAAAGGAAGGTCAAGTGGTCAGATGTTTGCCACAAGGAAGGTTCCCATGGAGATTCGTCCTCCTGCACCTGGAGCTTCTATGCCAATTTTGCCAGCCATTAGTAAGGACATGCTGATAACCCCGGGAGGGAGTGCTCCTATGATGGTAATCATTCCTCCGACCGCGTATCCTCCAATGAATATTCAACCCGTGCCGAATTATATGCAACAAGAAATGCGACTACCCCTGAGCCCCTAAAATCGAACCAAACGCTCTCCCCACCGTCTTGCCACTTATTGGCAGGACAGGCTGCTCTAAATTTAAAGGAGCAAAGTCAGAACTATTACACAAGAGTCTTTAGCCATGAGTTCGTTAAATTCAAGGAATGATTCATACTGATTAGGGGGGACCCCTCCTATTGGGAATTTCGTATAGCTAAAGGCAGAGCCTGCTTTCTACTCCTGTAATGTCGACATTCTGACCTTGAGTATGGGGGCGTGGTGCTCGGGTATACTCCATTTTCCTTTGCCTGCTCGACCCTTCTTGAATGAGAAATTCTATCCAGGGAGTCTTGAAAATTCGGCTAGTAGTGCTCTGGTCACTTAGACCTGCTCACGTCCTCCTCAGTATTCTCACCTTGTCCAACAAGGAGTAGTCCTGCTGGACGGGCCATGTTGAGCTCTCCATCTTTCGATTCTGAGTTGGATTGAGGATACGTTGTGCCTATGCCCTTAGAAAGTCATGGGGAAAGTTGGTTGGAGGAGAGGGGAGATTCTGAGTACTCAGGGAATGATGCTCACGAGCAACATGGCAGAAGTTTGGCCGGTTTGGGTTTGAGAAGCAGAGGTGTTCATTTGCTGGTTGTGTGCGATTTTGAGGCTGAGGGTTTGCTGCCGATGGTTCAGATGCAAGTAGTCACGCACGTCTTTTTTGAATAACAGGGAAATGTCGTAGATTTGAGGATTGACGGGGGTATTAGCGCGTTGGTTGAGAATATATTGCCCGAGAATGGAAACATGCAAGGAGTCATCCACAGCAAGATAGGCGTACCCAAGTTTAGCCGCAAGCGTGTCAGTACGAAGTCCATCAAGCCTATTCAGGTCCCTGGCGAATTCAACCCCCGGTTTAAACGTCAAAGTTGGGGAAACTCGAAAATTCGAACCAAGCTTGGCAAAGAAGCGATCGTTTACCATGGTCCCACGGGATTTGAATCGCCGGGTAAACCCCCACTGGGGCGTGAGATCTACCGGTTCTAATAAATTCAAAGTGCCCTTCATTTTGGTTCCGATTTCTTCCTCTGCCTCATTCTCCGCAAACTCACTTTGAGACGTTTTATAGTATGAGGACCAATCGCCTTTGCCCGTTCCGTATAGGAACGACAGATTCGCCGAAACGGATTCTGTTGCAATGGCATCGGAGAGAGGTCCCTCGGGTCGAGTGAAGATGTCGGTCTGCTGCCGGGCATACCCAAGGGATAGGCTGGGCCAATTGGGAGCGGCCAAGAGCAATGAAAATTTTTGCTGGTTAGCGATGGTTTGGGCACGGGTCAGATCTCCCTCCACATTACTGGTGAATCGGCTGAGTTCAATCTTGGGAGTGACGAGGGGAAGATTCCATTCCCACACCAGTTTTCCTCCTATCCGATCATTGGGTGTCGTAAATGAGGTGGTTCCGGTTTCTTGCCCGGAGAAGCCATACTGGGCCTGATACTTCATGTTGGCAGTGGCCCCTTTGAGGACGATTTGAGCTCCCATGCGGTTGGTAAAGGGAGTCGCGGAGTTGTCCGTTACTAATGGTTCCCGATATACCATCTGGACTCCAGCTGTCAGGGCTTCCTGAAAAAGAGAAATGTCATTTGACGCTTCATACAAACTGCTACCACCTTGGTTCAATAGGGAAGGCATATCTCGAGCGCCCTGAAGGTTGAAAGGTTCACGTTTTTGGGTAAAGTTGAAACGCGTGAGAGCATATTCATCCTTGTATTCAGTACAGGGCGTGCTTGGAGAGAGGACGGGGGATGAACGTCCTAAAGAGGAAAAAATCGGAGAACCACATGCATTGGCCTGTGAGTCTGTTCGCAGACCTATTCGATCAACGAGTGGGATCGAATCTGCAGAAAAGGCTGAGCCGCTCATGAACGGGAGAAGTAAACTTCCAATAACCAACCAGAGAACAGTCCGCACCATCACCTGCCCCCATCTTTTGATTTTTTCTCCTATTTCTTATCGGTAAGCAACCCAGATGCCGTAGGGCAAAATGGGCAGAAATTTCCTCCCTAATTGTAGATTTGTGTCAGTAGAAAACGAAAAGAATTGATCCCATTAGTAATATCCCGATTACGGAAATTTAGGAGCTGGAAAAATATTCCTATCTGCGGAAAAACCTGAGTGAATCTGCGGGATTCCAGACACAGGTTCCCTGTGTTTTTATAACCACAGAGGCATTGTGGTGATGCCGGAACGATATAAAGTGGAGTCAGGTAGCGGACAAACCCAAAGATCAGTGAGTCAGGTGTCTATCCCGCGTTTGCAAATCTTAAAATAATGGAATATCTGTATCCAAAAGTCACAAAGGATACCCAAAACGATATAAATGACGACTATGGGCATTCACTTTTTTATCTCTGGACAATCTGCGCAGCTGGCTCCACAAAAACCAATGGATTTGTATAATCCTTAAGGGCAGACCATTCAATAGGGTCAATTTCTTGGTGTCGTGGCGAAGAGAATTGGATGGATTAGAAATGCAGGATAGAACTTGGCATCAGAAATGTAGGTAACCTAAAGGTATTTTTATGCACGAACGACCGCTGCATTTTAAAAATGTTATGACACCAAAAGTGGATTTGAGAATTAGTGGATGCCTATTGTCCTTACTTTTCATCTCAACAAGGGTGGGAATTCAGTGACAGGTTTGGCCATTATGAAAGGCCTCGTAATTCCGCAAGAATCAGATCCTGTAACGATATTCAGTTTCTTGAGACTAACGAGTAAGAAAATCTTTATGGGAATGATATATATTTTAACACATAAGAGCCCGCGAGTTATTAAACGAATGGGTGATAAAATGGAGGTATTGATGAAGCGGATATCGTATTTTTTATTCAGCCTAGGCTTGGCGGCACTGTCGATAGGGGGAATGGCGGCTTTGCCTCAAGGAAGTCTTGCAGCCGAAGAGACTCAATATGCCAAAGCCACATTTGCCGGAGGTTGTTTTTGGTGCATGGAAGAGGTGTATGAAAAAGTTGATGGCGTGGTATCTGTGGTCTCCGGATATACGGGAGGACAGCTGTCCAATCCAACATATGAGCAAGTTTCGGCCGGAGGAACCGGCCATGCTGAATCCGTTGAAGTGACATATGATCCCACCAAGGTTACGTATCAACGTCTGTTGGAGGTGTTTTGGCATAATGTTGACCCTACGACGCCGAATGCCCAGTTCTGTGATCATGGCAATCAATATCGAACCGCGATCTTCTACCATGACGAAAAGCAAAAAATGTTAATTGACGAATCCAAGCAAGCGGTGGAGCGTTCCAAATCATTTCCGCAACCAATCGTGACCGAGATTGTTCCGTTTTCGGTCTTCTTCTCTGCCGAAGACTATCATCAGGATTTTTATATTAAGAATCCCGTCCGGTACAAATTTTATAAATGGAATTGCGGACGTTCTCAGCGTTTGGAAGAGTTATGGGGAAAGTCATAATCCTTCTATCGATCATCGCAGCTCACCCCTTTCTGGTCTTTGTTTTTATCACCGGGTTTTCGAAAGGGTATTAACCTGCTTCGTGTTCCCTGTACTTTTAACAGCCGGCACATACTATGCGAACTTGCCTGCCATGATTCTCGTTGTTGTCCTGGGACGACTCCTTTTTTCTCACGCCTGCTCGCGGTCAATGGAGGAGTAGGATGGGGCAGCCAGTGTTCCTTTTTTGTGATGGTTCTATAGCGGAGTTCTATGGTGAGGCACTGCATCAAACTTTAAGAGTTCACGCTATTTTTTGTTTCTATGCTAGTGAGGGGTGCGAAAAGTTTCCGGAAATCTTGGACAAATCTCTCCTATCCTGCCAAAAGACAATTATAGTGTTTATTAATTCACCGTCCCTTCAGCAATGGCACTGCCGATAAGAATCAGCAATGCCCCAAAAGCTGCATTGGCCTCCCTCCCCTTTTTTGCCTGACCTCCCGTTATAGTTTTTCCTCTATAGGAAAACGAGGAGGAGGTACAGGAAATGGAAGCGTCATTTTCTTTTTTGGCTGTTGGATCGCGACTCTTCCACCCTTGTCACTGACACCTGACCGATTCATGACCGACATCTTCAGTTGTAGTCTGATATATTCCTCCCACTGGATGAAGACCAAATTGAATGGCTCCTGCTTTATCATCGGATGCATGAAAGACTCTTTCAGTAGTCCAGAATCGAAAACGGTAATTCTCCCTGGGCGGACGGGCTGGGTGATGGGTGTGTGGAGATGGGTGGGAGTGGTGCTCTCTCTGTCTATTTTGGGTTGTCAGATGAGAGAGGTGCAACCAACATTTAAGGATGAATGTGGGATTCTTCGTTCCAACGTTGATTGGTCTAATCGGATTAAGGTGTTGAATCTCTTAAGCTTGGCCTTTTCCCAGAAATGCGATGCCACAGTCATTGAGTATACGGAACAAGCCCAATCTGGTTTTCGCGATAAAACATTTTCTTTCTCTCGGGAAATGGCCGGGGTCTTTTTATCAGATGGGGTGCTTACGGAGTATGTGTTGGAATCGTATGAGCGGGCATATTTAAGCGTTTTGCTTGCCGCGAGTTATCTGAGAACCGGACATGTCGAGGATGCAAAAGTGGAATTACGGCGGCTGGACCATGAACTATTCGCCCCGTTGTATAATTTTGGTGAAGACCCTGTCAATCTTGTGCTTTCCGCCGTGCTATGGGAAGTCCTTGGTGAACCAGGAGATGCCAGAACCGATTGGTTCAGGCTGGCGGAGCCCACCAGTTCTTTTCTTCTGCATGTGGCTCCTGCTCTTCAAGCGTTTGCCCAAGAGCAGGTGATCCGGCTGGATCAGGGTGGCCGTCCTACCCCCCGATGGGAGGTCTATGGGGTTGGGCGTTTTCCTGAGGTCGATTGGGATTTCAAATTGTTTGGCGCCCCCAACGGATACTTTGTGATTCATCCCAAGCCACCCTTTCAGGAGTTGTGTGTTTCTGAAACGGGCCTACGTCTTTCAACAGAAAGTTGGTTTGCCAAAATCGAGCACAGACATGATCATGCTTACCACCCCCTCTTGAACATTCAGAGTTGGATCCGTTTACCTATCGGCGTGGTATATGGATTGGTGCCTTTTACCCTTGGGGCTGGGGTGGCTGTGGGTGGATGTGCGGGGGCAGCGTCCCTTGGAGGAAGAGGCAGTGGAGATTTGTGCGCCTTGTCCATTCTGGGTGGCACGCAGTTAATGCAAATTGCTCCCACCGTGTTTCAGAATACCGTACGTCCGGACTTACGTCATTGGGAGCTGCTCCCTTCAGCCATTGTTGTAACCCAGGAATCCGATGTGGCCTCTGAGCCCTGTAATACTCATCAGGCTCGATTCCATATTTTGGTGACTCGCTCCCCTGCCACTTCTTTTAGTTCTGAGAAATAGGAGTTTTCTTCAGAACCATTTCATTCCGACGGGATTGCTCCTTTCCGGGTTAGTTGTCCATGACAGTCCAAATAGAATGGATTAGCACGATATTTATTTAATGGGTAATGAGGCTTAGGGGAATTTTGAAAGCCAATTGCCCAAAAAGTTATGGCCTCTAAATGAAACAGTCTCTAAGGATTTTATCTGATTGGATACAATGTGTATCGAAAAGGAGAATGCGTGAATAGCAAAGGATAAGGAGACGGGTCGACAAAGAAGAATGGGAGTTGGATATTCCCTAGGTTTTTTCTTCACCCCTTGCGTATGTCATACTGCATTATCATGGGAATAGGTCTTGCTTTATGAAAGGAATATTTTATGACATACGCACAATTGGAGGATGCTCGACTGTTTCCTTTTAGGCGAACTGGGTTAATTGGATCTCTTAGGCTTGGCCTGACCTTGTTGGCGATGGGGGTCATGATGATGGGGGCCAGCAAGGGATGTGCAGAGGCCAAGCCTCCGGAAACCCTAGCTCCTGCTCCACAAAGTATTTCGGTTTACGCTCTTTCGCGTGGCAAAGGCGTACCTGATCAGGCCAGGGAGGTGCTCGCCCACTCTCGCACTCTTCTTAAGTCTGCCCAGGAACGTGGGGAGGTCCAGCGGATGGTTGAGCAACGTATTGGAATAGAAGGAGAGACCAGGCTCTGCGCGGAATTTTCTGATGCGGAGTCGGCTCATTCAATGATTGAGCAGATCCAGCAACTAGGCCAGGGAGTGGATTTGATCAACGTAAAAGTTGAGCCGTGTCCCCCATGACCAACTGCTTTCCTCCACGAATCTGTTTTGGGGTATACGCCATCTATTGGTTCCCATGTTTCTCTTGTTGATCATCAGGGAGGTCCATCGTTACTTTCAAAGGAGTTGAATTATGAAAAATTGTCGATTCTTTCTCAATCGGGCATTGATGGTGGTAGGAATGGTCATTGGATTGGCTGCGTGTTCCCAACTCCACACAACTCCACTACCAACTGTTGACAGTGGGCCCAGAAATTCCCCGGACCAGGGCAAGCAAATTTTGTCGGATAACGCAAAACAGAAACGAGACGAGTGGAAAACCAAAACCTTTGAGGAGTTTAAAGCCCAAACGTATAAAGAACCATTTGAAGGTGGAAAATACATTGTGAACGGTGATACCCCGATTCTCAATGAAAAACTCCTACAGGAATTCTTTGAAACCCGTATAAAGGAATCGATCAACTCTGGCGAAGGAGTTCGAACGAAACTAACCGTTCATCAAGTCAATGGTCAGGACGCTGTTTGGAATTCGGTAGAAAAACGGCAGCTGACCTACTGCGTCAGTAAAACATTTGGCGCGAATTATGAAAAAATAAAGTCCGACATGGAGGCGGCCGGAAATGCATGGGAGGCGGTGGCTGCGGTTGATTTTATTTATGTGGGAGGAGAGGATGACTCTTGCACGGCGTCCAACCCGAATGTGGTTTTTGATGTGCGCCCGGTCAACGTGAATGGCCAATATCTGGCTCGAGCCTTTTTCCCGAATGAACAACGGGCCTCACGAAATGTCTTGGTGGATAACAGTTCTTTTCAATTGGATCCAAATGGCAAGCTGTCGCTACAAGGGATATTGCGACATGAATTAGGTCATACGATTGGATTCCGGCATGAACATACCCGCCCAGATTCGGGTACGTGTTTCGAAGATAATAATTGGCGGCCGTTAACCAGTTACGATGCCTTCTCGGTCATGCATTATCCGCAATGTAACGGCAAAGGGGATTGGTCCCTGACCCTGACCAACATCGATAATAATGGGGCAGCGTGTTTGTATGGCCCTGCGCAGGGATTCACCATTGATACCTCGATTTGTCAGGGACCCGACGAACCGCCAGGACCCATAGCCTGCGGACCCAAAACGGAAACTTTTGTCGGACAAAGTGTGGCCAAGAATGCAGAGCAAACCTATGGCCCCTTCATGGTGGTTCCAGGAACATTAGTGGAAGTGGTTATGCATGGAGAAGCTAATCCCGGTGATCCAGACCTCTATGTTCGGTTCAACCAGGATCCGACAACGACTGCCTATGATTGTCGTCCCTATCTCTCGGGTGCGGAAGAAAAGTGCGTTCTGGATGTGCCGACCAATGGGACTGCGGTTCATGTTAAGGTTCGGGGATATTCAGCCGCGCATTTCAATCTTACCGTGACTCATACTCCTACACATTAATAGCTCACCAAATCTAATACCAGGGCAGAGAGGCTTTGGCCTCTCTGCCCTGATCCTGTTGAAACGCTGGCGTGAAGACAGGCTCCGGAAAAACTGATGAGGAATTTAACAGTGTTTAGGGGGGGGATTGAGCACAGCGGAAGCCGATGTTCGCGGAACGTTCTTCTGGAAAGGCTCCTCCTCGAGTCGCTGCGCGCAACATGACCGGCCGACTTTTCCATGATCCGCCTCGGACAACCTTATAACGCCCCGTTTTGGGACCAGGCGGATTCTTTTCTGGCATGATGGGGTAATAATCTGGTCCGAGCCAATCATTCACCCATTCCGCGATATTGCCAGCCAAATGCAATACTTTATAAATACTTTGGCCATCCTCGAAGCTATCAACCGTTGCAACCAGAGGAATTTCATGGACGTGATATTGCCCGAATACGGCTAAGTCCGCTGTCGGGTCCATTTCACCCCAGGGAAAAATGCGGGCAGATTCCCCTCTTGCCGCTTTCTCCCATTCCGCTTCCGACGGCAGCCTCTTGTTATGATGTTCGCAAAATGCTTTGGCTTCCTCCCATGTGATGTAGAGGGCCGGCCATGAAGCGAGTGCCTGATCCGGGATGAAATGTACGCTAATGAGATGCCAAATGAGTCCCCGTAATTCCTGAGAGACTGGTCTGTTGGTTGTGAGCAGAAATGCCAAGTATTCGCTTAAGTTGCCTTCATAGCGATCCATGAGAAATCTATCTACCCAAATGTGACGTTGAGGGAATTCCGTGTCGTCATAATGCATTTCAAGGCTATGCCGAAGATCGTCTCGACGATTGGTTCCCATCAAAAACACCCCTTCGGGAATGGCAACTTGTGGTGAGGGTTTGGCCAAGCTTGCGATATGGGCCATATGCGCATCAACTTCGTCAGGAGGTCGGTGAGTCTCTCCGATTGCCAAACAGGAAAGTCCCAAGAGAAGCGCTATGGCAAGGAGGACAGTCAACAAACGATAATGGGAGAGTCGAACTAGTGTGAACGGCAGGAAGAATATGTGGAGCATGTTTCTTGTCGTGTATGGGAACTCAAACGAGGGCAGTCTACGTGAAGGGCACTTTGGGAGCAAGCCGAAAATAGCTGGAGAGGCAACATGATAATAAAGTTGGGGCAATGATAAGATTCGAAAATCACTGATTAACGGGATTAGGGCGATTTGAAATTCTGGCTATGGCCACAGCATGTTCCCGTGCGAAGTGAATCAGGTTGGCGCAGGGCATGTGTTATACGGGCATGTCGGAAACTGTAGTGCGAGGGGCGAAGACACCCACAGATGCCGGAATCAATACCCATAAGCATTTATATGGTTTGGTAATCTTGGGGAGGTGCTGGCCTCAAGGCTCGTGACAAACAATTTCATTAAGGCTGATCCAAAGCGGGCATTGCTATGAGTGTGTGGGCTACTGGTGCGTTCAGATGTTCCTGCGTCGTCCTTATGATCCTGGCAATGAGGTCATTGTATTTGAGCTGTTTTACGACGATCACCTGAGTACACTTCAGTCGTTAGAGATTGTGGCGCGTCTGGTTTCTCTTCAAAGGCAGGAGCGGGAGTTGCACCTTTCATGAGGTAGTCCACGAAGCATTGCCCGATCGGACCAGGGTCCTAGTCGTTAATAATCTTGGCAATTCATGACGCAAAGCTTGTACCCTGCAAGACTTGGAAAGTCTTGTGGACTTGGCTCAACAGGAGGACTTGCTGATTTTCACGGACGAGATCCTGGCGAGGATGTCTGTGGAGCGGTAAAAAAATAGGCTGACCATTATGGTATTTGCGAGGGGAACATGAACAACGATATTTTCTATTCTGCTTTTCGCATGGAGGGACGTGTCTGTTTGAAAATGTTCTGTGGCCTGCTCATGGTAGGCACCCTTTCCGGGTGCGCAGGAGATAGGTATCAGCAACAGGCGGATGTCATTAAAGGCCATGTGGAAATGTTCTATGATCATTTACAATCACATCAGGTTGAGCAAGCCATGTTTGAAAATGAACAGATCGATGTACTCGCGCTAAGAAGTGAAGAGCGCTTGCTCCGTCGTGTAGGCCAGATGAGGCAGGGTGAAAGAACGCAGGAATGGAAAATTATCAAAACAGCCAAAGAAACAGCTGCGGAGAATTGGTTAGCTTTGGCCCGTTATTTTTCGGAAACCCAACAGTACAGCAAAGCCCTGGGCACCTACCGACGGATTATTGAAACCTACCAAGGCTTGGCCTACCAATTTTATGTCGATCGTGCGAAAACGGGATTGCGGGATGTGGAAGCCATCCTGGATTCCGGAACTCTGCCTGTAGCCCCCGTAAAGGAGCACTAACCTAGTGCTGAATTTTTTTATAATTTCCTTTTCACTGGATGGAGAGGGTTATTTATCTAGCTCTAGCGGGAGAATGGAAAATTTTTCTTATAATGCACCTGTTAAATATTGTTATGTAGCATGAGAAATAGTTGGGTGGTTATGGGAAGGCACAGGAGAGTGCAGACTTATTGTGCATAAAAACTTTCTCCTTCTAGTGGGGGGCACCAAGCCTTTACGATTTGAACATTCTGAATTGTGCAGGGGGCAAAACTGCTGCAATATACTTGAGGAGCGACAGCAGTCATATGAGACCCCACTTTGGAATCAGACACAAGCCCCTCAGGCCACGGAGCGATACCAAAGGTCCACTCTCCTTCCAGGCTTCTCGTGTCTTCATAATACACGTTAAAGCCAATGTATCCTTTCCCAGTTGTTGTGCAATAGACATTGTAGGGCGGTAATTGAATGTCAACATGGAAAATGTAGCCTTCTTCCACCCAGGAATCCCCAAACTCAATATGTAGTTCATTCGCCGAGGCGGACGTTATCAGACTCAAGGAACAGAAAAAGGCTAGAAAAACGCCACACCCCAGGGTTAAATCCTTCAATGATACTGAGGTCTTTCTGTTAAAAAAGAGATAGGATGATAAGACGCGTATATTCATTAGGGTATCCCCCTCACTGTCGTATTGATGGATTAGACAGAACAGATTCTATTCACCATGACTCATGGCATGTTTGTCAGTTTCCCCTACTATACCGATCATTTTTCGGATACCGTCAATACAGCAAAGGAGGGGGAGGGGTCGGAAGATTTTTTTTATTAAGGGGAGAGAGAAAACGTGAAGGTCGTATAGAATTCAGAATAGGAGGGAAGATCGTGTCAAATGCCTATCGAAAAGAGATTGGGATTTTCTCCAAAATGTTCCAAAGCTTTCAAGGTGATTTGTCGGCCTCGGGCCGTTCGATCCAGATATCCAGATTGAAGCAGAAAAGGTTCGTATACATCTTCTAATGTGGATTTTTCTTCTTGGACCGCTGCGGCCAATGCGTCGATGCCAACCGGTCCTCCTTTAAATTTTCTGATTATGGTCAAGAGTATTTTGCGGTCCATTTCATCAAAACCCGCCTGATCGACTCCTAGCCATTTCAAGGCTTCCTGTGCGACCGATCTTGTGATCCGTCCTTGGGCTTTGACTTCTGCAAAGTCACGTACACGTTTGATTAACCGATTAGCAATACGGGGAGTCCCGCGAGCCCTGCCGGCAATTTCTCCTGCCCCTTCATCATCAATGTGGACGCCGAGTAGTCTAGCGGAGCGGGCAATGATGACCTGTAATTCTTCAGGCAGATAATAATCTAAACGATAAACAAGCCCAAAGCGCTCTCGCAGAGGAGAGGTGAGGGAGCCCGCACGTGTGGTGGCTCCAATGAGCGTAAAAGGCGGGAGATCCAATTTCATGGTGCGCAGGGAAGGGCCCTGTCCAATCACCAAATCAATTTGGTAATCCTCCATGGCGGGATACAATACCTCTTCGGCTGCTGGGGGCAATCGATGAATTTCATCGATAAATAGAACATCCCGTGGTTGAAGATTGGCCAAAATGGCAGCGAGGTCTCCCGCATGGGTAAGTACCAGCCCGGAGGTAGAGCGGATCGTGCCTCCCATTTCTTGGGCGATGATATGAGCGATGGTGGTTTTACCTAATCCGGGAGGCCCATAGAAAATGGCATGGTCTAAGGCTTCTCCTCTTCCCGTTGCCGCGTCAATACAAACTCGAAGCGATTCTTTCATCCGCTCCTGGCCGATATACTCCGTTAAGCGTTGAGGCCTAAGACTCCCCTCGAGGCTTTGCTCTTCTTCTATGAGATGAGTGGTAAGAATTCGGTCGTCCATATTGGGAATCAGTCTAAACAGAACTATTGGAAGAACTGCATTCTTGACGATGTTGGGAAAGTGAAAGAGGGAGGATGACTCCCTCTTTTGGGAAATGACTCAAAAACTGCAAGCAGACTGGAAAGTGAGATGAAACTGCGGCCCCCAACAGGGTTCCTAGAACCCTGAGAAAAGATCTTGGCAGCCAAGACAGAATTCAACATTTACTTGTCGTTCAAGGAAATTCACGAGAAACCCTTGCTTTTCATACAAGAGTTTGGCACCCATCAGTGTTTCATTGGGGAAATCCTCTGGCCCCAGCAGGTCTCGGATTTCTTTTGTGGATTTGGCTCCGAGGATGTGTCGGAAGATCCCACGGACTTTATGGGCAAATCGATTATTTATAAATATTAAATCCACTTTCCCGTCCGTGATTCGGACTCCTGCCATTGCACCAGTCGGATTTTCTTTGTCCCACAGAAGAATAAAGGTACCCTCTTGCTCTGCCCGAACGCCCGAAATCCTTGCTTCGACGAGGGCTTCAACGGCGGTCGCTTCAGCATCCCCGAGTTTCACGCGGTAGAGGGAAATGTCTCCGGCATTAACCTCCTTGGCCTCCTCAATGCTGTTTCGAGTGAGTTCGTATTTGGCGGCCCAGGCTGGCGAAGAATGTGACAAAAGACTCATCAGAATAATAGTGGCAGTCCAGATACATGCTGCTTTCGAATTCTTCATGAAATTCCTCATCAATAAGGGAAGTGAAAATAAGGTTGGGAATAAAAAACGTACGATTTCGCCTATTCAAAATGCCACCTGAAGCCTGGAAGATTGTATCCGACCCTTTGTGTAAGGGTCAATTCCAATGGTCAAAGAGAGGCCACAGTCAAGGGGATTCGTATGATATACTCGGCTTCCATGAATAACTCTATCGTGATTAGGGGCGCTCGCCAACATAATCTCAAGAATCTCGATCTGGAGATTCCTCGGGATCAGTTGGTGGTAATTACGGGCTTAAGTGGATCAGGTAAGTCATCTTTGGCCTTTGATACGATTTATGCCGAAGGCCAGCGTCGATACGTCGAATCACTCTCCGCCTATGCCAGGCAATTCCTTGATCAAATGACGAAACCGGATGTGGATTCCATTGAAGGGCTTTCGCCTGCCATTTCCATCGAACAAAAGACGACGAGTCACAACCCTCGCTCCACGGTGGGCACGGTAACGGAGATTTACGATTATTTTCGTTTGCTATTTGCCAGAATCGGACAACCCTTTTGCTATCTCTGTGGGAATGCCATTGCGGCGCAAACGGTACAACAAATGGTGGATGCCATTCTCGGGCTCCCTCTTGGGACAAAAATCCACATTTTGGCTCCCATCGTGCGAGGACGTAAAGGCGAATATCGCAAGGAATTATTGGCAGCTCGCAAGGCTGGATTTGTTCGGGCTCGCATTGATGGATGCATTCGGGATCTCGGGGAGTCTATTAATTTACATAAACAACGTAAGCATACAATTGAGATTGTGATTGATCGACTCATCGTCAAGTCAGAGACCGGGGTGACTCGGCGTTTGGCGGATTCGGTAGAAACAGCCCTCAAGATGGCGCAGGGTCTCGTTGGAGTGCTGACAGAAGATGAACAAGTCCGAGTCTATAGTGAACACCTGGCGTGTATTCAGTGTGGTGTCAGCTATTCAGAAATTTCCCCACGAATTTTTTCATTTAATAGCCCTCATGGTGCGTGTGATGGATGTGATGGCATTGGGTATGAAGCTTCCAGTCATTCGGAATGGGAGGAATGGACTTTCGATACACCCTGTGTGATGTGTGGCGGAGGCCGACTGAAGAAGGAAAGCCTTGCCATAAAAATTGGAGGGCAGTCTATTGCTGAAGTGACCCATCTGTCTGTGCGGAATACCTTGGCATTTATGGATGCGTTAATCCTCACTGATCGCGAGCGGATGATTGGGCAGCGAGTGCTGAAAGAGATTCGGGAGAGGCTGGAGTTTTTACTCAACGTCGGATTGGGCTATCTCACCCTGGATCGTCCTTCTGCCACTTTGTCTGGAGGGGAAGGACAACGGATTCGATTAGCCACGCAAATCGGATCGGGATTGGTTGGCGTACTATATATCCTGGATGAACCCAGTATCGGGTTGCATCAGCGGGATCACCGACGGTTACTCCAAACGTTGTTACGGTTGCGTGATATGGGGAATACCGTCGTGGTGGTTGAGCACGATGCCGAGACCATGCGCGCTGCCGACTATATATTGGATTTAGGGCCGGGAGCCGGCGTGGAAGGAGGACAATTAGTTGCCCATGGCCCTCCCTCGGTGGTGATGGCTCATCCAAGTTCGCTGACCGGCCAATATCTCAAAGGGAGTCGCCGGGTGTCCTTGACTCAACGTGCACGCCAGGCCAAAGGATTTTTGACCGTCGTGGGCGCGGAAAAGCACAATCTTCAGCACGTGACTGTAAATTTTCCATTGGGCCTATTGACCTGTGTTACCGGTGTGTCAGGGTCCGGAAAAAGCACTCTGGTCATAGATGTGTTGTTCCGATCCCTGGGACAGGGTTTTTCCCAGAAGAAGCCGGTGTTTGAGGGATGTCGGGACATACGTGGACTTGATCAGCTGGATAAACTTATTGATATTGATCAGTCTCCAATTGGACGGACTCCTCGTTCGAATCCCGCCACCTATACGGGCCTCTTTAGTTTCATTCGTGATCTGTTCGCGCAATTACCGGAGTCTCGAGTGCGAGGCTACAAGCCAGGCCGCTACAGTTTCAATGTCAAGGGTGGGCGATGTGAGGCTTGTCAGGGTGATGGCCTCATAAAAATTGAAATGCATTTTCTCCCGGATATTTATGTGACCTGTGAGGCCTGCAATGGCCAACGGTATAATCGCGAAACCTTGGATGTGACTTACAGGGGGCGAACAATCGCAGAAGTCTTAAACATGACGGTGGCTGAGGCCCTGGAGTTTTTCGTGAACATTCCGCCACTTCGCACCAGACTGCAAACCTTATCAGATGTGGGTTTGCATTACATTAAACTCGGGCAGTCGGCGACAACCTTGTCCGGGGGCGAAGCCCAGCGTGTCAAGCTTTCCAAGGAACTCTCGAAACGACCCACTGGTCGTACACTCTATATTCTAGACGAACCGACGACGGGGTTACATTTTGTGGATATTCAACGGTTGCTGGATGTGCTCGACCGGTTAGTGGAGACTGGGAATACGGTCCTGGTGATTGAGCATAATGTGGATGTGATTCAGAACGCGGACTGGGTCATTGATTTGGGACCGGAAGGTGGAGATCAAGGAGGATGTGTGGTGGCGGAGGGAACTCCGCAAGCCGTGATGAAGGTCAATGCATCGTGGACAGGGCAGGTGTTACTAGAAGATTCTAAAAGCCGATCTTCCTGAGGAAGGCTAGGCTTTTTTCTTGTAAATATTCAGCCCGATTTTTTCTTCTCGATCGGGTATCGAGACATTGCCTTCGGTTGAGGCAATGATTGTTGTTTTGCCCGATGAAGAAGGACCAAAATCCTTCGAGAGGTCTACCGTAATTGTTAGCATCGTTCCATTGACAGTCAATTCCACATTTTTCATGGTTGGGTCCTCTCTAGAAGTGCAGATCAATACAGGTTCAAGGGTACTGGCAGAAGAGCTGCCCTATTCTGACAGGCCCGCGAGGACCAGGAGTGCTCCTGCTCCGATTATATAGGGAATCGCGCAGGTATAGCATACCGATTCAAAGGAAGAATATTTCCATGTGGAAGTCGGACGTGACAAATGGTTCTTATAAATGAATTCATATGAGAAAATAAGCATACCCATGGTCAGGACAAGCACCCGACTAGTTCGAGGCCACGTGTAGAGACCAACGAACAGATAGCTGGCTGTATGAAAACCACTAAATGCACAAATCACGGGAGCCAGAAAAAAATAGAGAAATGATGCTGAGAGTCGAGGAGAACCCATAGCTTGTGGGGTTGAAATCCCTGGATGACCCATTATTTGACTTCGGCAGGCACCGAAGGCGTGGACATGGCAGGTTGGGGGACGGTCTGTTGGTCTGCACACGTTTTGCACACACGGGGGCGTTTTTTCAGATAGGAGACCTTCCCGCTAGCCAGACAACTATAATGGACGAAATGTTCACAGATGCTGCAACGAGACCATCCTCCACGAAGCATGGTAAGGTTCCGGTACAGGCCTTCGTGACACACCCCACACATTTCGGGTTCGATACCCAATAACAGGGGTTCCCAATCTCCGGCTCGATTTCGAATGCTCATGGGAGAAAAGTATACTGAGTAATTCAGATGAAAACAATGAAGAAAACTTTTGGGAATCGTATACTGATTGACACTCCAAAAATCCATTTGATAGGGTCACCAACGATTCCCTCTATCCTTCCACAGCGTCTATTCGCTCCTTTGTGAACATTCAAGCCTATTTAGACCAACAGCGCCAACGGGTTGACCGGTTTTTGGAGCGGAGCGTACCTCTGCTTTCGGCTAATCCTCAACGACTGTACGAGTCAATGCGGTATAGCCTACTGGGTGGAGGTAAACGCATTCGTCCGATTTTGACCATTGCCGCTGCCCAAGCTCTGGGGTACGACCGTGACGCCATGTTGCCGTTCGCCGCTTCTTTGGAGTTCGTTCATACCTACTCCCTTATTCATGATGATCTTCCGGCGATGGATGACGATGATTATCGGCGAGGCCGGTTAACCAATCACAAAGTATTTGGCGATGGCATGGCGATATTGGCCGGTGATGCGTTGTTGACGATGGCGTTTGAGTTGTGTAGTCAAGTTGATGGCGCAGAGGGTTTCTCGGCTGCTCAGCAGTTACGCATTGTGCGGGAACTGGCACATGGTTCTGGGCACCAGGGAATGGTGGGCGGGCAGGTCATGGATATTCAGGCGGAAAACCAGGAGATTGATTTAGCTCACCTCCAGCAAATCCACACCTGTAAAACGGGACGTCTGATTCGCGCCGCAGTCAGGATCGGGAGCATTATCGGTAAGGCCACCACCCAGCAAATGCAATGCCTAACGGACTATTCCGAGGATATTGGGCTGGCTTTTCAGATTGCCGATGATGTTTTGGACATGGTGGGGACACGGGAGGAATTGGGAAAGGATGCAGGGACGGATGAAAAAAGAGGGAAGCGGACCTATCCTTCATTTTTTGGGGTTGATGGCGCCAGGCAACTGGGAGAGGAATGTGTCAAGCGCGCGATAACCCGATTAAATGCTTTTGATAAGCAGGCCGACCCCCTACGACACATTGCCACTTATATAATGGCGCGACGGTCTTGAGCCTCTATTGTATGGCGTTGCGGTCTTGAAAACGACTCTACACTGTTTCCCACCCCTTCTCATTTGCAACAGTTTTGTCGGTGTAGGCCATGCTGTATTGTTATTGAACGCGTTGTGAACGTCAGATTTGTATGAAAGTACTCATTACAGGGGCCTCGGGCTTCATTGGGGCTGCGGTGACACGAGCAGCCGTTGCGCAAGGCGATGAGGTCCGTGTACTCATTCGGCCCACCAGCAATCTGAAAAACCTTGAGGGGTTGCGCGTCGAAACCGTTCAGGGAGATTTGCAGGATCCCCTATCCCTCAAGAAAGCCATTGCCGGCTGCGAAGGGCTTTATCACGTGGCGGCGCATTATGCGTTGTGGGATCAAGATCCTTCTATCTTTTATGCCATCAATGTCGAGGGGACCAAAAATTTGTTAGGTGCAGCAAGGGAGTCAGGGGTTCAACGAATCGTCTACACGAGCACAATCGGTGCGATCGGGTTGCCTGATCAAGGGGGCCTTGGGGATGAAACACTCTTTCCAACTTTGGCACAACTGGCAGGCGATTATAAGCGATCCAAATTTTTGGCCGAGCAAGAAGTCCTCCGCATGGCTCAGGAGGGTTTGCCTGTAGTTATTGTCAATCCAACGGCTCCAGTGGGAGAACGGGACGTCAAGCCGACTCCAACTGGTCAAATTATTGTGGATTTCATGCGTGGTCGAATGTTGGCGTATATAGAGACCGGGATGAATTTGGTGGATGTTGAGGATGTGGCCATAGGGCATATCCGAGCGATGGAGCGCGGTCGAGTGGGTGAGCGGTATATTCTGGGAAATCAGAATCTGACACTGAAAGAAGTATGCCAGGTACTCAGTCGACTAACGGGAGTGCCTGCCCCGCGTCTTCAATTGCCTTGGCGGCTCGTGCTTCCCATGGCGCATGTGAGTCAATGGATTGCCAACCTGGTGACCCATCGTCCACCCAGAATTCCTTTGGAAGGGGTGCGGATGGCCAAGTATCATATGCATTATGATTGCACGAAGGCGCGCCGGGAACTGTTGCTTCCCCAAACCCCGGTGGAAACGGCACTCAAAAAAGCCGTACAGTGGTTTCGCCAGCACGGATACGGCTGATCTCTCCTCCGCAAGGTTTTCTCATCTCCATTACAAAGCCAAATTGTGGAATTTATTTTTCTACTCGTCAATACGGTCATTCTCAGGCCCTATGTTTTTGCCTTTTTAGCGGCCTCTCTCTATGTGGGGCAAAAACTCTTAGGATGGCGACGGACCGGCAGGTTTTTTGGCCTCACATGGGCAATTGCTTTTATTTGTGAATATGCCTCGACCCGGATCGGAATCCCCTTTGGCGAGTATTTTTATACGGGTTTAACCCAGGACCATGAGTTGTACCTTTCCAACATCCCGTTCATGGACTCCCTCTCGTTCTCATTTTTATTATTTACCAGTTACTGCCTGGCTCTGATTTTTGTGTTAACCCCTGCGAAAGGGGTGGGCAAACAGGGATGGCTATTCGATTCGGCATTAAGAACCGCATGGCCTGTTTTGGGATTAACGGTGGTGTGTTTTACTTTTTCGGATGTGGTGATCGATCCAGTAGCCCTTCGGGGTGAACGATGGTTTCTGGGAAATATATACGGGTATCACCAGAAGGGAATTTATTTTGGTGTTCCTCTATCCAATTTTGCGGGCTGGGCGGTGGTCGGATTCCTCTCTCTTCTTGGTTATCGTTGGATGGAACGGGGCCGAAATGCAACAGATCCAATTCCTTGTGAGGTGGTGAAATGGGAATTGCTACTAGGTATTGGCCTCTATTATGGCATCCTGGCTTTTAATTTGGGGGTGACCTTCTGGATTGGTGAAATGCTGATGGGCATAGTGGGTTGCTTTATTTACCTCCCGCTCACCGCAGTCCTTCTCTCTACATTGTGGCGAGGATGGTCCAATTCCAGAATTGGTGAGTCTTGAGGCGGGAGCAGGGTTGTCCCCAAGAATTTTTTGATTCCATTGCGAGTTATGTCGCTTGAGGCAATGACCGCAAGGCCGGTATGATGCAAGCATGAAGGGATTCTTTATTCGATGTGGGATCACGGGGTTTGCGGTTTTGTTGGCAAGCCAGATTATCCCTGGCATTGAAATCACAGGGGTTGCGTCGGGGATCGCGGCAGTGGTTATTCTTGCCTTTCTTAATGCCATCATCCGCCCCGTGCTTTATTTGCTTTCAGCCCCATTTATTTTCGTTACGTTAGGGCTATTCATGGTACTCATCAATGGGTTCCTCCTCTATCTGGTATCAATCCTGGTCAAAGGATTCATTGTCTCTGGATTTTGGCCAGCGGTGGGCGGCGCGCTCATTATTAGTCTGGTCAGTGGGGTATTAAATCTCTGGATTTCCGAGCAAGGCCGAATAGAAATTGTCACGCATCCTTCATCCGGTCGAAAAATTCGCCATATTAATTAACGGGACAACTCCTTGGAAGTTTCATCCTGGCGTTGAGGAGAGAATCAGGAATATATAGAGGGCTTGAGAAAGAACCCCTCCCCCTTAATCGTCGGCATATCCCACAATTCATTGTGCGCAAATATTCTGAGAGGAAACGCATGCATGTCCAATCGTCTTGAATCCACTCTAGCCACCAAGCAACAAAGTACCCTTCAAAAGATTCTGACCTCCGTGGTCAATGAGGTCGGGATGGAAGCGGTCTTGGTCGCAATTATGACTCATGATGGTGGGCCATTAGTCGAGCAGGTTTCCCGGGGGTTTTCTCCAAGAGAAGTCCGCGCGATTCTTCGTGCGCTTTCAATGGAGGATTTGAAAAGTATCGCCGTCCGTAATGGGGTTGGCGGGGAGCTGGAGAGCGTACTCAGAATTCGGATGGTGACCCCGGGGAGCAAGGTCGCGTTGGTCCTTCCGTTAAAGTTTGGCGGCCGAGTGTATGGCACGCTGGTGCTGGCCAGGCGAGAAAATTCTGCGCTGACCAAAAGAGAAAAGACGACCCTCTCAACTAATGTCTCGCATATTTCTACAGAATTAAAGAAAGCGGGACTATTTGGTTCCTCACTGATTTTGAGCAAGCCAGTAGTGGGAAATGAGCCTGTGGCATTGGCTGTGGCTGTGGCTGGGGAAGAGGGCCCTGCGCCCGTGGCTCGAACGTATTCGAATGCGGAAGTCCAAGAGCGGATAGCGAGCATTTTGACAGAAGAAGTCGATGGGGGCCTGTCTTTTGATCGTGGCTGGGTCAGCATATATGACCCTCTTGCTGCGACGCTCGAAGTGTTGGGTGTATTCGGAACTCAGAAAAAGGATGTGAGCCCAGGGCAGCTTCTCTCTTTAGATGATTCGGCTTCCGGGTGGTCTGTTCGTCATCGAAAGCCTCGCTGTGACAATAATTTGGCTTCGACCCAAGGGCGGTTTCACGACTATAAACAGCTATATCGTGATCGGTTCGCGTCGACAATTGTCGTTCCTTTCTACGTCAGGGGACGAGTGGCAGGTACGGTCACCTTAGCGTCAAAAACTCCTAATAACTTCGATCAAATTGGGAGCGAATCAAAAAGCCTTGAGGCCATTACGACCAAATTGGTGGAATTATTTGAGGATCCATCGTGTCACCTCTCCGTCATGGATGTCGCCCCGATTCAACCGGAACAACCTGCTCTCAAAGGGCAGGTGATTGTTGCTCCATCGGAGGGAGGGGATGTTCGTAAGGAAGAGCGACGTGCCGCACTGCATGAAGTGAGCTCGTTTCTGGCTACAGAAATCCGTGAACCTATTGGGTTTATCAGGGCTCAGCTAGAAGAAATTACGACCGACGCCGACCTTGATTTCGATTCGCAAACCCGGGTGGAAAATGCCATGCGGGATATGATTCGTATTGAAACCGTATTAAATGAAATTCTGGACTTTGCCAAACCGTTGGAACTTGATCGGAAAATGTGCCGGGTTCAGGATTTATTGGATAAGGCTTTTTCGTTGGTGTCGACGGACATTCGCGTAAATCGCATCGAGGTCCTCAAAAAAGTGCCGGCTCGGTTGGCCCAAGTCCGGTGGGATGAAGTGAAAATGCAGCATGTATTCCTTTGCATTTTCAAAAATGCTATTGAAGCCATGTCTCCAGGAGGGCATTTGCGGGTGGAAGTCATGCTCACCAGAGCTCGGAAGCCGGAACTTCAGATAATTATTGCCAATGATGGAGTGCCCATTCCAGCCGAATTTGTGGATAAGGTGTTTGAACCCTATTTCACCACAAAGCGATCAGGGACCGGGTTAGGTTTGGCGACCGTGAAAAAAGTCGTTGAGGAGCACCAGGGTCAGATTAGTATCGCGAGTGAGCCAGAGAAGGGAACGACCGTTACCATTCTCATGCCAGCCCCACGACCAAGAACTCCGTATCGGCCGCGCCGTCCAACTTGATTGAACCAAAGAAAGTACTTGAACCGGCGCCATTTCGAAATTTTAGCCATTTTGGTTGGGTAAGCTTGACACTACCCGCCAATCTGAATAAGATCGCGGTTTCTATTTGAATAACTTGGGGCATGTACATATTCCAGACCATTTTCTATTGTTAACCAGTCATAACCAACAAAGGAGCGGTCTTATGAAAGGGATTGGAATTTTTCTTGGAACGGTGGGAGCTAGCACCTTCGCCCTATCAATGGCCTTTGCTAATCCAGGGTTGTTGCCAGCTCACCCGGGGTATCCGGCTGCCGGGAAGTCTCCAGTGACGGGTCAGGCTACCGCCAATGATCCTGGCCAAACGAATGCCGGAGGAGAAAAGAGTCTATTGTCTTCTCAAGGTTTTGGCAGCAAAGCTGCTATGAATGATGTTAGTGATCCTAATCGTGGCCGGATCCAAAAGTCGGCTGGTGCCGGTCGCTTGCCTGAAGTCGAAGGCCCGCTCAACAAAACCAACCCGAATCCAGCCGGGGCCAAATCGACTGTTATTAAGTAATTTCCTTTTTGCAGTTTGATACGCAGGAGAAGGGTGCCAGCAATGGCACCCTTTTTTTTGTGTGGCTTATTTTCCCCGCATCATTTTTCATGATCTGCCCATACCTCGTTCCATGCTTTTTTCACTCACACCTTCAACAAATTAGCCTGGACTTGCTTTGAACCGGATTGATACGGAGCTTGGCCAGGCCTTAAAAGCCAAAATTCGAACGCAAGGGCCCATGACCTTCAGGGACTTTATGGCTGCGGCCTTATATGATGAAACGATGGGGTTTTATGCGAAGGCACCAAAGATTGGGAGTCCTGATGGGCCGTTTGACACCAATGCAAGGTTCCCGGCTTTCGGATTCGCCATTGCCAAAGCCATCTCTTATGCAGAGAAGGCGTTGGGTTTTCCCCTACGGGTCTTGGAATTAGGTGGAGGAACAGGCCAGTTGGGGACCAATATTATGGCTAGTCTTGAAAACGCTCATGAATACGTCGTTCTAGACCCAAGCCCTGGGTTGCGAGCCAAGCAAAAGCAAAGAGGATTGCATGCGATCCAAAATTTTGACTGTTTACTGCCAGGACCGACCTTTGTGTTCGGGAACGAAGTGCTCGATGCGTTGCCCGTTCATCGAGTAATGGGTATGGGCCATGAGGAGGTTTTGGAATTGTATGTGGATCTTGATGAGGATGGAGAGTTTTGTGAGCAACCTAGTTCTCTTTCATCTATGGAATTAGCAGTGCGGTTGAGTGACGATAGGGTGCAGCTTGGCCGAGGGCAAGTCGCAGAGATTTGTTTGGAGTTGGATCCATTGCTCAAAAGCATATGGAGAGTTGTGGATCCAGGGTATGTGATTTTTGTCGATTATGGTGACCGCGCCTCAAATTTATATTCACATCGGCATAGAAATGGGACTCTTCGTTCCTACTATCACCAGCAACAAGTGTATGACCCGTTTTTTGCTGTGGGCCACCAAGACTTGACGGCTGATGTGGATTATACGGCTGCTTGCTTCATCGCAGAAGAGGTTGGTTTTGAGGTAGAGGGGCCTATCCCGCAAGGAATATGGCTCCGAAATCTTGGAATTCTGGATTATAAAGGGCCAACGGGCGATAGGGAGGCTGATCAAGAAGAGATTAATGCGCTCACTAGGCCGGCTGGTTTGGGAAGTACCTTTGACATTCTCATATTCAAAACAAAAGGTCTCTCTGAGGGGCCAGGTCTACAACCAGCTTCATAAATGATCCTGTCAAAATATCCACGAGCCTGCCAAATCTCACCATATTTTTCTTTGAAACGAAAAAGGCGAAGGGGAATATAGTGAGAATAAAGTCAAAAAAAATTATATTTATAAAAATGAGCATGTTGCCTAAATTATAGTCAATATTTCTAGTACCCACAAAATGTGCGTTTACTCTTTTTTTTTATCACAAAATATTGTAGACTCCAAAAATTCATTCGATTGTCTAGTGATCTCCTTTCATTTTCCGCAATCATACACACCTAATTAATTGGTGCTTTTCGAGAACTCACGTGTTGCGTGGCACGCGTGATGCACTGACTCACCTGTTGAGAAGAGTGGGAAGCAGGAGGCTTTCAAAAGGAGGGAGAGTTATGACGTGTGTACGATGTAATGGGCTTATGGTGGTTGATGATTGTTTGGACATTAAGGGCGCAATGGGAGAACTTTGGATTAAAGCGTATCGATGTATTATGTGCGGGAATCTGATGGACCCCGTCATTAATCATCATCGCACTGATGGTCCCGTCCAAGCGCAGGTTATTCCATTTCGTAAGCGGCTACGGAGAGCCCCACGGACTCCTGTTGCTCGATTGACGGCCTGAAAAGGGGGACTAGAAATTTTGAAAGATCCGGTGTGCTTTGGGAGAAAAAACTCTCCCAGGTACCGATTGACTCCTGGTTCAGGATCAAGTTCGCATACTCATCTGTGGCGAGGACCTGTCACCTAATAGATTAGTTTCCCGGTTCTTCTGACGTTTCTGAAGCGGGTTCGTTGAGAATAGGATTTTCCAATCACATGGCCTTGGCATGGTACTTTCCTCGAACCTCTACCACTCTTTCATCTGCGACTATTCCGGCATGACTGCTTGAGTTTGTCTGACAATTCTTGCTTTAATTATTTACTGACCATGCCCCATGGGGATTGCGAAAAATCTCCAAGACGGCATGCAGCTCTGCTTGCCTGTGCTCACGTTTTTGCAAGATAATTCCAAAACCAGGTTGTAAATATCCTTTTTGTCCTGCTGGATGGGAATTGTGGAACATTTCATTCCCAATCTTGATACACTATAGGGTTTAAGAAGTCTCAAAATGACCTGAGTATGCAAGGTAAGGGTGTATAGTTTTAGATCTGAGGAGTGTTTTGGCAGTTTCCTTCCGCTTCCCGCCCATATCATCGATGCCCTGATAGAGGATTCTTCTCATTTGTGAACAGTGACCACCTCTTTTTCCTGGGCCTCATGGGAATCCTGTTGGTGTTCTTTATCTGGGAACGATGGCGATATGATTTGGTCGCCCTCAGTGCCTTGCTTCTTTCAACACTGTTGGGGTTCGTTCCCTCTGAAGAGGCATTTTTAGGATTTGGTCATCCTGCGGTTGTCACCGTGGCGGCTGTGTTGATTATCAGTCGTGGGTTGAGTAACGCGGGGGCCGTGGAAATTCTCACGCGCTATGTCAGGGGTGCCTCGTCTTCTTCCCCGTCCCTCCATGTGGCTGTCTTATCCTCTCTGGGTGGATTGATTTCAACCGTCATGAATAATGTGGGAGCCCTGGCGTTATTGATGCCAGTGGCTATTCAATCGTCCGTTGAGGCCAAGCGATCCCCGGCTATCGTCTTAATGCCCCTGGCGTTTGGAACGATTTTGGGTGGAATGGTTACTCTGATCGGAACACCTCCCAATATTATCGTGGCCCTTTATCGTGCAGAAATTTCCGGCGAGTCATTCGGAATGTTCGATTTTACTCCTGTGGGAGGAATCGTGGCCTTGGTGGGAATTCTCTTTGTGGCTCTGGTGGGTTGGCGCTTCATTCCGTTGGCCCGGCGATCTCAAAATGCCCCACAGGACCTGTTTTCTATACAGGAATATTTAACAGAAGTGGAAGTGCCTGAAAATTCTAAGGCAATAGGAAAGTCTCTGTCAGAACTGGAAATGGCCACCGAGGACTCTGACGCCTTAATTATTGGGTTGGTGCGGGGTGACCAATCTATTCGGGGTGCGGCATGGAGGGAACATATTCAAGTCGGCGATGTCCTCGTCCTGGAGGCTGGACCACAAGGCATTAATAAATTTGTGTCCACATTAGGCTTGAAGTTAACGGGAACACAGCCAAAGGAAGAAATTCAGGATGCCGAACAAAAGCCATCCGCCGGCAAGAATGAAGATATGCTGTTGGAGGCCGTTGTGCCTCCTGATCGTTCCTGGTTGGTCGGGCGACTGGCGGGTTCTCTGAAGCTGCGAAGCCGGTTCGGGATTAACTTGTTAGGAGCATCTCGCCAAGGTACTCCTTACCGTGGCAGGCTGAGGGAATTCCGGTTCAAAGCCGGGGATGTGCTGCTGCTGCAGGGAGAAAAGGAACGGGTTTTGGAAGTGATTGGTCAGCTTGGATGCCTCCCCTTAGCCGAGCGAGGACTTCAGTTGGTAAAGCCCGGACAGGCGTCGCTAGCTGTAGGGCTATTCGCCATGGCCCTTGGCAGTGGTATGGCCGGATTGGCGACATTGCCAATTACGTTAATATGTGCCGCCTTGGTGATGGTACTGCTGAGCATTGTTTCTCCAAGGGATGTCTATCAGGCTGTCGATTGGCCTGTCCTCGTATTGTTAGGATCCATGATTCCTATCGGGCAAGCACTCGAGCAAAGTGGAGCAACTGCCGTGCTGGCTCAGTTCATGGTGAGTTTGGCAGAAGGATTTCCTCCCATTATGCTCTTGGGACTCATCATGTTGTTGACGATGACGTTGTCGGCTGTCCTCAATAATGCGGCGACGGCGTTGGTCATGGCCCCATTGAGCGTGGCAGTGGCCCAGCATCTTGGTGTCAATGCTGATCCGTTTCTCATGGCGGTAGCTATCGGGGCATCGTGTGCATTTTTGACTCCAATTGGTCATCAAAATAATTTGTTGGTCATGGGACCCGGGGGGTACCGATTTGGGGATTACTGGCGGATGGGGTTGCCCTTAGAACTATTAATCCTCCTGGTCTCTCTTCCCCTATTAGTCTACATGTGGCCCTTAACGGGTCAAGGGTAACGGGTTCCTAATTAAGAACAAGAGGAAAAAGTGTCTTTCTCATTCCGAACCCATTCTTCCCGAAAGGCCTCCCGTCTCTTTTTTAGGCGGGTGGTCTACATGCCCACCGATCTTGATCCATTTCGCACGCTCTTGAGCCGGATTTTATTGGTGGGCATGTTGTTTTGTTTTTTGACGGGGGTACTTTGGCTTGATCGAAACGGGCTCAAGGATCAAGTAGATGGAGAGATCTCATTTTCAGATGTGATCTATTTCACGATGGTCACGGTGACCACAGTCGGCTATGGGGACATTGTGCCAGTCACCACACGGGCGCGCCTGATTGATGCATTAGTCGTTACGCCGGTCCGCATTTTTCTGTGGGTCATTTTTTTAGGGACCGCCTATCAATTGGCGTTCAGACAATTTACCGAGGTATTTCGCATGGCAAAACTCCAGAGGTCTCTCGATCAACATGTCGTCATTTGCGGATTCGGGCATACCGGATACTCGACTGTCAAAGAACTGCTCGCCAAGGGCACAAACCCTGACCATATTCTGGTCATCGATCCCGGCGAGGAACGAGTACGCATCGCGGGAGAATTGGGAGTCGTGGCACTCCGAGGCGATGCGACGCAGGAAGGGCTGTTGAAATTTGGGGCGTTCCTCAATGAAGCCAAAGCCGTCATTATTGCCGCCGGACGGGATGATACCAATGCACTTATTTTGTTAACTGTCCGTAATTTGAATTCCCGTTGCCGGGTGATTGTCAGTGCGAAGGAAGAAGAAAACGTCAAACTGTTTCGGCAAGGAGGGGCGCAAACCATTATTTCCCCGGCCACGTATGGGGGGTATATGTTGGCGGCAGCGGTGGACCAACAATATTTGGCAGATTACTTAGAAGATTTTTTGACAGCGGGGGGAAAGGTCAATATCCAGGAGCAAATCGTAGAGAAACAGGATATCGGAAAGACTGCGTCGGATTTACAGCCGGATGTGCTACTGCGCGTGTATCGACAAGGAACGATTATTTCCCCATGGGAATTTCAAAAAACCCACACATTGGAACAGGGAGACGTCATGTTATTGTTTAAACCGGTTTCGGAGGATACGACTTCTTCTTGAAAGAACTCCATTCCTAAAAGAGGAGTGGCCGGGCATTGGCTCCGATCAACAACATTCCGATCACACCGATTAAGGTGGCCACGCCCCGTCTTAAATGATGAGCTGGAATCGATCGGGTGACTTGTGAGCCAAACATTAATCCGAGAAGACTCCCAAGTAACACCAATCCCGTTAGCACAATATCCAGGTGTGCCCCCTTGAAATGGCCGATCACCCCGCCAATGGAAATGAGGGCGATGATGAGAAGCGACGTCCCAATAGCTAACCGAATGGGAAACCCCATGAGAAACATCAAGGCGGGAACAATGAGAAACCCGCCTCCGACACCAAAAAATCCGGTCAATAGGCCAACTCCCCATCCGAACGTGAGGGCTTTCAACGCACAACGCCCGGAAAACTCTTTCGCGCATCCGCTCGGGACGTCGTTGTGTTCCCCCTCGTAATTTTTCCAGAACGTCCACATGCTAATAAACAGGAGAAGATTGCCAAATGCAAAAAGCACCAAGGAGTCCGGAACGAGTTGGTGGCCATGAGCGCCCACCCAAGCGCCAACCATTCCGGTCAGGCTAAACAAAAGGGCAGAGATAAAGTGAACGCGTTGCTGTCGGCTCTCATGCCATGCCCCAAAAAGGGCCGAATAGCCAACCACGATAAGTGACATGGTCGTGGCATTTTGAACGGGTACGCCAACGACATAGACCAATAAGGGAATGGCCACCAACGATCCCCCCCCTCCTGTAGCCCCTAACATCACACCGACGATCCCGCCAGACAGAAGCCCCAGCAGATAGTGGAAGTCCATCAGAAGCTAAGATGTGAGAGGAAAAGGTGAAAGGGTAAAGCTTGAGATCTCTGAATCGTGCGACATAGCTTCAAAAGCCAATTGGAATATGAAAGAAATCATGACCGGCACTGACTGTCGCAGGAAGAACGATAGGAGAAATGGGAGGAAAATGCTCCGTCTCCGCCCTTTGAGCACCATAAAATGATAGAAGGTCGATCATCCATTCTTCAGTAAAGCAACAAATTCTGATGCATGTGATCAATTCGGATGGCTTGTTCCTTCTGATCGATTTTCCCCTCTTTATAATCTTTCTCAAGCTGGTCTTTTTGAGTTTTCAGACAAAAAAATACCCCGGGTATGAACAAAAAAATTGAGGGAGGGTAGAAGTACATTGTATGGGGAGAACACGAATGAGACAAGAGTCCACTGATCGGGGCAATGTGTTCTGACAATTCTTGTTTTTGACAATTGGTCGAACCATTAAAAAATTCTCCTTTCTGCCCTTGGCTACAGGGTGAGCAGTTAGGGGTAGTTCCACTCCATAATGTAAAAACTAAGTATTGTTCGTTGTGATTGCCCGGACACAAGTGAGTGGGGTTTGACATGAGTGGGAACCGAAAAATGGTTTTTTCCCAATACCCACCACGTATTTACCTCATATATGGAGACTAAACAGGGAAAAATGTTAGACCAGGCCACGAAAGGGATGTGGTGAATAAGGGTTGTCTGGCAATGATTGACAGGACAGCGGACAAAGAAAATGTCGTTCCGGGTGTGTGCATGGCTTTGAAAAATAGAGAAAGCGATTTCTTTCAAGGATAGGCTGGTCAGGGTCGCCCTTAATGGGGGCTTCTGAACGTACATCATTCTATGCAAATATATCGAGACGACCGACAGTTGTGAGCTGGTGAAGTTTTGGCTTTGGCTAAGAGGGTTGCTTGCTCTGCAGGGATGAATCTTTCTTGTTTTGCATGCTCAGGTTACGAGTTTCCAGGCCTGGCCTGAGAGGAAGCGACTTGAGAGACGGGAAGGACAAGACGAAAAATTGTTCCGCGGCCTTCTTCACTTTCGACCGTAATGTGACCGTGATGGAGATCGATGGCATCTTTGACAATTTTGGTACCGAGGCCCGTTCCTTCCTTTTTGGTGCTAATGGCCTGAACGGTAAAGAGGCGGTCTCGAACTTCAGGCGGCATGCCTCTCCCGGTATCGGCTACAGTCAACTCTACAGTACCTGGACGCCGTCCCGGAGAGCTGCCCACCGTGACTGATCCTCCACGTGGTACTTCCGGGATGGCATTGTTGATGAGATTGTAAAAGGCGTTGAACAAGCGCCGTTCATCTGCATCGATAACAGGTAGGGCATCAAGGCCATCGGTCAGGAGAGTAATACCTTTTTCTGCTGCGTAGGTGCGAAGAGTGTCGAGCACACCATTCACAATATCTCCAGTGCGACAGGGTGTGAAATGTGGAGGACTGGTGACACCTTTGACGGCATCCGCAATTTCCCGCACACGGTCCTGAATGCGTCGGGCATTGGTGACGATCATTCGTATCAGATCCAGACTGTTGGCATAACTGGTCTCCGCCCCTTTCGCCTTTTCCTGGATAAGCGTGGGGAACTGTTCATCCAATTCATCCTTCAATAAATCTGCTCCTGACAGCACAGGCATTAACATATTTTTGATATCGTGTCCGATATCCCCAAGCACTCTGGTCACTTCCGCAAGTTTGGCTTCCTCTAATAATTTGGCAGCCATATGTTTCTTTTCGGTGATGTCCTGAAAGGTCACCACGGCGCCAACAAGCGCTCCTTGGTCATCCCAGATTGGAGTGCTTGTATATCGGGCAGGGAAGCTCGTCCCATCTTTTTTCCAGAACACCTCGTCCTCTCCCTGGTGAACCAGTCCATCCTTATACGCTCTATAGATCGGACATTCTTCAGGGGGGTAATGAGAACCATCAGATTTAGTATGGTGCCAGGTGATGTGACTGGGTTTGCCAAATAACTCCCCTGGGTTATAACCTAATAACTTGTTGGCAGCCGGATTGACAAAGGTATGGTGTCCCTCGAGGTCTAACCCGAAAATGCCTTCACCGGCGGCCTGTAAAATCATATCGTTGTGTCGACGAAATTGCTCAATGGCTTTTTCACATTGCTGTCGATAGGTAATATCTTGAAAAATCACAACTGCGCCGACCAGAGTTCCTTCATGCCGAATAGGTGTGCTGGTGTATTCGACGGGAAAACTGGTCCCATTTTTTCGCCAAAACACTTCGTTGTCGCCTCGATGGACCTGGCCATCCTTGTATGTCGCATAATTCGGACACTGTTCCTGAGGATATGGAGTGCCATCAGCTTTGGTGTGATGCCAGAGGGAGTGGCTGGGTTGGCCGATCAGTTCTTGGGGCTCGTAGCCCAGCATTTTCGCGGCTGCCGGGTTCACAAAGGTATGACGGCCCTCTAGGTCCAACCCGAAGATTCCTTCACCGGCAGCCTGTAAGATGAGAGCGTGATGTTGTTCAAGATGTTTCAGCATTCGGGAAAGGTCGGTATTGTCATCCTTTACATTTTCTGGTGCTGGTGGCATGGCGCTCTTCCTACTCGTTAGGTTCAGGGACTGGAGAAGATATCTCCAGTCCCTGAATTAAAATTTCTTGTCACCCCCAAGGGTCTGAACCAAATTCCCGGTTATTTGGCCAATGTCCGGATGTACTGAATTAATTGCCAGACTTGGTCATCGGGCATGCCGGAAAAGGCCATCATGCCTGTTCCTGCAGATCCATTTTTGATAATCCAATGCAGTTGCCCGTCAGAAATATCTTTCATCGTTTCTCCACAGGTAAAGTTTCGAGGGTGTGGATTCAACGCCGCGCCCATTGGTCCTTGTCCGTCCCCTTTATCGCCATGACATTGCTTACAGGCCAACGGTTGAGCGGTTTCATGATACAGCTTTTCTCCCGCTTTGATGTGCTCTTGAGAGTTGGGTAACGGACTGGTCATATTGCGAAAGTTGCCAGGCGCCTGCTTCGTGCTGCGTGGTTGTGGGCATACTCCGGAAGGTCCGCCCGATGGTGAAGCCGTGCCAGCAGTCTCTGGGGCCCCCTTAAACGTGGTCTTTAAATAGGCAATGACATCGGATACACCTTCTGTGCCGCCAATGGTTAGTCCCCAATAGGGCATCAGGGGTGATTTCCCAACAGCTTTACCCCCATAATAGATTACGTTATACAGATAATCGAGAGGAATTTTTTCAAACGGTATATTGGCATGCACCGCCGGTTTGGGTTCCAAGCCTGAAGCCGCTGGACCATCACCTTTGCCCTCCGCCCCATGACATTGTGCACAGTATTCTTGATAAATTTTGGCCCCGTTTGCGACATTCGGGTGCTTGAAATCGGCGCTCTTCCATGGTTCATAATAGGGGAAATCCTCATTGCCTCTGGTCGCAATAAACCCCGTTACATATCGCAGCCCCAGTGCACTGACATCCCCAACAAACTCTCCGCTGTGTGGCACAAAGTCGGGGGGATCGGAATTGAAGCGATAAATCCAATCAGCCTTCAGCCTTTTCCCCGAGTTAAAGAACGAGGCGCTTTGGGGGCCTCCAGTCTTTTTCCCTTCCACCATAATCTGATGACAGCCAATGCAGGAATGTTGGGTGAAGATTTCCTCGCCAAATTTCGCCTCCTGTTTACTAAATGTCGACATATCAATGGCCCCTGGCTTCACTCGCGGATCCTGAAGGTGTGTCTCGAAATAGTCGGCAAGGCCTTCAGCTTCCTGTTGAGAGACAGTCATGTGCTGCTCAGATTGTTGACTCTGATCCCAACGGTAGCTTTTGGCATACAGCATCGGTTCTTTCCCTGTCAGCCATCCAATCAACCAATCCCGCTGAAACTTGCTGCCCCCCCACATAAGATCCGGAGCCTTTAAATTAAAGCGACTTTCCCCCTCGCCCTGAAACTTATGGCAGGTCGAACAGGTGGAGCTGATCAGGGATTCTGCATCTTTTCCCTCTGCGGCAAACAGGGGACCGGGAAAAAGAAGACAGAGAAGGACGCCCACCGTGAATACGAGAGCATGGCCTTGAGTATTAAAGTGGACATTCCTCGTGTGAGTCATTGGGAAAACCTCCATAAATAATTGGTTAAGAAAGACAGGAAATTCTCATCATGCTTGGGGTCTCGTGATCCAAAAGTGTTCATTTTGAATATTCCATGAGGAAAATTGCCCCATTCGAATCGCATCCTATCTGGGGTATTTTGACCCATAAAATGCATTCTCATCTCTTTCCTGATCGATAGAGCAAAATCAACACCAAAATGAAATGCTAAAAGATGTCCTCACATTTTTTCTGTATCGAAAGAACTTTTTCGTCAATTAAGAGGGAGGCAGGCATCCCTCTATTTATAGATGGTTGATTTCCCGTTGTTCCATGGCCTTCGCAACCGCAGTCAGCAGTTTCTCTTTTTCAACCGGTTTCACCAAATAGTCAATAATTCCATTCTTCATCAAGGAGGTGGCCATGGTTAAATCCGGGAATCCCGTTAGCACAATTAAGGATACACGCGGGAATTCATTTTGAAAAAACTGAATAGCCTCAAGTCCATTCAGTTTGGGCATTCGAATGTCGGTGAGGATCACGTCCAGTAACAGAGGGTTTTCTCCACTTTTGATTTCTTGCACAGCCTGATGACCGTCTTCGGCTTCAATCACGTCGTAGCCGGCTTTCTCCAATGACAATCTCACAACTTTGCGAACATCCGGTTCGTCATCGACCACCAAGATCCGGCCCAATGAGGCTTGACCGCTGAACATTGCCGCTGTTCGAGATTTACTTGCCGTTTGCTCCATGAGGACCCTCCTTCGGAAAATTGTTAAGATACCTTTCGATTTCTCCTCTTCATGCCAATAACCTCAGCAAACCAAATGCCAAATGCAATAAATTAATAAAAAATGAATAACATCATTTGTTTATAGCGTCAGATGTAATGTACATCAACAAAAAATATAGTAAGACGTTAAGCTTGATTTAACAGATGAAGTTAACAGGTTAACAACTCCGGCTTTCGAAGATTTACTGGTTTGCTTGGATTGAGGAGGAATTAAATTTTATTGAGGGAAGCTTAAATAGCCACCGGTGAGGTTGAAGACCTTGGTGAAGCCATGTTGGAGGAGAATGCGTGCTGCGAGATACCCGCGTAATCCGACACGACAATAGACGACGGTTTCCTGAGAGGGATCAAGTTGCTGAAGATGGTCTCTCAGTTCATCAATCGGAATGAGGCGGGCATGAGGAATATGAGCCTCTTGATATTCGTCCGTGGTCCGGACATCTAACAATTGGAGCGAAGGATTCGTTTCTAATTTCTTTTGTAGTTCTTCCCCTGTAAGTGTATTGACCTCCCCGCGTACCGTATTGGCGGCGACGAAACCTGCCATAATGACTGGCCCTTTGGCCGAGTTAAATTGTGGGGCATAGGCCAAATCCAATTGCTCCAAATCCTGGACATTCAATTTGGCATGTATGGCAGTGGCCAACACATCAATGCGTTTATCCACTCCTTGATCCCCCACAATTTGAGCACCTAACAATTTTCCCGTCTGTTGCTCGACGACCAATTTCATGTGCAGTGTTTCTGCTCCGGGATAATACCCCGCGTGATCCAAGGGGTGGGTAAGGGAGACAAAGTAATTCAAGCCGTGGGCCTTGGCTTCGTGTTCGCTTAATCCCGTTTTGGCAGCCGTGATACCCATGCTCTCGACAATTGCCGTTCCCAGTGCACCCTGAAACTGTAAGTCTCCGCCCGCAGCATTGGCTCCAGCGACCCTCCCCTGCTTATTGGCTGGCCCGGCTAAAGGGATTCTTGCGTGTTTGCCAGTCACGAGATGAAGTGTTTCAACTGCATCACCCGCTGCATAGATATCGGGGTCAGAGGTTTGCTGTCGTGTATTCACCGCAATACCTCCCGCTGCTCCAATTTCAAGCCCCGCCTCTCTGGCAAGTTGGAGTTCCGGTCTGACGCCGATCGAAAGAATGGAGAGGTCCATCGGCAGCCGTGTTCCACTTTCCAATTCGGCTTCTTTGGCGAGGTCCCCGTCCTGCTGAAATCCGTTGATACCGTCACCCGCAATAATCTTCACTCCCTTTTCTTGCAGGTGCTGGGCTACCAGGGTGGCCATGTCTTGATCAAAAGGAGGCAGAATTTGAGGAGCTTTTTCTATGATCGTCACGGTCAATCCAAGACCCATAAGGGCTTCGGCCGTTTCCAGACCTATAAACCCACCTCCAATAATCAAGGCCTGCTGGGAAGATTGGCTGGCGAGAAAGGTTTTTATGGCATCAGAGTCAGGAACGGTTTTGACGGTAAAGATATTCCTGGCGTGAATGCCAGGTATGTCGGGCATGATTGCCCCGGCACCGGGTGCCAGAATGAGTGTGTCATAGGGGTGCAAAGTGATTTCTTGAGTTCGCAAGTTTTTCACCTGTATGCATTTCGCCGTTCGGTCTATGTGAAGGACTTCGTGTAACACGTGGACCTGGACCCTGAATCGTTTCCAAAACCGTTCCGGGGTTTGAAGTAGGAGGTCATCACGATCCGGAATAGTCTTTCCCACATAGTACGGGAGACCGCAGTTGGCAAAGGATACATAGGGACCTTTTTCAAACATCACAATGGTTGCCGCTTCGTTGGTTCGACGCGCCTTGGCGGCCGCGCTCGCCCCGCCTGCCACTCCGCCGACAATGATGATGTTGAGGGACATGTTTCCTGTTCTCCTTGCCTGACTTTACACCACCAAATGGGCTTTGATGATATTGGTTCCGAAGGCATGCCCCAAGCGTTCCCCGGTGACGATGACAATAAGCCGGCCTTCATGAAGCAGGCCGAGGGTTTTGAGGTGATCCTGGGCTGCATTGATTCGTTCATCGGTGGCGTCAATTTGAGGAAATACACATGAGGCAATGCCCCATACTAAAATTAATTGACGGGTAACGGTTGGGGAGGGAGTCAGTGCGATAATCTGGACCGTCGGTCGATGGCGGGCCAATAACATGGCGGTATGGCCGGACTCGGTGAAGACCACGATGGCTTGGGCGCCAATAGATGTGGAAAGAGAGACGGCAGCCTCACAAACCGCTTCCGGAGTCGAGCGCACGGATTCCTTCGACGAATCGGATTTCTGGATTTGGCGGAACATTTCCTTTTCCGTTTGTCGAATAATCCGATCCATGACCTGGACCGATTCGAGTGGGAAGGTTCCCGTGGACGTTTCGGCCGACAACATGACCGCATCCGTCCCGTCCAGCACGGCATTCGCGACATCCGACGCTTCGGCGCGAGTGGGAGAAGAATTTCGGGTCATCGATTCCAGCATTTGTGTGGCGGTGATCACAGGCTTTCCCATACGATTGGCCTGTGCGATAATCTGCTTTTGCAAAAGCGGGACTTCTTCCGGGCTTATCTCCAACGCCAAGTCTCCTCTGGCGACCATCACTCCATCTGCCACAGCAAGTATTTCATCAAGACATGTCAGGGCTTCAGGCCTTTCGATTTTGGCAATGACAGGAATCACTGCTGATCGATCAGCCAAAGCCGTTTGGAGTGTGTGAATATCCTGCGGACTTCGAACAAAAGAGAGGGCGACATAATCGGCTTGAACTTCGATGGCCACTTGAAGATCATCGGCGTCTTTCTCCGTAAATCCCGGAATGTCGAGTGGGAGGCCAGGGAAATTGACTCCTTTGTGTGAGGTCACCTTGCCTCCTACACGGACTTTGCAGATCAGTCGGTCAGTAGCTTGTTTTTCGACGGTGAGGGACATATTCCCGTCATCAATTAAGACGATTTGACCTGGTTCCATTCGATCCGGGAAATGGGAAAGATTAACCGGCAGT
>JBGSSO010000041.1:0-21114 GCA_041737015.1 Nitrospirales bacterium
ATTTCAAGAAGGAAGGAAATATTTAATAAAGTGGCTTTAGTCCTGAATGCCGAGAAAAATGCCTTATCACAGACAAACCTACGCTTTTGGAGTGTTTTTCTACCTGTCTAGGATTCAGGTTGTCAAATGATCTTTTGGCAAGGAAAGAAAGACTCCATACGCTGTTCACTTTCCCAAAAGACTTTCCCCTCCCCTAGGCTGGTCATTCCATCATCGCTAGGGGAAATGAGGTACTGGTCTGAAGCCACCGAAGGCCTTGATCGACCTCGATTGATCAGGAAACATCCTCTCCTGAATACAATGGAATTAGGCTTTTATCCCTGGCTATAGAAGCAATTGTTGCTTGAGCCCTGGTTCCCTGATAGCCTCTGACGGATCAATTAACAAGGGTGTGGTAAACCGGATCACCACAAATAACCCAACTCTCAAGACAGATACCCCATGGTGCACACTGGCTTATCCCAACTTCCGCTCTGGAATTGTGCACCGAACTTGGTGATGTCTATAATTGGTGGTTTGACCAAGGCTATGGTGTGACCTCACGATTGCCTGGAACTCTCTACCTCATCCAACATTAATCGTACGAAGAAGATGGGAAGAAACCAGGTTTTCCCGGGCACAAGACAAGACCAGGGTGAAAAAGGCAAACCACCACAAATGTTCAGGACATAAGGAGAAAGAAAATGAGCCTAGCAGATAACACATGCGTGCCTTGTCGTGGGGGCGTACCGCCGTTGGAACCTCGGAAAATCCAGGACCTGCTGGGTCAATTGGAGAAGGGATGGGCGCTAAATGCTCAAGGTCATATTGAGAAAACCTTTACATTTGACAACTTTGCAGATGCCTTGGCTTTTACTAATCGAATAGGGAATGTCGCGGAACTTGAGGGCCATCACCCTGATATGTATTTGGCCTGGGGCAAATGCAAAGTAGAAATTTGGACCCACAAGATTCAAGGCCTCACCGAAAGTGATTTTTATTTAGCCGCCAAGGCTGATCGAGCCTTTCACCTTCCTGCTTCCTATTGAAAGCTCTTATGGCCACCAGCCCGATTTTGATTCACCCGGTCGCTTCAGAAGCAAAACGAACTCAGGCTGCTGCCTATCAGGGCACCACCGATTTCCGATCTTTCGGAACGAAGGTCGCACTGGTAACCATGCCATTTAGTTATTCGAAATTTCCCTCGATCCAATTAGGGACCCTCTCGTCCTTGCTAAAAGTAGAAGGGATTGGCACCCAAACCTATCATTTCAATCTCCAATTCGCCCATAAAATCGGGGTGCCGTTATACGAAATCTTGTGTGAGAAACGTGGCTTATTTGGCGAATGGCTGTTCTCCGCACTCCTGTTTCGGGACAATCCAAAACACAGAGAATATCCTATTGTGTTTAAACCTATCTTCGAAGACACGGCTCGGGAAGCCGGCTGTTCTATCAGTCATTTAGAAGAGATTGCCCGGACGATCGCTCCTCAATTTTTAACCTGGTGCCTGACGTCAGTGGATTGGAGTCAATTTGACGTGGTGGGCTTCACCTCCACGTTCGATCAAAATGTCGCAAGTTTAAGTCTGGCCAAATTGATCAAGGACGTATATCCCGATGTTCGGATTATTTTTGGGGGAGCAAATTTCGACGGAGAAATGGGGCTGGAACATTTCCGGGCATTTCCCTGGATTGATTACGTCGTAATTGGAGAAGGTGAACAAGCCTTTCCTCCATTGGTTCAACGCATCCTCCTGGACGATGAAACGGATATTCCTCCCGGAGTGGCCTTTCGACGGGAAGGACAGATCCACTTGACCCCTCAGGAGTCTTTATTCACAAAATTTTCAGAAACGCCCCCACCTGATTACGATGATTATTTTGCAGAGCTCCAGGAATTAGCCAAGCAGGGATCCACCGGATTGAACCGGATTCTGCTCTATGAAGGATCCCGCGGGTGTTGGTGGGGCGAAAAACATCATTGCACCTTTTGCGGATTAAATGCCCAGGCGATGGAATTCCGCGCAAAAACTCCCGCTCAGGTCGCTTCAGAATTGGACTATCTTTCCAGCCGCTATGACACCACACGCTTTCGCTTGGTGGATAATATTATTGATATGAAATACGTGGACGGTGTCTTCGGGCAACTGGCCCAAGAGCACGTGGACCTGGATGTGTTCATGGAGACGAAAAGCAATCTCAATAAACGACAAATTCAGACACTGGCGAAGGGTGGGGTTAAATGCATGCAACCGGGCATCGAAAGCTTGAGTCTGGCACAACTAAAGGAAATGGATAAGGGTGTAAGCCCACTACAAAACATTCAATGCTTAAAATGGAGCCGATATTACAACATTGACCTCTCCTGGAATATTTTATTGGGCTTTCCACAGGAAACAGATACCGATTATCAACAACAAATCGAACTCATCCCCTCCCTGCTCCACCTCCAACCTCCAGAATCCACGGCCAAACTCTGGCTCGAACGGTTTAGTCCCTATTTTAAATGGCCTGAACGTTACGGTATTCGCCGAACAGGACCGGGATTAGCCTATGCCTATGTGTATGACGAACGGCAGGTGGATCTCAACAAAATCGCTTATGATTTTGAGTATACCATCGATTGGAAAGTTGATCCGCAGCTTTATAAGGAACTCGTCAGACTTGTGGAAGAGTGGAAACATCGCTATCACTCTTCCAATCGGCCCTTTCTCTTCTTTGCAAAAGCCTTGAGCTACCTCACCGTTTATGATGGGAGAGACTTAACTCCGACCAGTGAACGATTTGAGGGACCACAGGCCTTCATCTTAGAATTCTGTAATGAGCACCCCAAATCTGTTGAACAGATTCGCAAAGGCCTGCAGGGTTGCTCCTTTCCAGGATCCGAAGAAGACATCATCGTGCCCCTCGCTGATATTCTCAGGACATTGCAGGGGAAAAGGTTATTGCATCAGGAAGGGGAGCGATATTTTACTCTGGCCCTACCGGTTAACCCTCATCGGTGACATTTTTGCCTAACAACCGGAATAAAAACGACACTCTCCTTCATCCTCCCACCATATTTTTTCTTTCTTTCATACACTTAATTTTTGGTGCGGTTCGTGCAGAACTTCCACCTATGGGTAAAGATCAAAAATTCATGAATATGTTTGACAATCTTTCCTTGCGAGGGTAGCCTATTAAGTTGTGCACAGATTTGCCGAAAACTCTTATAAAATGAGTCACTTAGATAAAACGTTACAGGTCCAACGTTCCTTCATTCCTCTGCGAGCGGCTGTCTTTGCACGCAACCTACTCCTTGGCTCCAGTGTGATTTTGCTCACGTTGGCTCTCTGCCCTCAACCATCCCTCGGCGACCCCTTGTTCTTACCTCCCAATGATTCCACGGAGGCTCTTACGTTTAATTATGCAATTGCGAATAGCTCCTCTCGCCAAGGAACTTCAATTGAGACTCAAACCTTTCCGACGAGCACCATTCAGAACAATCAGCAATCATCTATTCTCATAGATCAAACCGGTGAAACAACTCCAGGCATGACAGGGTTATCTAACGAAGATGATCCGAACCAGTCTTCTGCAGAAGGTCAAACACCAGCACCCCAGATTCAATTATCGGAAGCTGGAAAACCCATTGTTCCCTCATCCGTTGATGTCTCTCAGGAATCTAACACTTCCCAAGACCACCGGAATTTTTTGTCTGACGAGAACAAGTTTGAAGCCGTCGACACTCAAACCCGGTTCTCAATCAACTCCTCTACGAAATTACGTTTTTACCCTGCTGACTCATCTGAGCAACGGTCGCAAGTGGTCCTAGCTCGATTTGCCAAGGTTTTCGATCAAACATGGGAAGCCCCCCAACAGAGAAAAGCAGGGGCTTATGGTACCATTCCCCTTGTTCTGAACGATTCGGTAGAGAAAAATCTTGAATATTTTCAGTATGGGATTCATGAACGATTTCAATCGTATCTTGACCGCTTTCATCATTATCAAGATCTTGTGGAACCCGTTTTTCATGAACTGGGTCTCCCGCCGGAACTCATGTATCTTTCACTCGTTGAAAGTGGGTTCAACCCACGTGCATTTTCTCGCTCCCGTGCCTCCGGCCCCTGGCAATTCATGAAAGGGACCGGCCGTGTATATGGCCTCGATGTCGACTGGTATTTGGATGAACGGCGGGATCCGATTAAATCCACAGTTGCTGCCGCTCATCATCTTCGTGATTTATATGACCAGTTTGGCTCCTGGCCCCTGGCCCTCGGGGCGTACAATGCAGGAAGTGGAAAGATTTCGCGGGCTATCAAAAAAACGGGGACTCGTGATTTTTGGGCAATCAGACAATCCCGCCACATAAGACGGGAAACCAAAGACTATGTGCCTCGCTTTATTGCGGCGACCCTTATCGCACAAAATCCCACGGCCTACGGATTCAGTACTCCTGACGGTGACCGCCATGAATTTGAAGAAGTCCTAATTACGAAACGCGTTCATCTTTCAGCCGTCACACAACAAACGGGAATTCCGGTTGAGGAACTCCAACGGCTCAACCCGGAACTTCGACGAAGTATCGTGCCCAGTCTGACGGGACCTGGCTACTATCTGAAAGTACCCCTCGGTATGGCCTCATTGGTTGAAGAACTGCATCCGACACTCGCCGTTTGGAGCCAACCTCCTCCCCCCCCAACTGAATGGCATACGGTCAGACAGGGAGAGAGTTTATCGGTAGTAGCTAAACGATATAGAATGAAAGTTAGTCAACTGAAAGACATGAATAACTTGCGGAGCAATATTATACGAGTAGGAACCAAGCTCCGAGTTCGTGGAGAGGTTGATGACGATTATGCTGATACTGAAATCACCTGGTATCGCGTTCGATCCGGGGATTCCCTGGGAAGCATTGCCACTCGATTTAGAAAATCCGTGGATTCACTGATGAGGCTGAACAATCTCTCTAGCCATATTATTCATCCAGGAGATCGGTTACGGGTAAAAGGGGAACCTTCGGTCAGCCCTTCGAGCAAAAACAACTCTAAATGGTATAAGGTCAGGCGGGGAGATAGTTTATGGACGATTGCCCAACAATTCAGTATGAGTGTGAACGATTTGCGAGCACTCAATAACCTCTCTTCCAGCATTATTCAGGCTGGCCGCATGTTAATGGTGAGCCAATAACCCGCCTATTGGGTGAGCGACTGAACCCATACTATTTTCCCTCTCCTTTATCCTGAATCTGTGGAGTTTCAGGACTGCTCTTCTCAATCGCGCCCAGGTCATTTGTTTCCGATGAAGGAGAATCTTGGGCTTCTTCAGGCGCTAATACTTTCACCCGGAGAGCGGCTTCCGAGGCAAACGGAGATAAAGGAAATTCCTGGATAACCTTTTTATATTGCCCCACCGCTTCAGCAACATTTCCATCAGCCTCTGCAATCTTCGCCAGCTCAAAAACTACCTGGTCTTTATTTAACGCATGTGGATTGGCCAGTACCGCGTCAAAAGCTTTTAGGGCAGCTTCTCGATTGTCATTAAGTAAATAGGCAAACCCCAATCGCTGCTGGACTAATCCGACAAAGATATGATCTTGGCCATATTCTTTGACCCATGAAGTATACACATCTATGGCCCCTTGGTAATTTTTCTCCTCCATCATACTGTTTCCCAATAAAAATGAGGAGACTCCTGCGCTAGGCGTTCCTGGAAATTGATTAAGGATGTCTTTGAACATGCCTGAAGCTTTTTGAATATTCTCTTGGCCCTTTTTGACATCATCCAGTGGACGATCCAAATACACCGTTTGCGCCTGGCCTTCTAATTCCCAGGCATGTTCTTGATTATTTTGATTGAGCCAACTCAACGTCACAATCGCCACGACCACAGCCAGACCCAGAAAAATTCCTCCCCATACCAGTGCTCGATTCTCTTCGACAAAAAACAAAAACCGTTCTTTACTAGACAGAAACTGAGCTTGTTCCACCATCGGAGATTTATTGGTAAGGTCTTTAATTTTATATCCCATAATTATTCTTCCCTCTCGCCACTAGGACGACCACATATTTTTTTCTTGCATTCCGGATTCATTAAGGTGTGCTGCCTTATACCCACGTGCCCTGATCATGTCAAACAGTATTCCACACTATTCCATTTGAGTTGACAAGGCCTAACTCACTGTTATAATAGAATAATTGTAGTGTTTTTATTTTTAGGCGGATAGCTCAGCTGGCAGAGCGCTGCCTTTACACGGCAGATGTCGCAGGTTCGATCCCTGTTCCGCCTACCAATATATTTTTTTGGCTTATGGTCTTCTTGATCTGATATATTACGAAATTCTTCATCGACTCCATTTCCTCTTTGAATGAATGTGTGGGCTATTTGCCCAAGATCAAAAAAAATTTCGGGGCCGTCGTTCAGCTAGGTTTAGGACGCCAGATTGTCAATCTGGAGGTCGCGGGTTCAAATCCCGTCGGCCCCGCCATACCTCATCTCCCAGTGGTTTATTTCAGTATCAATATCCCCTGTTTAGCTTCTGACCAGCCTAGAGGAGGTCGAAACACAATCTATGACCTTTGCTGCCAATCCTTCTGAGTTCTTTGGGTCTTTGGGCCTGCTATCCATTGTCATTCTTTTTGTCCTTTCAATTTTTTCCGTGATTTCATGGGGAATCATCGTGAACAGATTCAGGCGATTTAATCGCATTCGGCAAGAAGAATCACAATTTCTACAATTGTACGAACAGAATCCCATCGACCAGCACACTTTACGAAGTCAGGCTCAAACATTAGCTTATAGCCCAAGCTCAGTGGTTTATTTGGGCATTACCGACCGCTTGCCCGAATCCTCCGATCTCTTCACCTCGAGACCTCCCCTGGAGACAAAACACGCAGAGCGCTCCCCTAACCGACTGTACTTGGAAAAGGTCGCTCAATACATCATCCAGAACCAAATCGGCCAACAAGAAGCCTATTTGCCTTTTTTGGCAACCACAGGAAATCTGACTCCGTTTATTGGTCTCCTCGGAACCGTCTTGGGCATTATCAATGCCTTCCATGAAATCGGCATTCAAGGTTCAGCAAGCATTGCCGCAGTGGCTCCTGGAGTCTCTGAAGCACTTGTAGCCACTGCTGCTGGGCTATTTGCTGCAATTCCTGCCGTGATGGCCTACAACTATTTTCTGTCTAGAATTCGGAGGATGTCCTTCAGAGTTGAAGCGTTTACTATTGAATTTCTCAATACGATAGAAGAAGCGGAAAAGGCCTTTGAAGTGGAAGTGACACGATGACCACTGGATCAAAGCCCCGGCAATTTCTCTCTGAAATCAATGTCATTCCTCTCGTCGATGTCGTCTTGGTTCTCTTGGTGATTTTCATGGTTACCGCCCCGATGCTACATCGTGGCTTAGACATTAACCTCCCGACAACAACTTCCAACAATATAAAAGCCGAAGAACGCTTGATTGTGACGATTCAGCGGGATCACACCTTATCCCTCGGTAACGACACGATTAGTTTGGTCAATTTACGAGCCAAACTTCAGGAAGCCAAAACCTTAAATCCCTTGATTTCGGTGTATTTGCGAGCGGACCAAACGGTTCCCTATGGAACTGTTGTGCAGGTCATGGATGAGGTCAAAGGGGCTAAAATTGAACGTCTTGGAATGATTACCGGCCCGAAGATTGAAACAATAATCGAGGACGAGACCATCGGGATTTCCCGCTAAGCGTTTGACCAATGGGACATGCTGAATCCCCAAGTCTAATTTCCCTTGGGCTCGCTACAGACGTTTCTCAAGAAGGATCCTCATTCCGTTGGGGACTCGCGACCTCAGGTCTTTTCCATGCCGTCGTCATCATGATGGCCCTGTTCTTACGATTTCAATCCACAGTTGAGGAACCTCTCCGAGCCATCGATGTAACTCTTATTTCTGTACCGGAAGCGCAAGCTCCTGCTCCAAGTCAAAAAAAATCTTCTCCCCCGGCGCCATCTCAACAAAAATCCCAACCGACAAAAGCAGAACCCACAAAGACGCAACCAATAGAATCCTCCCTTCCGCCGTTGCCAGTCCCAAAAGCATCCGAGCGATTATCGGAATTCTTGGAAGGGGCTGTTGGCTCAATCGTGGTGCCTCACAAACAAGAAATGGCTTCTCCCACACCATCTCCCCAAATAAACGAACAACCTCCCTTGAATGACCAGTCACCGTTATTTGAAAACCTTCGAATGCCCCCTATTGCTCCACAAATTTCGCGCCCGGAACGCTTACATTCTTCACAACCCTTAGTCGTTCCCAAACCTGATCCAGCGCCATCTCCCAAAGAGGCTACGCCCCTAACAACGGTTCCTCCCGAGCCTCAAAGCTCGGTATCAGAACCTCAGCCTCCCAAAATTGAACCAACTGTCAGACTCGCTCCTGTGCTACCGGAATTGAGTTCGGTGACCCCGTTTAAGATGTCCGAAAAAGAAAGGAAGCCCAACGACGCTTCTCCATCAAGCAATCTAGAGGAATCTCTCAAACGAACTCTCCCGACAATACCGACACCTGCACCAACTCGAAAAATCAAAAAACAGCCCAAAGCCTCTACGCCGCAACAGGAAAAATCTTTCGTCCCTAAAATCTCCGCTCCTCAATTATCCCCAATTTCTCCATCCCCACCACTGGAAAAACCTCCCCAACGTGAGAAAATGTCAGAAATGATGAAGCAATTACTGGAAGAAGCTACAGTCCCAAATTTGAAACTTTCTCCAGCTTCACCACTCCCTCAACCACCGGGGTCCTCCGCTCCCTCACTGACCAAACCGGTGCAGTCAGAAATTGATCAACGAATTGCAAAGTTATCCATTCCCAACGTCACGCCGGTCGAATCGATTAAAAATCGCCTCCAACTCCTTGAAGTGCAACCCACTTCAAACTCCAGGAATACTGCCGCTCAGGCTTCTGCGGGAACAAATCATTATTATGGAATGATCCAAGACCTCATTCAGGATCAGTGGAGAAGGACCCCACTGGTCGCAAATGCTCCATTAGTGGTGCTCAAATTCCGCATTTTTCGATCCGGAGAAATTTCCCAAATTCGCATTGATAAAAGTTCAGGAAATGGATATTACGATTCCGCCGCTCAACGGGCGGTGAATGCCGTCAACCCGTTACCACCTTTTCCACCCGAAATTTCGGATTCATTCCTGGAGGTACGTTTTCAATTTATTAAAACAGATTAAAAGAATTAGTAAGGACACCAATAATATTATGAAGAAAGTACTCAAGCCTCTGTATACCATTCTAGGTCTTCTCGCCTTATCTGTTATTTCCGTATCACCAGCCTCTCTTCATGGAGAGGAAGCGGATCTCAAAGCCACACGTTCAGAGTTTCAAAAAATCCCGATTTGGGTAATGGGGTTCTCGCCTGTTCAACGGGATACCGGCCTTTCAGAAGACATCGAGTCTCAGGTCGCATCCGTCCTTAAAGCAGATCTCAAACGCTCACAAATATTTTCGATTGCTGAATTACCTTCTGCCAAAGGGGATTTTTCTGACAATAAATGCATGAGTCTTTCTTCAAATTTGGCACCGCACTTCCAAAAGGTGACGGTCTCTACCTGGGGGAGAATAGGAATTGGAGGGACATCGAGCGGAGTCCAGGGACTCATCCTTGATGCCTGCGCTTTTGATCCCGGACAACAGGATATATTGACCGGTAAACGGTACTTTTCCCTCAAAACGACAGAAACCCTCACTCGTTTAATGGCCCATAGGTGGGCAGACGAACTGGTCTATCGGTATACCGGCGAACAGGGCATTGCCAGAACGAAAATCGCATTTGTGGGTCAAAAAGACAAAGGACGAGAGCTTTTTGTCATGGATTACGATGGGTATGATCCGCAACAGGTCACCGCTGATGGGTATTTAAACCTCATGCCTACCTGGGCCCCTGACCGGAAATCGCTTATTTACACTGCGTATCGTGATCGAAAACAACTGATTATAAAAAGGGATCTGGCTACCGGTCGGGAGGAAGTTTTGGTCTCGCCAGCCAGTCTGAACATTACCGCCACCTTTGCTCCTAATGGAAAATCTATCACCTATTCCGCGGCCCAAGATGGCAACTCGGATATTTATCAGATAGAATTGGACAGTAGAAGCGTGAAGCAGTTAACCTCCCATAATAGCGCAGATTTGTCCCCGTCATGGTCTCCCGACGGGCGGCATCTGGCCTTCACCTCAGATCGGGGAGGCCGCCCCCAAATTTACATCATGGATGCCGATGGCTTGAACGCCCGTCGATTAACTTATGATGGAGACTACAACGCGGCGCCAGCCTGGTCTCCAAAAGGAGATTGGATCGTCTATGTGTGTCGGATACCAAGCGAGGGATTTAAATTATGCCGCATCAGTCCGAATGGGGAACAACGGAAACAAATCACCAACGGGCAAAGCATTGATGACTCGCCTTCCTGGGCCCCAAATGGACGCCATATTGTCTTTAGTTCGATTCGAAGAGGAGAGAGTCAATTATACATCATTACTAGCGAGGGGACAGGATTGGAGAAAATTTCCTTGGCAGGCGAACATCTCAGCTCTCCCTCCTGGTCGCCATTTCAACCATAATTAACGAGACAACAACCGTGATAGTCCAAAAAAGGAGTCGTTCCATGCGCCCAGCCATCCATGTGATTTCACTACTTGGCATTCTCAGTCTTTCACTCGTCAGTATTTCGGGATGTGGAGAAAAACGGATTCACGTCTCCACCGCTTCCGGCTCCCCAGGCGAAGAGACCGGGGCATCAGCATCAGCCACCGACACGGCAGGGTTAACAGGAACCTCAATTGATGAGTCCCCCCTGTCAGGGCAAGGCACTTCCACCGATGAAGTTCGGACAGATGCCGTTGAACCAATCGCTCCGGTCGACCCTCCCAATTTTGGCTACGACCCCAACCATATGGATGAATCGTTCAAGCAGAATCTCCAAGCTGGAATTCCTTCTGAGAAAGACTCTGAAATTGATAAAAGTAGTGACAGTTCGTTGACGCCGTTCGACCATGGAAATGACATCGCAACTCAATCCAGCTCTTCAAGCATGAACGGCTCACCTCACGATCAAACTGGGACGTCCCCCTTTACCTCCCAGACGGAATTCCAAAATGATCTCTCGAATTTGCCAAAGGACACGGAACCAATTCCTGAAACGTTTCAAGTCGCCAAAGCTGAGCCGTCAGAGATCATTCGAGAGCAGTTGGATAAAATTCATGAGGAAGAATTGGCCACAGTATCTGCTGGCTTAGAGGATGTATTTTTTCAATTTGACAGTTGGTCTCTCACCGCGGAGGCCAAGGATTCCCTCGAACGAGACATGGCGTGGCTCAACAACGATCCCGCCTCACTGTTAATTATTGAAGGTCATGCCGACCAGCGTGGAACCCAGGCCTATAACATGGTGCTTGGGAAAAAACGAGCCATGGCTGTTCGGGATTTTCTCTCTCAATTGGGTGTCGATCCTTCACGATTGACCGTCATTTCTTATGGGAAAGACAAGCCCTTTTGCCAGGACATCACAGAAGTGTGCTACCAATTAAACCGACGGGGACATTTGCTTGTTCAAAATTAGCACCTCCTTCAATCGACCAGTTTTCGGAAAACATGGAGGAATAATTCCAGAGTGAACATAGGGCTGACCTTGCAACATGTTTCAAAACTGTGGCCATCGGTTTTTTCTCGTAATTGGGTAGTGGTCTGTGGCGTCTGTAGTTTATTGGCTACGGGTTGCGTGGCTCAACAAGCCGATCTTGCCAGAATTCAAAAAGACTTAGAACTACAAATTGCCAAGATCAAAGAGGAAAAAAAGACCCTTGGCTTACAAGTTGATGAGACCAAAATCCTACTCGAAAAGATGAAAGAGGAAGCTCAAAAGACTCGAGGCAATCTGGCTTCTATCAACCAAAAGGCCACGCTTCTCGAAGAGAGAGACCTTGCGGGGCTGAATGGAAGACTTGAGAAGACTGAAAAAGAAATCCAAGATCTCAGAAAGGACTATAAGAACCAAACAGACGCTTTGAAAACTGATGTCCAATCGATTCAATCAACAATTCAGACGCATGGGGAAGACCTCCAAACGGTAAAAACTCACAATACGAACCTCGCCCAACAGGTGGATGAAAACAATCTAGCGTTAACCACAAACATGGGAGAATTTCAGAATTCCCTTACCCAATTCAAGGAAACGCTGACCAGCCTCGGAACGACCATTGGACAGGTCCAAACAGATTTGTCAGGACAACGGCAAGACCTGGGAACCGTGCAATCTCGCACAGAAGAATTGCCTAGGCTGTTCAATGCCGGACTTGAAGAGCAATCAAGACAAATCACTCAGCTGCAAAATCAGGTCAAGACCCTGCAAGACAAACTTACCGCCGATACCCAAGCCCTTCGGGCCTATCTGGAACAAGACGTGAAAGCATCTATGGCGGGGTTAATTGCCGATATAGACACCCACCAAGGCCCAATGTTAGCGCAGATCGATTCCTTACAAAAAGATATGGAAGCTCTGGGAACGCACGTGCAAGCGGATGCCTCTCACGTACAGGATCTATCCCAATCAGTTCTCAAGCTTCGCGAAGCCCAGGAAGTCATGGGGAGTTTACTCGGGAAACGCGGAGATGAGATTATTCAACAAGCGGGACGACTTTCGGAACGCATGAATATGATTGAATCACACCAAACCGCACTGACCGAACAACATCAATCCAATACCCAAAAAACTTCAGCCCATCTAACCGAGGTCAATGCCAGTCTCACCTCCATTACTCAAGCTCTTGACCAAACCAGGCAATCGCTCTCCAGTCGCCTGGCCAAACAAGAAGAGACGGGACAAGCGCTCAATCAGTCAGTTCAACATATCCAACAGTTGAAACGAGACGTCCAGGACCAAAAACAACAAGTGCAGACAGTCAACCAGATTGCAGATCAACTCAACCAGACGGTCGACCGCATTGGCTCACGAATAAAAGACCTTGAATCTCATCAATCTGGGCTGGTGGGTAAAATTGACTCTGACACCCAGATGACTAATACCCACCTCCAAGAAGTCAACAGCGGAATCCAATCGGTCGCCCAAGCATTGGAAAATGTCAGTTCGAAGTTGAATGCTCGCATTGAAAGCCAAGAACAGCGGCTGAATCGAGCCATGACCTCTTTCCAACAGGTCCAGGGAACTGCTGATACCTCACAAAACAATCTGACTCACCTCAATCAGTTAACAGAAACTGTCAATAAGTTGCGTGATGTGATTAATACCATAGGGACCAAATTAGGTGAGCGAGTGGACCAGCATGAAGATCGTCTGGGCCAATTGGCCCAGAGAGTCAACCGCATGCAAAGCCCCAAACCGCAAAAATAGGGGACATCATCACTTAATATTCTCATAGAAAGGCCGAGTATATCTCTATACTGTCATAGACCCCTTTGTCTAAACTCCCTGGCAATTGATAAGATATAAGATAAAGGGTAATTGATTCGCTAATATCAGACATTAATTTGTTGCCGAAGTCAGAATTTCATGACTCACACATTTTCCAATACGGCCATGTTTCTTGGGTTAGCCCTGACGGGCGGATGGGGGTGCGCAACAGAGCCCAATCTGACTGACATCCAAAAACAAGTCCAAACACTCATCATCCAACAGGAAGTCTCCCACAAGCAGGAACAACAAATTCTCGACCGCATGGAGACGGTTGAATCGCAATTGGACGAACATGATTTCTTAGTGGGAGAACTTATCAAAACAGAAGAGGAAGCCAGCCTGGATACTCGACACCTCCTGGAGAAGCTCGAACGGACCAGTACTCTCCTCCGAGAACAAATTGAACAAACCCGCTCCACCACTCAACGACGGGATCAGGACCTGTCCATTCGGGTAAAGGCTCTGGAAGGGCGAATAGACAACGTGATCCATCAACCTCGATCTGTGTCTGAATCCCCTGAAGTCACTACTCCTAACCCCACAAGCCCTGCTTCCGATCCGAAAGCGACCCAGACAGGAATCCCCACATCACCTACCTCCCCTGGAGAAAACGCCGGAGCGGAAAACGAGGCCTCGGCCTTTCGGTCAGCCTATAAAGTTTACCTTAACGGAAATTATGACCGGGCCTCTGTGGAATTCCAACGATTTGTCACAAATTATCCTTCGACCACCTTAACCCCTCAAGCCTATTACTATCTTGGGGAATCGTTCTACGTGCAGAAACAGTATGACCCTGCCAAGCAAGCTCTAGAACAAGTCATCAGCCGCTACCCAAGCAGCAAATATCGGAGCCACGCTTTATATAAGCTCGGACAGATTATGCTTGAGATCGATCAACGATCAAAAGCCCAGGAACTTTGGAACTCCATCATCCAAGATTACCCAGATTCACCAGAATCCACCCAAGCGAAGGAACAATTAAAAAAATCTGGGCTGTCTTGATTCTCTGCAAGTCTTCGCATTCTATTTTTCACCCTCTTCACCCCGTGCTTGGAATCCCATGCTTTCGACCGTAACTGGAAAAGTTCAAATTCTTCCAGACAGCGTGTCGTGTCGTATTGCCGCAGGAGAAGTGGTTGAACGACCAGCCTCCGTGGTGAAAGAACTGATCGATAACAGCCTGGATGCTGGCAGCACATTGATCACCGTTGAGGTCGAAGAAGGTGGTCGACGAGTCATTCGCGTCATGGATAATGGGACAGGCATGACGCGAATAGATGCCCAACTGGCCTGTCAACGTTTTGCAACCAGCAAACTTCGATCCGAAGACGATCTCTTGACCCTCATGACGATGGGGTTCCGAGGGGAAGCCCTTCCCAGCATTGCCTCCATTTCTCGTTTTTGCTTGAAGACAGTTCCACGCGATAGCACGCTTGGCACCCAAACACAGTCCACAGGAGGCGTGGCATGGGAGGCTCAAGACTATACCGGACCTCAAGGCACTCAAGTGGAGGTGCGTGATCTCTTTTTTAATACTCCAGGACGGCTGAAATTTCTCAAGACCGTTCCCACTGAATTTTCTAAAATCTGTTATGTCGTCCAACAGGCGGCAGCTGTGCACCCCGGAATCCACTTTCGATTACGCCACCAGAATCATAAGGTGCTGGAGTACCCTGCCGTGTCCTCGCTGCAAGATCGATTACTACAGATCTATGGACCAGACTTCCTTGATCGCTTTCTCCCCGTCACCTATAACACTGGCTCATTTCAACTTACAGGGTTTACTGTCAGTCCTCACCATGCACGAACGTCTCGTGCGCCACAGGAAATTTTTGTTAATGGCCGCCCCATAAAGAATTCGACCATATCCCATGCGGTGCATGAAGCCTACGGATCATTTTTACCAAAAGGAAAACATCCACAATTTATCGTATTTATCCATCTTGATCCCCAGTCAATCGATATCAATGTCCACCCGGCTAAACGGGAGATTCGCTTCTCCCATCCAGAATTCATTCATACGGGCGTTCTCCGTGGCATCAAAGCTCTCTTTTTCACGCAACCCTCACCCAATATCTTATCCGATGAACACAAGCAGAAGACTGGCCCAGCTCCTCATTCTGCCAGACCACCATCCGGGTCACTCACCGTCGCACCGGCTCCATTCCAGCATGTTTCTGAATTCCCTGGAGGCGTCCCCAATCGACACTCCACTCTTTCTCTCTTTGTCCAGGAGCCGCCTTCTGTCTATACGGGCAAGGACCAGCTATGTGATGTATATCCTCTTGGGCAGATTCATCACACGTATCTTCTCGGACAAATCAATCAAGACCTATTCATTGTCGATCAACACACAGCCCATGAACGGGTTCGCTTTGAGAGACTGCTTCGGTCATGGAAGAAAAAAGAAATTCTCCAACAACGCTTACTCATCCCTGAGCCGGTTGAACTTCTTCCTCACCAGGGAGGATTATTGGAAGAATGGCTGCCCCTCCTGGCTCAAGCGGGATTGGAGGTGGAACGATTTGGAGCCACATCGTATGTTGTGCGAGCCATTCCAGCCATGTTAGGAAATATATCCGTTGGTCCCTTGGTCCTGGAATTATTGGATGAACTCTCAGAATGGCAATCAACAGATTCGCTAAACAACACGATTAAACCCATCCTGGCTACCATGGCCTGTCAAAGTGCGGTTCAAGCCGGACGACCCATGACGCAACCGGAAATCACAATCCTTTTACAGGACTGGGCACAAGAAAATTTTCCCATGACCTGTCCCCATGGAAGGCGAGTGGCCATTCGACATTCCTTGGAAGAATTGCACACCATATTTGCCCGTCCATTGAAATAAGGCTTATTCACTAATTGTTCATGAAACAGGCCGACATCATCACAGCATGGAAACCCGTCGTCGCCATTGTGGGACCCACCGCAATCGGGAAAAGCCGTATCGGAATTGAAGTCGCTAAAATTCTCAGCACGGAAATTTTAACGGCAGACTCCCGACAGGTCTATCGTGGCATGAACATCGGCACTGACAAACCCTCATTGGCCGAACAACAAAATATTCCTCATCGCTTAATCGATCTCGTCGATCCAGACCAATCCTTTAACGCAGGTGACTTCAGGCGTCACGCCATCCAAGACATTGCTCGCCTGCATCGCCTGGGTCTTCTGCCGCTTGTCATCGGAGGTACCGGGCTCTATATCCGGGCCCTTTTACGAGGTCTTTGCCCTGGTCCACCGGCCAATTGGCTGATTCGGAGTGAATTAGCCCAAGAAGCCAAAATTCAAGGACCCGCTTTTCTTTATGAAAAGCTTCAACAAGTGGATCCCGAACTCGCACAACGGCTACATCCCAATGACCAGCCCAAGGTCCAGCGCGCACTTGAAGTGTATCGCATTCTTGGCACGCCCCTCTCGGTCATACAGCAGCAACACCGATTTGACGACGCTCCGTATCCATCCTTATTGATTGGGCTCACCATGGAACGCCAGACCCTCTATCAGCGAATAGAAACCCGCGTCGATTGGGAAATTCAGAAAGGACTTGTAGAAGAAACGCAATCCCTCATGAATCAAGGATTTCCTCGAGAACTCGGTTCCATGAAAGGGCTGGGCTATCGACAGTTTTCAGGATACTTGGCGGGGGACTATTCTTATGAAGAGGCTGTGCGATTATTAAAACGCGATACCCGTCACTTCGCCAAACGACAAATGACCTGGTTTCAGAAGGAATCCGGGATCCAGTGGATTACCTTGGCAGAGTCAGACATCCCCGATCGAGCGGTCACCAAAATCATAGACCACATCAATCAGTTTCTCTCTACCTTCGCAAATTTACCATGTCCTGTGGAAGCAACGTCCCAATTAAAATCCACCCAATCGTCGGGTTAACCATACAGGGCAGTTCATGATACAATGCGGAAAATTTCGTTCCGTTGAGACATGAAAGACTCCCCATGAGTTCGGCTCAAATCAGCATACCACTAAAACCACATGCCCTTCCCTTTTAATCAGAGTGACCTTCTCACATGACGGAGAACGAGTAAGTGAAGACTAAACGGCCCTCTTTACCTACCCCACAGGCCCAAATCGGGATTATCGGAGGCAGTGGACTGTATGAAATGGACGGGTTTACCAACCTCAAAAAAATCCGGATGGCAACCCCGTTTGGGAAACCTTCGGACGCTATTATATTGGGAACTTTTCATGGCATGCGAGTCGCCTTTTTGGCTCGCCACGGTCGAGGACACCGCACGCTGCCTTCCGCCATAAATTATCGCGCGAATATTCATGCCCTCAAAGCCCTGGGTGTGACCCGAGTATTTTCCGTCAGTGCGGTGGGAAGCATGAAGGAATCCATTCGACCGGGGGATTTTGTCCTTCCTGATCAATTCATTGACCGAACCACTCAGCGGGACAACACGTTTTTCGACCAGGGGATTGTCGCACATGTGGCTTTTGCAGATCCCATGTGTGGGACCTTGTCGAGTGTGTTAGAAAAGGCTAGCCTGGGAGTCTCCGTCACGGTGCACCGTCCCGGAACATACCTCTGCATAGAAGGGCCACAATTCTCCAGTCGAGCAGAATCGTTTCTCTATCGGCAATGGGGTGTTGATGTCATCGGAATGACAAATATTCCTGAAGCCAAATTGGCTCGTGAAGCCGAAATTTGCTATGCCACACTTGCGCTGGTCACGGATTATGATTGCTGGCACGAGACGGAAGACGCCGTTTCCGTTGGGGCCATCCTATCTATCATGCATCAAAATGTCGAAACCGCTAAAATCGTCTTACGGCACGCGCTTGAACATGCAAAAGACCTTGGGCCTTGCTCCTGTCAGACCGCATTAGAACACGCCGTCATCACTCCGCTCAATCGAATGAGTCCAACCTTGCGAAAGCGGTATCAGCTTCTGTTACGGCGTCATTTATTATCGACCACCCTACACTCCAAAAAAAGGTCCTAAATCATTATGGGTAATTTATTAGTAGTAGGATCCGTTGCTTTTGATTCTGTACGAACGCCGTTTGGTGAAGCCTCGAATGTGCTGGGAGGATCCGCCACGTATTTTTCCACTTCGGCCAGTTTTTTCACAGACGTGAATCTCATTGCCGTCGTTGGCGAAGACTTCCCAAAGGAACATCTCGACTTCCTGCGCAGTCGAGGCATCAATCTGGACGGATTAGAGCAACGACCTGGAAAAACCTTTCGCTGGCGAGGAGAATATTCCTATCAACTCAACGAAGCTCAAACCCTGGAAACACATCTCAATGTTCTAGAAACGTTTCGGCCAAAAATTCCTGCCAGCTATACCACGCCATCCGCCTTGTTTCTGGGCAACATTGATCCAGAATTACAACTGGATGTCCTGAATCAGGTGAAGCGGCCATCCATCGTGGCCTGCGATACCATGAACTTTTGGATTGAGGGGAAAAGGGAAGCGTTATGGAAAGTCCTCGAACATATCGATATCCTCGTCATTAATGACGGGGAGGCCCGTGCATTGGGCGATGACGCAAATCTCGTACAAGTGGCGAAACGGATCTTATCGCGTGGCCCCAAAACCCTGATTATTAAACGCGGAGAATATGGAGTCTTGATGTTTCATCAGCAGGAAATTTTTGGGGCTCCAGCCTATCCCCTGGAAGCGGTAAAAGATCCAACCGGGGCAGGCGACACATTTGCTGGCGGATTCATGGGGTACCTTTCTGCTACGGAAAATTACTCACAGGCTGGGCTTCGACAGGCCATCATTTTTGGTAGTGTCATGGCGTCTTTTAATGTAGAGGAATTTAGCCTGGACCGACTCAGGCATTTAACCCGTGAAGAGATTGATGAACGATTTACATCATTTAAACATTTGACTCATTTTGAGGATTTGTCATAGCCCTCAGGATTTCGGCACACACACCCTTTACCTGACGTGTGCCTTCTCATGACAAGCCAATCAACATGAATACCGGAAAGGCCTTTCCCATTCAGGATAACACCATGGAAACTCTTGGTGGATTACTCCGACAGACCCGGGAACGCCAACGTTTATCTTTGGAGCAGATCGCTTCCAGAACTCGCATTCAACAGCGCCATCTTCACGCAATTGAGGAAGAGGATTTCGCAAGCCTACCGGCCAAAGTGTTCGTCAAAGGATTCGTACGGTCATATGCACGTTCGTTGGGACTGGATGAAGATAATGCCATTCAGCTTTTCCTTGCCTCCTCTAGCAATTTCTATGATCGCACCCAAGAAGAGCAGCAACACATTCAAGTCACCTTACAAGCAGCCCATCGTAAACGATTTAATTGGAATCTTGTTGTCATTCTTTTTCTGGCCATCGGTGGAGTCCTCTTTTATCTACTACCCGAACAGCAAGAAACCCTTCCACCCACAGCCGAATCCGAAACTCCTTTACCAATCAATGGAATACAAAAAGAAGCCATACTTGAGCCTGCTCCCTCCATTGAAGAATCACCGGACAGCGCTTCACCAGAAGCCCCTGTCGCCACCACGGAACAGCTCTCTCCTTCTCCCTCACCTAGCATCACACCTTCACCACTACCACTACCCCCTGAGCCTCAACCGCTATCCCCTACCTTGCCTGTTTCGCCCGTTCCTGAAAAGGCAACAGGGTCCGATGGAACGCTGGTCCTAGAAATCGAAGCCACACAACTGACCTGGGTGGTGGTACAGTCTGACGATCAGGCTCCGCATGAGGCCTTATTACAACCGGGACAAAAAAGCACCTGGAAGGCGAATACACAATACTTGCTCACGCTGGGGAACGCGGCCGGTGTAATCATCCGCATTAATGGAGAATTACAAGGTCCATTTGGAAAGCCAGGTCAGGTGGTCCGAGACATTCGCTTGAAGCCCTGACGTCACAAAACGAGCGCCAACGACACCACTCAATCTCCCCTCTCTGTCGCCCTTAAAAAATCTCCATAAATTCGCAAGTCCCTTCTTTACCGGACAAAGCTTGAAAAGCTTTAGTCCTGGGTACTCCACCCTTCTCAGATTTTCGAGTGAAAGCAGCTATCTTGGCCTCTGCGGGGACGAGTTGCATTCTTTACAGTCCTTTCCGAAAGAGCCCGTGAGTTTGTGCCACACTGGCCATTATGCGAAGGCCCTATACCCTAATTGCCGTGCGAAACCTACTTGGTGCCAACTTCTGTGGGAATTTGTACCGAAGCTCAGGATTCTGGTCGAAGAAAAAAAAAGATAAGATCAAAGGCGACGCCTCCAAGATCTTCTGCCTTTTCCCTTTGAACGCATTGGACAAAGACCATTCAGGAGTGCCTCGTCAATCCATGTCCTCCACAACTCTTTTCAGCTTCTTGACAGGCTAAAAAACCGATTGATATGATAAAAAAGTTTGGGTGATTTAAAGTTGACCTATGGTATGTATATGAAGTAGGTTAGGTCCCCCCAAACAATACCAAACCAAAAAAGAGGATGAAAAAGGGGAAGCGATAATGCACCCCAATGGTTTTTACGGTCTCATCAACTCTGTTTAACCTTAGGAGGCTTACATGACGTTTTCGATGAAAGTGCTTGGAACCTTAACCGCCGCCATGTTTTTGACCACTGGCTTGGCCATTGCCGGACCAGAAAAAGATCCCTTACCATCCCGTGTTCCGGCTGATAAGCGTAGTGAAGCCAAAAAAGACAAATCCCCCTTATACGACAAAGC
>JBGSSO010000355.1:0-14645 GCA_041737015.1 Nitrospirales bacterium
CTGGCAGGACGAAAAGATTGAGCCTGCCCGCGGGATGACGAGTGGTGGCAATGGCCAGCGCTTGCTCCGCGCGAATGGGTGTCTGCCCGATAATCGGCGTGGAAGTCGGCGCCTGTGCCAGCCCCCGGGTGGCTGGAGAAAAGAACTGTACCACCTGTACGAAGGGCTCGTTCCAGTTCATCCAGACACCCGACAGCAAGACCGCCCCCACCACGAGACACGTATAGAGGGAGAAGGTCTTGTGGATATCGAAGTTCAACCGGACCGGCGTGGTTGGCCGTCTGATGGCAAAGGCTTGTCGCCACTTGCCGGTCAGCGGCCACCATACGATCAATCCCGAGATCAGGGACAGGAGCAAGAGTAACGCGGCCACCGCCACCAGAATTATGCCGTTTTCACCCAGGAACAGCGCGAAATGCAGCGCAAATATCACATCCATGAAATACCTCGGCACCCACTCATGCGCGCCAAAGTCCCTCACCCCGGTCACACGCGCCGTATAAGGGTCGACAAAAATCCGCTGCCAGGCCTTTGACGGCAACGCCGTGTAGACGGCAAAGACGCCTTCATCGGTCCTCGGACCGATGAGTTGGGTCACCCGGCTTTCCGGCGCCGCAGCCTGCTCTGCCGCGCTTAGAATCTCCCCTAATGGCCGGTATCCCTTTTCTCCGGTTTGCCCAACCGTTGGCACGGCCACTGTCAGTAAGCCAGGATTCAGCCACTCGTCAATCTCCTGCCAAAAGACGAGGATACTCCCGGTCAGTCCGAAGACCACCAGGAGCGTCCCCACAATCAGGCCCAGATACAGATGCACATCCAGCCACAGCCGGCGCCATGTCCGTGCCCGCTTATGGTGAACCTTGACCGAACCGCCTGCTTGATCTGATGGTGTGTGTAGTTGTCCCGCCATCATGAACATTCGGACTTCAAGAATCCCCACACCGTACCTGGTAGCCCAACGGTCATGACGGTCACATCAGTGGTTCCCGTTGAGTCGGGTTTCAACGCACCGCCCAATCTGGTGAATGGCCAAGCCAATCACCTTCCTCTTCATTTACCAACCGGCTGTTTGGCACACCCTGACCCATGGAGCTAATACTCCACCTTCACCGAGCCCAAAAACATTCTGGGAGTGCCCACGTCAATACGTGTGCGGCCAAAACCGGCACTGCTCGGAAAATATTCCTTATCCAGGACATTCTCGATATTCAACTGGGCCGTCACCCTGGATGGCCCCACAGGGAAGGCATAGCCCGCCATCAGATTCACCAATACATAGCCCGGCATTTGCGCATCATTTTCCTGATTGACTTCACGCTCCCCTCTGGCGACGATGCCTCCCCCCACTTTGATCCCTCGGAGTATTTTTTGCTGAAAATCATAGGTGGTCCATACACTGCCGCCGTGCTTCGGCACGTTGGGGAACCGATTGCCTTGCGTCCCATCGTTGTTTTTGGTGATTTCGGAATCGATATAGGCATAGTTGGCAAAGACTTGCCACCCTGGCAGGATTTCACCGGTCACATCCAGTTCTATCCCTTCGTTTCGCGCTTCTCCGGTTTGCACGGAGAACCCTAAGGCGGCTAAGGCCGGGTCGGGATGGCCGGTCGCAATATTCTGTTTGGTGAGTCGGAACCAGGCGACCGTGGCACTGAACCGTCCATCCAACAGCTCTGATTTGATTCCGGCTTCCCATTGCTGAGCCGTTTCAGCCTTGAGAGGATTACCGCCCAATCCCGTTGCAAATAAATTCGGGACGCCAAAGTTCTCGACATAGTTGCCATAGAATGACAATTCCTTGATCGGTTGCCAGACCAAACCGACGCGTGGTTTGATTTTTTCCTGTTTGCTTTTTGTGGTTGAAGACACACCTCCAAACGTATCCGTACTTTTGATCTCGGCATTATCGTACCGAAACCCGGCCAAGAGATGGAGATTAAAAGGCAAGGCAATTTGATCCTGCGCATACAAGCCAAACCACTTTTCTGTAACGTCATAGTCAAAATCATCGGCCGGATCACGAATGGAGCTGCCGGCATGAATAGGATTAAAGATATCAATGGATGGAAAGGCAAAATTATCAATAAGGGTTCCCGTGTTATGAAAATGATAATAGTCGCCCCCAAACAAGAGGGAATGGGTGAGGCCAAATGTCTCCACGCGGCCGGTGAGATCGAGGCTGGAGGTATAGAGATCCACCTTATTATCCCTGAACCCGGCATAAAATCGATCTAACGTCCGGTTATCCGCCTGAAGCCCCAATGGCAACACGACATCATCGTGTTCATCGGTAAATTTCGCATTGAACCGGTGTTGAACTTTCCAGTCGGGATTGAAGGCATGCGACCAGAATGCCCCGGCAAGAATTTCTTCGTAATTGGCCTGGGAAAAGGATTCCCCGAGATTTCGCTCAACCGGTAAGTTAGCAGGACGATCGCCAATCGCTATCGTGCCATAATCCGGGCTGGCCTTCCCTGACTTGTATTCCATATCCACGGTAATTTGTGTGCGGTCGTTCGGCTTCCATTGGAGCACCGGCGCCACAAAGACTCTGTCGCTTTCGACAAACTCCCGAAATGACCCGGCATTTTCGTAGGCAAAGTTGATTCGATATAACAACGAATTATTTTGATTGAGCCCGCCTGTCGCATCCAGCGTCGTCCGATAGAAATCATAGGACCCGAACTGCTGTTGCACGGAATAATAGGGTTGAGCCTGCGGTAGTTTGGTGACTAAATTGATGAGGCCTCCCGGCTGGATTCTGCCATATAACAGAGAGGCGGGACCTTTCAAGACCTCGATTCTTTCCAGATTCGCCACTTCCCTGGGGCCGGTTTGCGTCGCCGCTGATTGAAACCGCACGCCATTGCGATAATAATCGAAGGTTTGGAAGCCTCGTATATTAAAGGTCTCGACCAATCCAAACCCTGGCGCACCAGCATACACCCCACTGACGTTCTTTAATGCTTGATCGATGGTGACGGCCTGTTGATCCTTCATCACTTCCTGGGGCACGACTTTCACCGACACCGGTGTCTCCATCAGCGGCGTGTCGGTCTTGGTGCCCGTGGTGGCGTGGGTGACGTTGTACGTGTCGCGTGGCGCCACGATATGCACCGGCTTGGCCTCGACCACCGGTATCTCATCTTTGTCCTGATCTCCGACCGATTGGCCAGAGCCGATCGGTCGGAGCGGCAGAATAGGGGCGGTTGGTTCGGGAACATCAGACGAAGCCCGTTCAAGAGTCTCGGGCGCTTCGGCAGTCTCCGTTGCTGGAAGTGCTCTTTCTTCCTGTGTCTGTGGCGTCGGCGCCGGCTTGACCGGCCCGATGCAGGCGGTTAACCCGGTGAGGAAGGAAAGCGTTGCGGATAGACGTGCAACTCTCATAAGGAAACCGAAACATATAGACGTTCGAGACGTGACTCGAGAAGACCTTGCTAAGCTCATAACATCATTCCTTCACCTGACCTCCTTGCATGCAGGGAGGTCAGGACTGTGTGATGCCGACGAACCGGTGCCGGGGGCGAGACCCGGCATGCCTGATGAGAGCAAACGGGTTGAGGCAAGACCCTTCCCTGCTCACATCGCGAGATGTCAGTCCCAGGACACGCGGGTCGTCACGGACCCGGCCGGCTGCGGCTTATGATTAATCGAACGTTGAGTGATGACGTGTAACTAGGCGATGCGCGCGCTGAGAGGAGGACCGCGGCCATGGGCCACGACCAATGGCCGACCAGGATAGGAGGCGAGGAGCCGGACCGGTATCACAAAACACGACACCAGCGCCGGCAGGTAGAGAATGTCCGGCAAAAAAAACGTCTGATCATCAGGGTTCACTGCACAGGCCCATGCGACGAATGGGCTGACAGTGGAGTTGCTATGATGACAATGGCTGGAGGAGCTCGCCGCATGGATATGCACGGTGTGGCCTGTCATGATCTCCCAATCCATGAAGCAGGCAGAGCACCCGAATTCGGCCACAAATCGAATGCCGATCAGCAAATAGGCCAACACCGTCAGCCACAGGCGGATCCATCCGGGGTGTGGAGTCACATGGCTAAAGGGGAGAGCGTCGGTCATATGTTGGGTGTAGGCCATCATGCCGGATCGGAGCACATAAATTCAGTACACTAGACGCAGCAGAGAGAAGTCGCACAATTTTATTCAGTTCATCGTATGCCTTTAGTTTGCTCTCTCGACCATAGAGTACAGGAGCATATTTGTATCAGAGCCTCTCTGGTCCGACTACAGAAGGTTACTCACTGATACTACAATCATTGTGGTTCAACGAGACCATCATGGTTTTCATGATGGTAAAGGATTTTCGCATACATAGCAGATTCAGTCTGACTCGTCCGAGGCTGGATCTGTGCGCTGGTCTAAAGCAGAATTATGATAGCCACTTTTTGGTAAAGAACGAGAATGCTTCCGTGAAGACCCCATACATGACACGAGCAGGTTGTATAGGGGTTTTCGAGGAAAACGGGAAGGGCTCATGCCTGTGGCCATGCTCTATTCATCCGATCAGCCAATGGATGGTTCTGGAAATACGAGACAAGATTGGAAAATAAAAAACAGGGTGAAGGCCAAGGAGGTTGCAAGTCCAAATGCCTTCACCCTGAATTGGAGCGGGGTAGGTCAGGGATGAGTCACGCCGCTCCGGGTTCCGCTGGAAGAGTGCAATGATCTTTCAGCTTCAAGGAAAAATGTATCCGATCCGGTGAGATTGTTCTACCGATCCCTACTGATCGGTGCAACAGCCGAGAATATTCCTGATACACATGTTTAGAAACTTTTTAATAGTTCCACATTCAGAACTGTCTGGGGATGACAGCTTTTCAATATCTTCCTTCCTTTCCAATCTTTGGTGAGGCCATGTCAGTGCCTCTTTCTGGCATTCGAAAAATCATCGCGTGAAAAAATGGTGCAATCATTGGTAGGCGAAGGCGTGATTCGGTAGCGAATTTTTCGATCACAGGATATATTCCCGCCCGGTTGTTCAAAAATTTTCGCATCCATGTTCATCTTCACCAAAGAGGAGGATTCGTGTATGCCGCGCACGCAAATTGGTAAATGTTATGGAGTGGGCTCGGGAATGTGTGTCGTGATGGCAGCGGGATTGTTGATGCAATCGGTCGTCATGGCCAATCCTCATGAGCCAAGAGAAGTCGGGCCCTATACCTTAGCCGTCGGGTTCAGGATCGAACCGGCATTTGAGGATGTCGTCAACGCCCTTGATTTTTTTGTGACCCGGACATCAGACGGGAAGCCTATCAGCGTGAGTAATGGAGACGTGGTGGATATTGAAGCGCAGGTCCAGTTTCGAAAGGAAGAAAGTGTGGGTTCCGCAATCATTCAAGAGCATCGACTTGCCAAACCCGAGCAGGCCTTCGGAGCCGACAATCGGTACAATGCCTGGTTCAAACCCACGATTGACGGGGCATATGGGTTCAGAGTCAGGGGGGAGATCAATGATCTCAGCGACCCGCAAGCCGGGCCATAATTTTTTGATGAAGTATGGGTATGCGGGGCCGGAACGCAAAATCCCCAAGGCAGCCGGTTTGCCTGTGTGGCAGATCCGCAGACATTCCCCAAAGGTGTTCTTGACCATCGAGGCATAGACCACCATGGGTATCAGGACGATGATAGAAATAAATTTTTCAGGGAAGGCGAGTCGCGTAGACACGGGTTTCGCGATCCAGGCTGAGAAATATCATTGGCGTTTCGTCATTGACTCCGGTGAGGTGGAGAATTCGCGCACGCGTGTTCTCCTCATCGTGGTTCTGAAGGGTGGTCTTATGGGGAGAAGCGATGGTGCCGCTCTCTGTTAAATTCATTTCCGAATTTCTGTGAGGAGGCCATTCTGATCGAGGATAATTCCCACTTCCGTGATTTGGCGGTGAGCACGGGTAATCGGCACTTGCGTCACTCCGATGGGTGGGACACCGGTTTGAAGATCATGAACCTGTGTCGTGAGTAAATAATTCCACTTTATATACTTCCTCCCTTTCCCGAAAACAATAATTTTTCCCTTTGGTTCTCCAAGGTGATTCTGTACCTGTTGTTGGGTTGTCGTCCCAATGGTTAACCGAGCAAGCTGCTCGGGAGTGATCATATGGCTACCCGTTCCACAACCGCTGAGGACTATACTCAGAAGCAGGGAGTGTTGAATAATAAGGATGTTCAAGGGCAAATTGGCCCAGGATTAGGGTACTCCTCAAAGGCTCCGGGTCGGTTCAAAAAAGTCCGTCCAGCAAGGCCGCAGCCGTTTTTATGCGCGGAGCGTACGCTGAGTACGTGAGCACAGGAAAATGGCGAGAACGCCGCTGGTGGCTTTTTTCAACAGACCCAAGCAGGAAAGCAGAGATCCATCCCGGTCTCATGACCACCTCCTGATAGAGTTGCATGGTAATCGCAGGCGAACCTTCCGACGAATGTCACGATGTTACGAACCGTTATCCCATGGGCACACAATCCTGAAAATGCCTCGGGATCAGGTTGCCCCAACGGGTTGATACGGTGGATCGGTAATTTCCGGAGTCGGGAATGGGGTACAGGGAAGGCCGGCAACGGAGGCCTGATGAGATGGAGGGGAAAGCAAAGCCGGATCGTTTACTCCTGCCAATCGAATCCGGAGGCCCTTGCCAATTCTTGCGGGGTCTTGAGGCCGGTTAACCGGCGTTCACCGATAATCCACGTGGGGTAACTTTTAATGTCAGCCTTGACGCAGGGAGTGGTGAGAGCGCTTCCTCGTCCTCCAGAACTACATTCCACGTAAGGAAGCCGTTTGGCGGACGAAAGAAATTCGGCTTTTTGTTCCTGGCAGCGTGGGCACCAATAGGCACCGTAAAACTTGGCGCCGGTATCATTGAGATGAATGGCTAAGGCTTGAAGTTGGGGATCTTCCGGGCCGGCGGCTGCGTCGAATACCCCGCTATAATGCACATGAAGTCCGCCGACGATGACAAGGCCGATCACGGCTGCCTCTTTCAGTGATTTCGTCCAATCGGGAGGCCGTCGAGCGAGAGCCAGACCAAGGATTGTCGCGATGATGGCAAATGAAGTCAGGCAATATGGACATGTGGCTTCGATCTCCACGACCGAGACGATGGTCAAGTAGGCGCTGACGGCGAATCCACTCATAGCCACGTAAATCAAGACCGATCCGCTACCGGATTTTCCACGGCCGGACCAGGCGAGCCCGGCAATCACCATATAGGTCACGAAGCCCCATAAGGCCATGGGGATTCCCAGAAAGGTGGCCCATCGGCTGCTCTGCACAATGTCACAGCCCGAGCCCTCGCTGCAAAATGCCGGATGAACCTCGAACGAGGCCGTATAGGTCAGGTAAGCGGTTAACATTAGTCCGGCACCGGCCAGAATAATGATGAGAAGGTCGAGGAGGGCTTTCGAACCTGAGAACATGGAAGACGGATTGTTCGATGGTTTTCTTGCTGGTTCAGGGCCGACTGATTGTGTCTGTCGTTTGGATTTTGCCATTGCGTGCCTCGTGAACGAGTGTATCATGGGCTTCTTGCCATTGAAATCCCGACACTGCATCAAATACTCCCGACCGTAGGGGAGACGGTTGATGAGGCCATGTCAGGCCGGTATTCCTCAGGATGGGTTACTGATCACAGGATCAACACTTCAATCGGCTTATGTGGCTTCAAGGTCTGACGTAACAGAGGAATTTTGAGGTCTTTTAGGGATCTGGAGGCTCTACGATGCTCTGTGCCGGGAGATGTGAAGAGTTAGTTAGAGCGTGTGTTTGAATTTGTGAGAGAGGAGCTCGTCGAGAACCAGACTGAGGTTGTCAGCCGAAGTGTCGATGACCAGGTATATGCGGTCAAGCACCACTACCGGCGTCATATCCAACCCGATCTTCAAGGCATGCCTCAGCTGTTGTTCCACTCGATCTTTGGCTCGTCCGGACTGGAGATGCTCATTCATTCGCTCACCATCGAGTCCTAATGTTTGATACAACGCTTCTCTGATCTCGATCGATTGAATCGACCGGCGCTTGATTTGCAGCGTTTCAAAGAGCAGGTGCGCCATTTCCTCTCCTTTACCCTCAAGCCGTGCGGCTTCGTGGATTTCAAAGGCCAAGGTGGAGGCATTTTCAACCACGGGCAGTCCGATATATTGGATGTTGAGAAAGGGGCCAAACTTTTCTTTCAGTGCGGGAAGGATCGTGGTGACGAAGTCATGGCAATGCGGGCAGTAAAAGTCGATATAAATGTCCATTGAGAGCGGTTTGGGCTGAAGGGTTTCTTGGCTTGGGAGTAAAACGGGGTGAGGGGCCGTGTTCCCTGTCAAAGCGGGGATCATGGTGGCAACTGGCGCCATACAGACGAAAAGCCACAGGTTCATCAGTCCAATGGTTCTGCGAAGGTACATGCCCAGGGTGATCCGAATTTCAGGGTCGAAGCAGTTCTGTGAAGAGATTCTGTGTTGCGGAGGCCTTGTTGTCTCGTCGAAATTCCCCTCATGAATCTCGGCATCCGCATGGAAACAGTTCTTTCAGTGTGTCGTTCCATAGAAGGATCAGTTCCGCTTCGGAGAGGTTCTTGACCTGTTTCCATCGTGCTTGAAGAGCACGGATTCTGGTTTGGGTTTTCAGGAGAATTTGTTCCTCATGAAATGGGCCAAGGCCTTTGAACATCCTCTGGTGCTGAGTGATTGTGGCGGTGTCGAACAATTGAAGCGGTGGTGCCATGCATTCCCCCTTTCGTTTGTCTCACGATAGAAAAGTTTGAGGTGTGAGTCTACGGATGGTTACTGATTGATGCCACATTCTCTCCACATTTGCAGCGTGAAATCTTTGTTGCCGGTGATTAGGATAGGGACAGGCCGCCGGCAGAGTTGGTTGGGAAAAAATACGAAATCATTGAATGAGATGATCGTGTTGTCTCAAGACCGGAAAGGGGGAAAGCTGAGGAAGTTGGAAGGCTCAATCGGTAGGTTCGAGATGAAGAGAAATGGATAAGACCGGGCTCCTGTCAGCCGTTTCATTTCAGGCTGAGTGAGAAGGGGCTGAGGTCCTTTCTGCGTTGGTTCTGAGTGGGGCTGTTGAAAAAGCTGCCATCGGCGTTCTCGCCATTTTTCCGTGCTCACATATTGGACATACGTTCTGCGCGCGAAACAAAAGGTGTCGGGACACGGCAGGCAATGTGCGGGCTTTCCTTCGAGGGACTCAGGACAGGACTGGACGAACCCTTCGGGAGACTCAGGGCATGCTTTTTTGAACCGCCCCAAGGCCTACGATAGGCAAGGTTTCTGTGGATCATTATGCCCTTGGAAATTAGTATTAATCAACACTCTCTGAGTCGTTGGATGTCGGAGCAGAGAATCCCTAGCCTGAATCCATTTGGCCCTGCTGAACTGAGTTGAGGTAGAAAAAGGTAGGGTGCGCATAGAAGTAGGGTGAAGGCCTAGGAGGCTGCAGAGACGCAAACCACCTTCACCCTACTCGTCCAAGGTTGGAGGCCGGTCCGTCCCTGGATGTTCTACGCCGATTCGTTCTGTCTATAACCTGGAAACGATGAACGGACTTGGTTAATGAGCCGCCTGTATTCGTTTCTCAAAGTATTCATCATACCGGTGCACAAAGTCTTTGGATGCTCCCAAGGGTAAATGACACCCCCTGCAGGTTGTATAATCGACATCCAATCGTTCGCCATTCGCTTTGAACGCTGCGTAAATCCAGTCCCCGTTTTTTACATGCTCCGGGGCGCCTTTTCCCCATCCCGCTTCTTTTTGCATGACAAAGACCTTGGCTAAATCCGCCTTCACCAGATTTCCATCCGCCCCTTTTTCGAATGTCCCTTCGGCATTTTTCTTGGCGTTGTAGATTTCCATCACGAGAATGCTGCCATTGGCAAACGGTTGGCCCGCTTCTGCACTCGCCCCGGTGGGGTTGATATAGAGGTCGCGGACGGCGTCCGGTTTTTGGATCCCGTGGAGAAAGGCGGAATAGGATTTGTAATCGGCCGGAAAAACTAATTCGCCGTCTTTCGGTATGGAGCCGGATTGTGCCCCAGAAGTTAACGCAATGGATGAGCAGCCAACGACAAGAAGAATGAAAAGCCGGAGATGTGTTTGACGCATGTGTAATGACCTCAAAAAGTGTTGGAATGAAACGCAAATGGATTTCCGAAAATTATTGACCAAACGAACATTGACTTAGGCTACGCGGAGGAAAAGTTTTTGTCTACCTGCGCCTACCGATAGATGCTACAGGCGCATGTTTGGTCGAGTGCGGAAGCATGGAATAAGGGGCTGTTGAAAAAGGTGCAGCGGCGTTCTCGCCATATTTCCGTGCTCACATATTGAACATACGCTCTGCGCGCGAAACAAAAAGTGTCGGGACACGGCAGGCAATGTGCGGGCTTTCCTTCGAGGGACTCAGGACAGGACTGGACGAACGTTTTTGAACCGCCCCGCGCCCACTGATAAGCAACGTGCCTGTGGGTCACTCTGCCCCGAAAATAATTATTATTCAATACTCCCAATAAAGGAAAACGAGAGAAGAACATAGAGGAAAGAATCGTGTCAGGGCAGGTTCAGTCCGTTGTGAAGGGTGAGTGTTAGAGAGGTCGATTCTGGCAAAGATTCCGGCCAGCGTAGTGGTCGAGTGCAAGAACGTTCTCCTCCGCATGGTCCGGGGGTTCATGCGCCAATTGTTTCACGCTGTCTGAGTGTTCAAAAATTTTTTGTAACCGTAGGGAAAGGGTAGCAATGATCGGTAGACGGGTATGAAGGCGTGTAGCGCATAATCTGCCTGTAACCGTCGAGCGCTTTCAACAAGGTTGCAATGTGACGTACGGCAGGAGCCGACCAATGCGTGGTGATGGCTACAGGTTCGGATGTGGCATACGTGAGATCCATTTTACGTATTCAGGCCTGTCCATCGTCTTCAAGTAGTTTCGCAGTCCTCATCCCTGCTGTACGTGCGTGCGCTCTTACCATTTTGGCCGGTGCTCCCCTTAACAGACGGGGTTTCCTCTGCAGGAATCTTCACAATTTGAAGAGTTCTCCGCAGGGTGTGCGTGAAGGAAGGTTTGGGTCTGATCATTAGTGAAATTTGGAGGAAAAATGTGCAAGCCAAGGTCTTGTTCTAAGAAATCTGTTTTTCTATGCCAACTGGGTCTATCGATATGCATCGTTCTGAATGCCGCCTTCGCTTTGGCAGAAGAGAATCAGGCAAATACGGAAGATTCTACTACAACCTTACCGGAAGTGCTGGTGGAAGGGCAGCGCCCCCTCTTGGCAGGGACCGGATCGTTGAATCTGGAACAACCCAGTCAAGGGAGTTCCCGATTGGGGCTGACCTTGCGGGAAATTCCTGCCAGCATCAATGTGATAACTCAGGAAACGATGCAGGAACGGGGCTTGCGAACGGTATCCGAAGCGATTCAGGCGGCCCCAGGCGTTACGGTGAGCGACCATCCGGTGGCTCCTGGAGCATTTTCGATGCGGGGACTTGGCCGCAATCAAACACGCGTGTTGTTTGACGGATTATCCATTGGTCCGACGGGATTTGTGACTCGCCCTCGGGATTCATGGAATCTTGAGCGTATCGAAATCCTCAAAGGCCCGGCTTCCGTGTTGTATGGAGAAGGGGCTGTGGCCGGCATGGTGAATCTGGTGACGAAACGGCCATATCGGGGGGCATCGGGGACGGACGTCTCGATTGCCTATGCATCGTTTAATACGGTTCGAGCCGGTCTCGGAAGCGGAGGGACGTTGGGGACGGATAAACTGCATTATCGGATCGACGGGAGCTATCAGAATGCCGATAGCGTGATGGGCGTTGAACGCACCCCCTATACGCTCTACAACCTGACAAGCGGGTTGCTCTATGACGTCACTTCTCGTCTGAATGTCGAACTGTCATTCGATATTGCTTACGATAAATCCAAACCCTATTGGGGCACACCCCTTGTACCCAAGTCATTCTCCACGGATCCGAAGAATGGCGTGGTGAGCACCGGGGCTGGCCAAACGATCGATGACCGCATGTTGCGCAAAAATTACAACGTGCAAGACGCCGACATGAGCGCCCTGACGACGTGGACCAAGTTGAAAGTGGCGTGGCAACCCACGGATTTTATCGAGGTGCGCAATCAAAGTTATTACTTTACGGCCGAACGGGAATGGATGAATGCAGAGACCTATACCTTTAACGGGAGCACGGAACTTATCGATCGCGACCGGTTTCTGGTGGAACATGAGCAATGGGTGGCTGGCGATCGGCTCGAGTTGCAGGTGAATCATCCAATCGGACGTTTTAAGAATCGTTTTGTCAGCGGCATCGATTTTCACTATACCAATTTTAACCGGCCCAGTTTTTACGCTGGAGATGTGGATAGTGTTGATCCCTTTAGCCCGGTGCAAGGCAAATTTGACGGGGGCCCCACGGCCAGGCAAACGGCGAGGATCACCGACACCGCCTTTTTTGCCGAAGAGCAATTCACCGTGATCGAGTCACTTAAAATCCTGGCGGGCATCCGGTACGACTTGGTCCATCTGGAACGTGAACGGTTTAATACCGAAGGCGAGTTGAATCCTACGGCAAGTTTCTCGCAGAATTTTTTTCCGCTCACCTGGCGGGCTGGGGTCGTGTATGATGTGCTTCCTCAAATCACCGTGTACGGGCAATATGCGACGGCCGCTGACCCGGTCGCGTCCAGTCTCTTCTCTCTTGGGGCCGCGCAACAGTTTAGTATGGCGACGGGGGAACAGTGGGAAGTGGGAGTCAAAGGACAGTTGTGGCAGAACCGGGTGGAATGGACTGTGGCCTATTTTGATATTCAGCGCAAGAACCTCTTAACGCAAACTTCGCAGACGGAAGCTGCAAACGTCGGCAAACAATCTTCCAAGGGTGTCGAACTTGATCTGGCAGCGAAACTGACGGACGCGTGGCGAGTGCAGGGAAACGTCACGTTTCTTTCAGCAAAGTATGACAAATTTTCTCAGTCGTCCGGAGGAAATGTGATCTCGTTTAATGGCAACCGTCCCCCCGAAATCCCGCAGACCGTGGCCAATCTCTGGTCTATCTATCGCCTGCCGGTGTCGATTCCGTTCGATGTCGGCGCGGCCTGGCGGTATGTCGGGGATCGGTACAACGATAATGCCAATACCATCCGCTTGAAGGCCTATATGACTGCGGATGCCTGGCTGTCGGTCGGATATTAGCAATTCTGGCTGACGTTACGGGGCCGTAACCTGTTTGACGAGACGTATGCGATTACGGGTTACCAATTTTATCCAGACCAGGTGTTGATCGGTGCCCCGCGGACGTATGAAGTGAGTCTCACGGCACGGTTCTGAGTCTTGCCGTTCATGCCCGGAGGCAAGGCACTGTGGCGTCCAGGCAAAGGAAAGAAAGGATCCATTCCATGACCCAGGGGGGATCAGGTGCTCGTGTGCCCACCAAATTGTGTTCCGGAATACACTTCCTGCGTCGCCAGGCCAATCGGCGAAAAATGTGGCTTACGATACATCTCTACTTGGGACTGTCAGTCGGGATGGCGCTGGTGTTGATTGGCTTGACGGGCAGCATCCTGGTCTTTCACCACGAGATCGATGAATGGTTGAACCCCCGCCTGTTGCGAATCGACCAGCCGGCAGGCGGGCCGTCAGCCTACCGGCCCGTCGATGAAATTGTGGCCGCTGCGGTTAAAGTCATGCCTGATGAGGCCAAAATGATCTATGGTGTATTTCCAAGGAATGACGCCGTGGCGTACGAATGGCATTTCTTGATTCCTGAGGTTCCTCATCCCAAGACCCGCATAGATTTTTCTTTGTATCATGTCTTTGTGAATCCCTACACGGCCGAGGTGACGGGGTCACGTCTGTATCGTCCCGCCGGTCTCAGAGGCGCGTTTCCCCGAACATTTATTGGATTCATTTTCGCATTGCACTATGCCTTATTACTACCGCGAGGCGGGGATCCCACATTCGGGGATACCGTCGTTTCTATTATTGGGATGATGTTGATGGTTTCTCTCTTTACCGGCTTCTATCTTTGGTGGCCGAAGGGTCAAGGGTGGAGACACGCGCTGACGATCAAGCGACAGGCCCACATTCGGCGATTGACGTTCGATCTCCATAGGGTACCGGGTGTCTGTTTTGGAGTGGTGTTGCTGGCGATGTGTATTTCCGGTGTCTATTTAAATTTTAGTGGACCCTTTAACATCCTGATCGGGTTTTTCTCCCCGGTAACTGATCGCTATGCTGTGCAATCGCAGATCATCCCGAATGGTCACTCGATTTCTTTAGGTGACGCGATGCGCATCGTGCACGAACAATATCCTCACGGGCGTATGGACTGGCTATATTTTCCACGAACACCGAGGGGAACCTATACGATTTGTCATCGGGACATTGAAGGAATCAGCCGTGTTCTGACGAGGCGTTGCGTGGTTGTGGATCAATACAACGGGGCCATTCGATATGTCCAAACTCCCGAGAGCGGCACGGGCGGCGAATACTTCATCCAATGGCAGTGGCCCGTTCACAGCGGACAAATATTCGGAATGCCCGGACGGCTGATTGTGGTGGCCTCTGGTCTTATTTGTCCAATGCTCTTTGGCACGGGGGGATATCTGTGGTGGCGTAAACGCATGAAGCGCTCGATG
>JBGSSO010000372.1:0-3430 GCA_041737015.1 Nitrospirales bacterium
TAGCTTTACTAAGAGGTTCTTCCTCTGGAATGCTCAGGGAAAATAAGACCCCTGCACTATACCAAGCCTCCCTATTATAAAACGTCCATCTCCTTCAGGCCATCCTAAAATTCAGACAACGAAAATAGTCCTCCTTAACCCGGCTGAGGCCTCATTTCCCCCTCATAATAGTCCACGGTGAGTAAGGGATGAAGTATGTAGAAAAATCCCCACCAGCCAAACCATACCCACAATAGGAGATTAGATCAGACAAATGACCACATGCGCATTATCGAAGGGAGCGAACACCACCGACCTGATTTCTCAACCTTCCTATTGATTATCCCTCTTGATCGACTCGAGGGAGTTGGGTAAGGTAACACCATATGACCTTAAAACAGCTCTATCAAGATATTTACCAGAAATTTCTGGATAAAAAAGATAAATATCAAGGGTATGACTTTCAAGAGTCACCGGTAGGATCCGCGACTCCTCCCTCACCCACTTTTGCCGATCACGTCAAATGGTGGACCTGGAATCGTCCTAGTCGGCTACAAAAAATCAGGCAAGACCGGGATCAGCGACAACAGGACATCATCAACATACAATCCCCGCCGCCAAACAAACATTAAGAACTGCGGAGCATTCCCTCGCCTCATGCAGAGTTTCTTCCAGGCCACAGGTCGACTGTACCACCAAGCGCTACTCGCCTCGATCCAATCATTCACACGCGCGTGGATCTTGATCCCTGTCCTCCTCGCCTTTGCCTTAGGCCTCGTTCTTGTCACTTCCCTCATCGCTCCGCTCGGAATGATCGGAGGGTTTATCCTGGGTGCCCTCAATGCCCTTGTCATTGGATCCACTCTTAGCCTGACCGAACAGGCCGTCCTAGGCGCGCGTCGTGTGAGTTGGCCGGATATCATGCCAAGTATGGGTCAATATTTTTGGGAGGTCATTTCTGTTGGATTTATGGTGTGGTTTCCCTTGTTATTCCTCGAAATGGGGCTCCAGACCAATCCCTACCAACCGCTGATCGGCACAGCCGTATTTTTCTTAATTTTTGTCCTACTCAATCCAGTACCGGAAGTCATTTACCAGAGCCGGAACGGATCCGCCCTCGAGGTTGTCCGGGAAAGTTATGAATTTGTTCTTGAAAATTGGATCGAATGGTTTTTGCCTGTGGCCATCGTCTTCGGCCCATTCGGCCTGACATTTTTCTTTGAAATGTCCAGCCAGGCAGGAAGGCGGGGGGGGTTGGACTTCTGGCATCTCATCACGTTGCCCTTTTCCGTGCTATCCGAGTGGCTCTCTTTGTTAGGGATGTCCTCCGACATGAGTTTTGTTATCGTCCTCGGACTCACTCCCATTGTGACGGTGTTCATGCTCTTCTTTCGAGGCCATTTATTTGCCGCCCTGCATCGATCTTCCCGACGCCAACGAATGTTCCAATCCCGAACCTCCTGAGAGATAAAGGAGTGAAAAGTAAGATTAAGCTAAAGATAAGCCAAAACCAGAGTAAGCTTTCTCTCCTCATTCCTTGCTCGCTCTACTCCTAACTATTCCCTCTCCTTGCTTGTCGCCCTCAGACCCCCATGGTAAGATGGCAACCTTTCACCAAACAGATCCTCGGTGAAAAAGATAACGAAGATGGGATTGACAGATCCCCTCCAAAAGACAAACGGCTTCATCAGAGGTTCAGTCGCCGCAAAGTAGATAACCATTCGCGGAGAGGTGCGAGAGTGGCCGAATCGGCGTGACTGGAAATCACGTGTGCCAGCAATGGTACCGTGGGTTCGAAACCCACCCTCTCCGCCATATTTGGTCCGCCGTGAGGATCACGATATCCTCAAAGGATGTTTTTCGCCAGTCCGTGAGGCGATGGACTATCGAGACTGCATTTAGGGGCTGGGCCCTGTGCGACAGAATCCTGCAAACCCCGCCAGGTCCGGAAGGAAGCAACGGTACGTGGGCTAGTCTGTGTGCCGCAGGATCACCTGGCCCCGACTATCTTTATGGGCTGACTCTCCGTGTCTTGGTACCGGACTTCAGTCTCCGAGGGTACACAACGAAACGCTCTTTTCCTGATTAACGCGAATTATGGAATTTCAAGTTTCCGCACGGAAATACCGCCCGACCAACTTCCAGGAAGTCCTGGGGCAATCCCATGTCGTGCAAACACTCACTAATGCGATCGACCGCAAACGGGTCGCCCATGCCTATGTTTTCTCCGGCATGCGGGGAGTCGGCAAAACCACTGTCGCACGCATCCTGGCCAAATCCCTTAACTGTGAACAGGGTCCCACCAGCCATCCCTGTGGAACTTGCCCAAGTTGCGTCGAAATCACCCGAGGTAACTCGGTGGATGTCATCGAGATTGACGGAGCGTCGAATACCGGCGTGGACGATGTTCGGGAACTTCGGGAAAACGTCAAATTTGCACCGTTTCACGGCACGTACCGTGTCTACATCATCGACGAAGTCCACATGCTATCCAACTCGGCCTTTAACGCTCTGCTTAAAACACTTGAAGAACCTCCGAGTCATTGCGTCTTTATTTTTGCGACAACTGAAGTTCATAAAATTCCCTCCACCATACTTTCACGCTGTCAGCACTTTACATTTCGCCGCATTTCCCGTTTAGAAATCATCACCCAACTGCGCCACGTTGCCACACAAACCGGGGTGACCGTGGAGGATCGAAGCCTATCGGCCCTGGCTCGAGCCAGTGAAGGCAGTATGCGAGATGCGTTAAGTCTATTGGATCAGGCCGTCTCCTTCGGTGGAGAACGCATCCAGCATGGCGATTTGGAAATGCTGATTGGGTCCGTGCCGGACGAACTCGTCCGGCTCATGATTGACGCCATTCTTGGGCACCAGGCCGCCCACACGATGTCTCTCGTGGGGCAGTTGGTCGATCAAGGCTTTGATGTCCGGGTATATTGCCGGGAACTGTTGGAGCGATGCCGCAATCTGCTCGTGGCTTGCGTGGTGCCGTCACGCCCACAAGTACAATCCCTTCTTGAATTGGGAGACGAGGAAGTCGATCAGGCCATCGCGCAAGCCCAACAACTCTCCGAGCCCTATTTACAGGCCCTCTTTGCTATTTTATCCCGAACGGAGGACGGGCTCCGAGGAAGCTCTCATCCACGGTTCCTGATTGAAGCCGCCGTGGTGCGAGCAGCCCTCCTTGATCCGGTGACCGTCGCCTCTATCGCAACCGAACAGAAGACCAACGCAACGCCTCAATCTGCTCCACTCACAAAAGCGTGGCCACCTGTTGCCTCGACTCCGGCTCCCGCAAAACCTGCCAAGGTCCAGGCGCCCTCGGAGAAACCGATGGCCACTCCAAGCCAGCCACATCCCACACCCAGTGGCGGAGCCACGAGGATGTTTCCTTCCTCAACCCCACCAGCAGGTGCGGAGAATCCGGTTTCAACGCAAGGGTTCCCCG
>JBGSSO010000384.1:0-4646 GCA_041737015.1 Nitrospirales bacterium
CTATGGCTTCGTCATCAGAGGCAAGCTGAAGAATTTGTGTACGGTGTTCTTCAAGGAAGGCCCAGGGAAGTCCGGTTGATTCCTGATTGGCAAAGGCGAGGGAAAGAGAGCCGAAAATCAAAATGTGGCTGCCAATAAGCCAGAAAATTAACCATACATTTCGATTGCCACGCCATGCCATGGGATTTCTCAAAGCAAGCATTCGTGTTGTGTAGGGATGAATTGAGGAAACGAGTTAGGCATGGTTTTCGAAAATCGAATTGGTGCTTATGGGGTTTTGTTGATAATTGCATTGATGAAGTCTATTGAGGTCTGCAGGGCTTCTTCCATATCTGATGCCCGGTAACCAGGAGTGCTACTTTGCCAGAATTCATCAGAGGCTTCAGGATAAGATCGAACTTCTACCTTTTTCCCAGCTTCTTTGGCTGTTTGGCAAAACTGGTCACGTTCTTCTGTCGAATTGAGAACGCTTTGTCCTGGTGTCTGGAGCAAGAGAGGGCAATACAAGCGTTGAGCCAATTGAAGGTCGGTTGGCAGAGTGCCACAGATTGCCACTGCGGCCTGAAGGCGACGCCGATGCGCGGCAGTTTTTATTGCCAGGGTTCCCCCCATGCCAAACCCGATCACTGCATGTGCGTTGCGGGTGGTTCTTTCTAATGTGGTATCTTCTGTGAGGTTGGCGTTGAGAAATTCAAAGCTGGCGTTGATATCCTGCAAGGCTTGTTGTTCATTGACTCGCTCCATTAAGGCCTCGGCGACTTCAGCGTTAGCCGTCACCATCCCGCCCTGCCTCACATACAAATTGGGAACTAAGACTACGTACCCTTGGCAGGAGAGGCCTTTCGCTAATTCCTGAATGTGGGACGTGAGCCCATAGCGATCATGCAGGAGGACCATAGCCGGTAATATTTTGTTGGCCTCTTGTGGGGCGAATTGAATACCCTCAACCTGCGGGCCTTTAGGGGGTCGTGTATCGGCATAGGGATCTACCATGTGATCTTTGTGAGTTTCAAATATTCCTGTGCTATTGAATCGCACAATGGTATATCCAATTTGTTCAATGTCATAGGGGGTGGTGTGTTGAGTCATCAGAATAGCCTTTGGATTAGAATGAACAGAGCGGCACGGAATGAAAATTTCTTTGAAAATTCAATGGGAAAAGTCAAAACACTATATCGGTGGCTTCTTTGGCCTGTCAATCAAGCATCTGTTGTTCAGGGCAAAAATGGTTAACCGAATATTTTCAGTGCCTTCGTCTTTAGGGGAACGATTCGATTTCAAAATATTCTTCTGGTGTTAAGGGGGCAATCATGTCAAAAGTTTTCCTCATATGAGGAGCCAACTCAGAATGATGGGCACCGCTTTTTCGACGAGAAAAAGGCCACCAAATTCATTCACGAAAAATTCAAACGCTTTTGAGCCTTACTTCAATTTTGTAAGCTGGCATCTTATTGGTAATTCCCCCAAACACCAGTTTGAACAAATTCCAAGTGAATGCTTTCGTATAAAAATTTACTTCCTAAGTCCTAGAAAAGTTCATTAGGGAATATTGCCAATGTCCTGAGGTTTAGTGTAAGATGCGGCCTGCAGTAGAATGTCAGAAGGTTCGATTTCAGGACAAGGAAAGGAGTTGAGCATGGAACGGCGAGTCACTTCCCATACGGAAGAAGAAGAAATGAATCAACGCCGTCGCCTTCTCACGCTTGCACGGAAAGGGGATCAAAAGGCGGTTGAATCGTTATTCGAATTGTATCAAGTTCGTGTTTTTTCAGGAGACGCCCTGAAAAAAAAGAAACTGCCATCGTTCCCATTGCCTACGCCAACAGGATCTTCGGGGAAAGGCTCGGGAAAGGGCGTGAAGAAACTTGGTAAAACATCTAGATCCTCTCCAGCAGACGTGATGCCTGCACCGTTACCCCCCAATCCAGTGCAAGAGTCAAAAATGAAGTCGGGATTGCCCACCAAGAAAATTGGAAAGATCAAAGGGGCAAAGCCATCTGAGGGGAAACCCCTACAAACTGCTCACAAAATTGGAAAAAGTAAAAAATCTGCTCCAATCGGTAAAGCTAAGCCAAAAAAATCCACCTTGTCTGCGAGACCGGCCCGCGTGAAGAAAAAATAACTTTGGGAGATAGGACGACTCTGTCGTGTGGTGTCAGAATTCAGTAGCGGACTTCAACTCGCAAGCCACCTGCTGCCAGCTGCTTTCCAATTACATCAGCATTTTTTATGTCACCTTGAAAGACGATTGCACTTCCGTGGTGATCAATCTGCCAGGCTAATTCAAAGGCTTTTTTCGGGGTCATCCCGGGAATCACCTGACAAAAAAGGCTGACGACTTGTTGGTAGGTGTGACAATCACAATTGTAGACCACGACTTCGGCTTCGAAGTCTTTTCCGGTTCCTATGTCGGTAATTTCTAGGGTTTCAGGATCTTTTACGATCCCACAGACAATAGGGTACAGCATTCTGCATTGTAGCAATGGAGTGAAGGTCCCTCAAGTGAATGTGGAGTGAGCTGTCATTTTGACGAAAGGCTGATTCGGAAAAATCAGGTGATCGATGGTCGGAGATATTCGACCTATGAATGTCCTTTCTTAATTAAGCATGACAAGGTAGTTGCCGAAGAAAACTCATGCAGATGTGTATCAATCTAAAAGCCAACGAGACAATGATGTGCCGAATATGAACCCTCTAAGAAACATAAAGGAGTGTCCGTGGGTAAAACGATATTGGTAACCGGTGCCGCCGGATTTATTGGAAGCCATGCGGTGGAAGCATTGGTCAGACGTGGAGATCAAGTGATTGGACTCGATAATCTCAATGATTACTATGATCCAGTGCGTAAAGAGAAAAATCTTCGAGAGGTGACCGAGCATGCCAAAGCTGGGAAATGGCCTGGCACGTTTCAGTTTCTCAAAGGAGATATTCGCGATCGAGAGTTGGTTGCACACCTTTTTTCTGATCATCGTTTTGACGGTGTCGTCCATTTAGCGGCGATGGCGGGAGTTCGGGTGTCCATTGATGACCCTGGACTGTATTACGATGTCAATGTGATGGGAACGATGGCCTTATTGGATGCGTGCGTGGGGCGGATTGGTTCACAGGGCAAACATTCAGCTTCTCCAACGTTTGTGTTTGCATCAACTTCTTCGGTGTATGGCAATACCAAGACCATTCCCTTTGTTCCGGAGGATTCGTGTGATAAACCGCTTGCCCCATATGCGGCGAGTAAGCGAGCAAGTGAATTGCTCGGGTATACCTATCACCACTTGTATGGTTTGGATTGCACCGTATTTCGATTTTTTACCGTCTATGGCCCGCGTGGCCGTCCCGATATGATGGCCTATAAAGTGTTAGATAACATATTCACCGGCTGTGAAGTCCCCCTCTATAACAATGGAAACATGCATCGAGATTGGACGTATGTCGAAGATATTGTCAGTGGCCTGGTCGCGGCAGTTGATCGTCCAATGGGGTATGAAATTCTGAATCTTGGGCGAGGCGAACCTGTTCTTCTTGTTGACTTTGTGAAAGGCATTGAACAATTAACAGGGCGCTCGGCACAGCTCGTTCCCGCACCTATGTTAGATGCCGATATCGCCTACACCTTTGCCGATATCTCCAAAACCCGCAGGCTATTGGGATATGACCCGCAAACATCCGTGCCGGAGGGGGTCCGTAAATTTTGGGCCTGGTATCAATCGGATATTTTACAGGCTCCAGCTTCAAAGCCCTGACCCCGAATTTCTCATTCCTGGGTTATTTCCTATCATTCTTTCAGGATCTGCCTCTATTCCCTGGTTCAACCGAATCGGGGAATTTAACTCTCTATTCCTCCTTGAGAACGAGCGACCGAAGGGTTTTTCGTATTTTTACATGTTGTTGACGTGGGACAATGATACGTGGTTACGCCGGTACGGTGCTCAAAAGCGCCTTTTTCCGCATGTTGTGGGCCATCCTTAACTTCTCTCCAAATCAACCGATAAGGATTTACACGTGTCTATCGCGGAAGCATAAAGAAAATTTTGGGGGTCTTTTTTCAGAGACGATTCCGTATTGGAGATGAAGGAGAAACCTTCTCCTCATAATACGAATAGTCACCATTGCACCAGGAGGATCTCATGTGGGTTTGTCCAAATCGTAGCACTTTAATTGTCGTTATCATGCTGGGGGTCCTTATGGCTTCGGGATGTAGTAGCCATTCGGTTCGATCTGGGGCCAACTCGGAAGGGGATGGGATGGCTTCAAGTGAAGATGGAAATGCAGTCGACTCCAATAGGATCATGAGTCAGGCCAACGGATCAGTTGAGGGAAGAGGAAGAAATGGCGGATTGGTCAACGGAGTCAAGCCCTCTCAACATTCAAATGGTTCGAATTCTCAAGACATTGTCAATGGGGCAGATCCTAATTCGAATTCAGGAACAATGCGTGGAGCGGAACGAACATTTGGCCAAGGTGGATCAAACTATGGCCACCAATACCCCGGTGTGGATGGATCTGGCCCTAATCATGGATCTGTCTCTGGATTTGAAAATGGACTGGCGTCGAGTCAAAATCCTGATCCAGAAGCTTGGGCAAATGCATATTTGAGAAACGGCAAGAATAGCCGGGAGTTTTATGGGTAGCTGCTATGCCGTATCTAT
>JBGSSO010000386.1:0-5359 GCA_041737015.1 Nitrospirales bacterium
GATCTAACTCTTGATCAGTCTTTCCGCGTTCGAGTGCATGATATTTTGAAATGAAATGAGTGCTTTGGGGCCAGTTCGTAACGTTTCTTTAAGGACTTCTCCATTTTTTACTAAGAAGGAACCGACCAGGCTTGAAATATGAAGCAATCGTGGTGGGACCGCAGGACTATGTAACAGGCAAATTTTGAGAGTTTGATCGTTGACGGCAATGCCTCCAAGCCCATCGTTACCCATGAACATTTGTGATGGAATGAAATTTGTGCCCTGGATCTGGGTTTCTTCCTTTTTGTTTTTCGTTGGAGGATTCAGGCTTAGGGTGAGCACAATGGCCCCGAGTGCAAGACATACCAACAACACAACGAACATCAGGGTGAAATCCATCAATGAATCCTTATGACTGTGAGGGTCCTTACACTGTTGTTAAAAGAGCGAAACGGGATATGAGTCGTGAGTATTGTGAAATTTTGGTTGTCATCTTAGGCCGGAGGTGGCTTTCGCCGTCCAGAATAAGGGAGAACATACAGCAATACCCTGATACTGATTGCCCTTCTTTTCGCATACCATGTGAGTAGAAAATGCTGTTACCGAAACCAAAGGGACAGGGGGGTTGTCCAAAATGATGGTACTGCCATTATTTCGAACCGGCTTTCTATATAGTATTTCGGCAGAATCGGAAGTTGGCTTTATGGGTGTATCAAGAAATATGTTGTTGATAAAAATCAGCCTGTTCCTGATGCGAGGTTTGAAAAGACAATAAGGTTGGTGAGACACCAAAACTTCAAGATTAGCAAAGGAAGAGGTCGATGGCATTGAATACGGGAACGAGCGGGAAGAGGGTGCTGGTCCTTGGGGGATGATCTTCAGGATTCGTTGAAGTTCATCAGGTCATTTGCTAAGCTGACTTTCCTTTTTTTTACCTATCAACAGAGACGAGTGGCAGGAGAACACATGGCCAAATTGGGAAAGGCGCTGATCAGCGTATCCGATAAAACTGGTGTGGAGAAAATGGCCAAGGGGTTGGCGGCACTTGATGCGGATATTTTGTCGACTGGTGGAACCGCTAAGATGCTTAGGGACGCGGGAGTGGCCGTGACCGAGGTAGCAGATTACACCGGGTTTCCTGAAATTTTGAACGGCCGGGTGAAAACGTTACATCCCAAGATTCATGGTGGATTATTAGGGCGGCGATCGGTCGATGCGCATGTGCGGCAAATGCAAGAACAGGGGATCGAGCCTATTGATGTCGTGGTCGTGAATCTCTATCCATTTGAAGCGACCATTGAGAAGCCTGGTTGTACGTTTGAAGAAGCCATTGAAAACATTGATATCGGGGGACCGTCCATGCTCAGGTCGGCGGGCAAGAACCATGAGGATGTCCTGGTGGTGGTCGATCCTCAGGATTATGAGCGGGTCTTGGAGGCCTTGCAGTCCGGAACCGTCTCCTTAGGGTTGCGACGCGAGTTAGCCAAAAAGGTCTTTGACCATACCGCCAGGTATGACAGCCTGATCGCCAATTATCTCACCTCCAAGTTAGCCGATACCTCAGAGCAAAAATTCCCCTCGTTGCTGTGCCTGTCGTATGAAAAGGTCGAAGATCTACGGTATGGAGAGAATCCGCATCAGGCCGGTGCCGTGTATCGGGATCGGCAGACCAAAGAAGCCTCCCTCACTCAGGCCAAACAACTTCATGGCAAAGCCATGTCCTACAATAATTACTTAGATGCCAATGCGGCGTTGGAATTAGTGAAGGAATTTGATGAAACGGCGGTGGTCATCGTCAAACATAATAATCCCTGTGGGGTGGCCATGGGGGATATGCCGGTCGATGCCTATGTCCGGGCACGAGAAACAGATCCGGTCTCGGCGTTTGGCGGGGTCATTGCCTGTAATCGAAACGTCGATCTGGCCATGGCGAAAGAAATCACCTCTACGTTTGTGGAAGTGCTGATTGCGCCGGCATTTTCGGAAGAGGCCCTGGCTGAACTCCAACGGAAAAAAGATTTGAGGCTGTTAGCTGTCGGTGTGCTGGAAAGTGCCCAACGGGATGCCTTGGACATGAAAAAAATTGTGGGCGGGATCTTAGTGCAGGACCGGGATCTCGGGTCGTTGCGTGAGATGGGTGAATTATCCATGCCGAGTGAACGGCAGCCGACCGACTACGAGTATCAAGCCTGTGATTTTGCCTGGAAAGTCTGCAAGCACGTTAAGTCCAATGCCATTGTCTTTGCCACACAGACCCAAACCGTCGGCATTGGCGCCGGCCAAATGAGCCGGGTCGATTCGGTGAAACTGGCTCAAATGAAGGCGAACCTTCCCATCAAAGGGTGTGTGATGGCCTCCGATGCCTTTTTCCCATTTCGTGATGGCATCGATGCCGCGGCAGGCGCAGGGATTACCGCCGTGATTCAGCCAGGAGGGTCTATTCGGGACAAGGAGATCATCCAAGCCGTTGATGAGCATAAAATGGCCATGATTATGACGGGCATGCGCCACTTCCGTCATTAACAAGTCCAACCTCGACATTTTTCACCATCTTCCGTGGTTTCATTGTTCAGGTTTGTTCGGTGATCTATTTCGTTGTTGTCCAATTGTTTTAACTTTTTCGATTCTTGAGGGAATTGTGGTGGAAGAGATTATTGGGGCATAGCCTAGGTGAAAGTATAAAGGCTGGGTTAATGTTCCTGCCCTCCATGGGTTGGAGGGGTGACGGGAGGCACAAGTTTTTTCGGTGAACATATTCATCATAGGCAACGGTGGCCGCGAGCATGCCCTGGCGTGGAAGCTTGCGCAATCCCCACGTGTGGGGAAACTCTTTTGTGCTCCAGGGAATGCGGGGATTGCCCAGGTAGCCGAATGTGTGCCACTTCAGGCCGATGACATTGAAGGCCTTAAGCATTTTGCACAATCAAAAGAGATCAACCTCACGGTGGTCGGGCCCGAGCTGCCGCTCTCCCTCGGCATCGCCGACGAATTCCGAAAATCGCACTTGCGGATTTTTGGCCCCACTCGCAATGCGGCCCTTATTGAATCCAGCAAATCGTTCGCCAAAGAACTCATGGTGCGGGAAAAAATTCCCACCCCTTCTTCCTGCACGTTTGATCAGCTGGAGCCGGCTTTAACCTGGCTCGAATCCTGTCCGCTCCCGATCGTCGTCAAAGCCGATGGTCTGGCGCAAGGGAAGGGGGTCATCATCTGTGCGACCAGGGCGGAGGCCCGTGAGGCGGTTCGCAGCATGCTGGAAGAGCAGCGCTTCGGAGTGGCCGGCGCCCGGGTGGTGCTGGAAGAATTTCTTGAGGGAGAAGAACTCACGGTTATGGCCTTTGCCGACGGCCGAACGGTCATCCCCATGATCCCCGCCCAGGATCATAAGCGAATCGGTGAAGGGGACACGGGTCTGAATACTGGAGGGATGGGGGCCTATGCGCCGGCGCCATTGGGAACACCGGAACTCCGGCAGCGTATTCTTGATGAAGTGTTGTCTCCGGCGGTCACAGGGTTGTCGCGGGTGGGGAGTCCATTTTACGGCGTATTATACGCGGGGATTATGGTGAAGGATGGCAAACCGTATGTGCTGGAATTTAACGCCCGCTTTGGCGATCCCGAAACTCAGGTGGTCTTGCCACTCTTAAAAACGGATTTATTGGATGTGCTTGAAGCCGTGGTCGAACATCGTTTGGACCAACTGCATGTGGAGTGGCACAATCAGGCGGCGGTATGCGTGGTGCTGACCTCCGGCGGATATCCCGGGTCCTACCAAACGGGACTTCCGATCACCGGCTTACCAGAAAACGAGTCGAAGTCGGTCATGGTGTTTCATGCCGGGACCTCCTATGCCAATAAAAAGATTGTCACGAATGGGGGGAGGGTCTTAGGCGTGACCGGGATTGATTCAACCCTGGCCGGAGCCAGAGATCATGCCCATCAGGCGCTCGCCTCGATTCAGTTTGAAGGCCGGTATTTCCGTTCAGACATCGGCCACCGCGTGCTGCAGGTTCCATCCTAATTCAAGTGCCCTCTGTCGTGGCCACCGTTCTCCAACTCAATTCCCTTCTATCGCCTCAACAGATTCATCGTGTTGCACTCTGTCTTCAGGATGGCGGAGTCGTCGCTGTGCCGACCGATAGCTTTTACGCGCTCGCGGTCAGTCCCTTCAATGAAATGGCATTAGAGCGTCTGATCCACATCAAAGGGGAAAGAAACCACAAACCCTTTCCGGTGTTAGTGGGTGACCCATCGCAACTGGACTGGCTGACAGAAGTGATTCCCGATGTCGCTCGAACACTCATAAAAGAGTTCTGGCCGGGTTTGCTCACGTTGATTCTACAGGCTCGTTCAACTTTGTCGCCTACCTTAACCGGAGGTCAGGGGACCATTGGCATTCGACAGCCGAATGATCCACGAGTCTGCGAACTCTTAAAGCACACCGGCCCAATCACCGGCACCAGTGCCAATCGAAGCGGGCAGTCGCCGGCGCTATCGGCTGAAGATGTGAATCAACAATTAGGGTCAGTGGTTGATTTGATTGTCGATGGCGGCCTTTCGCCGGGAGGCCAACCCTCTACTGTACTCCAGGTTGTGCCAGAGGCCCGTATCCTTCGTGAAGGGGCTATTTCCCGCCTGAAACTTCAAGAAGTCCTTGACCGCAAAGGAAAATCTCTTTCCTGGTAGGTTCCTGAGAAATTCTCAAACATCATTGAATGAATGAGATGGGCCCTCTCCACCATCTGCTCTCCTGTTTTGCATGCACGGGTCGTTGTCCTAAGGCAACCAAGGAAATTGTTGTGTTTAAGAAAACCTCTTGAAGTATCTGATCTATTGGTTATAATCTTACTAGTAAGTTTAAAGAAAAGGAGGCTAACATGGCATCTATAGCCACAACCAAACTTTCCTCCAAGGGCCAAGTCGTCATTCCGGAAGAGATACGAAAGCAACTGGGTTTAAAAGAAGGAGATCAATTTGTGGTAGTGGGGCAAGACGACGCGGTCATTCTGAAAAGCATCAAAAAGCCCGTCTTGAATGAATTTGATTCGCTTATCGATAAGGCCAGGCGGCAGGCGAGGGACGCCAGGTTGAAGCGTTCGGACATTGGGAAGGCCATTGCCAAAGTCAGAACCGCTTCATGAGGCTCGTCCTTGACACCAATGTCTTTATTTCTGGTGTGTTTTTCGCTGGACCGCCTTTTGATATTCTGAAATCTTGGAGAGTTGGCCATGTTGAAATTGTCGTCTCTGCTGAAATTCTGGACGAATACCGACGAGTTGGTGTTGAGCTGTCCGAGAAATACACAGCAGTTGACCTTACTCCGTTTCTCGAGCTTCTGATCTCCCATGCCATCGTCGTTCATGCCCCCCCTTTGGAT
>JBGSSO010000387.1:0-5044 GCA_041737015.1 Nitrospirales bacterium
ATGCCTTATGGGATGAGCGGCATGTCAAGATTAAAAGTACGACCTCCGCAGCCGTAGGGAAAAAACTTACGAAACGATTGAAGGTCATTGAGGCATTCCATAAGTCAGGAAATAATCCGGAATGGATGATTATGGATGCCATTCCGGTGTTGCCACCTGAGCTTCGCCCTCTGGTGCCTTTGGATGGAGGGCGGTTCGCCACGTCGGATCTTAATGACCTCTACCGGCGGGTGATAAACCGCAATAACCGTCTTAAGCGATTAGTGGAATTGAAAGCTCCCGGTGTCATTATCCGTAATGAGATGCGTATGCTTCAGGAGGCGGTCGACGCGTTATTCGATAACGGGCGTCGGGGTCGGGTCATTCGTGGTGCCAATAAGCGTCCTTTGAAGTCTTTGAGCGATATGCTTAAAGGCAAACAGGGTCGATTTAGGCAGAATCTCTTGGGAAAACGAGTCGATTACTCTGGGCGTTCGGTAATTGTGGTTGGTCCTGAATTGCGGCTTAACCAATGTGGATTGCCTAAAAAAATGGCTTTGGAATTATTTAAGCCGTTCATCTTCCATAAATTGGAAGAGCGTGGTGCGGCAACCACGATCAAAAGCGCCAAACGTTTGGTCGAAAAGGAGCGTCCCGAAGTCTGGGATGTCCTTGATGAGGTCATTCGGGAGCATCCGGTTATGTTGAACCGTGCTCCAACTCTTCATCGTCTAGGAATTCAAGCATTTGATCCCATTTTGGTAGAAGGGAAGGCAATTCGTCTTCATCCGTTAGTCTGTGCAGCCTTTAATGCTGACTTTGATGGGGATCAAATGGCTGTCCACGTTCCGCTTTCGGTGGAGGCTCAAATTGAGTGCCGGGTATTAATGATGGCGGCAAACAATGTGCTTTCACCTGCCAACGGCCGGCCCTTATCCATTCCCTCTCAGGATATGGTGTTAGGGTGTTATTGGTTGACTAAGGATCGGGAGGGTGCCAAGGGAGAGGGGAAAATCTTCTCGTCTACAGATGAAGTTCGGATTGCTTATGATTCTCAGGAAGTGGAAGAGCAGGCTAGAGTAAAAGTACGAATTGATGGAGATATGATCGATACGACGGTTGGACGAGTGATTCTTTCTGAGGTCCTGCCAGCCAGTATGCCTTTTTCTCATGTGAATCAGCTTATGACGAAAAAAGAGCTCACGAAATTGGTTGATCGTGTGTATCGTCAAGCGGGCCTGCATGACGTGGTCGTCATGCTTGATCAATTAAAGGATTTAGGTTTCTCCTATGCCACTAAAGCCGGTGTTTCCATTTGTATCGACAATATGCATATTCCTTCTCGTAAGGGGGAATTGATCACCCGAGCTAAGGGAGATGTTTCCCAAGTTCAGGAGCAATACAGTGAAGGTTTGATTACTAATGGGGAGCGATACAACAAGGTTATCGATATTTGGGCCCATGTCGGAGAGGAAGTTGCCATTGAAATGATGAAGGAAATTAAAGAGGGAGGCGGACGTGGTGCCGCAGAAGGTCTTAATCCTATCTTTATGATGGCGGATTCAGGCGCCAGGGGAAGCTCGCAGCAGATTCGGCAATTGGGAGGAATGCGCGGTCTTATGGCCAAGCCTTCAGGAGAAATCATTGAAACTCCAATTACCGCTAATTTCCGAGAGGGTCTCACTGTTTTGCAGTATTTTATTTCGACCCATGGAGCCAGGAAGGGGTTAGCCGATACAGCACTCAAAACAGCAAATTCCGGATACCTCACTAGGCGCCTTGTCGATGCGGCCCAGGATGTGATCATCAGTGAGCCTGATTGCTTCACGACAGACGGTATTATAGTCTCAGCGTTAGTAGAGGGCGGGGAAGTGATTCAACCCCTTGATGAACGCATTCTTGGTCGGTTAACAGCAGAGGACGTGCTCGATCCCGTCACGCAGGAAGTCATTGTTAAAGCTCATGAAGAGTTAGAGGAAGAACTGTGTAAGACAATTGTTGAGGCGGGAATAGATCACGTGAAAATTCGCTCCGTTCTCACCTGCCAATCTCGATGGGGGGTGTGTGCCAAATGCTACGGTAGAGATTTGGCACGCGGCCGGCTTGTAGAAAAGGGTGAGCCTGTTGGGGTCATCGCGGCTCAGTCCATCGGAGAGCCAGGGACTCAGTTGACAATGCGGACGTTCCATATTGGAGGCACGGCCAGTAAGGTTGTGGAGCAAACCGTTCTGGCATCCAAGCATGATGGGACGATTAAGTTTTTAAGTTTTGACGCAAAGAAAAATGCGGATTTTTATAATCCCAGCATGGCAGTAAAGACTCGACAAGGGGATTGGGTCGTCATGGTACGCAATGGAAAGGTTGCGGTCATTGATGAGACTGGCCGTGAACGGGAAAAATATCCGGTGGTGTATGGAGGAAAGATAAAAGTCCCAGATGGAGGAAAGGTCGAAGTTGGGCAGAAGTTTGTGGAGTGGGATCCGTATTCACTCACCATCTTGACTGAAGTAGGGGGGAAGGTGGCTTTCGGTGATATTGCCGAAGGAGTCACCATGAAAGAAGAGGTGGATGAAGTCACCGGTTTATCGCGCCGTGTGGTCATTGAGCAAGCAGGGACCAATTTGCGTCCACGGTTATCTGTTAAGGACGAATCAGGAAAAACCGCAAAGCTTTCTTCTGGATCGCCAGCGCGATACCTCCTGCCGGTGGGAGCTCATATTTTTGTGGAAAAAGGATCGACTGTATATCCTGGTGATGTGTTGGCAAAAATTCCAAGAGAAACCACTAAAACAAAAGATATTACCGGAGGGTTGCCTCGAGTGGCCGAATTGTTTGAGGCGAGAAAACCTAAGGAGCATGCGGTTGTCACCGAAATTGATGGGGAGGTGTCCTTTGGCGGGTTTGTGAAAGGTTTACGTAAGGTCGTCGTGGATAACAAGATTGGTGATGTGAAAGAATATTTTATCCCGCGAGGCCGACACGTAAATGTTCATGAAGGGGATTGGGTAAGAGCCGGTGAGCCATTAATGGATGGGTCTGCGAATCCGCATGATATTCTAAGCGTCTTAGGACCAAGAGAGTTGCAGAAGTATTTGGTTGATGAGGTGCAAGAGGTTTATCGCCTTCAGGGAGTCGTGATTAATGATAAGCACATTGAGGTAATCACCCGGCAAATGCTGAAAAAGGTGAGAATCGAAGATGCTGGCGATAGTTCCTTCTTGCCTGGCACTCAGGTCAATAAATCTGTTTTTGATGATGAGAATGAGAGAGTCATTTCCGAGGGGGGACAGCCGGCGTTAGGTAAGCCTGTCTTATTGGGAATCACAAAGGCCTCTTTGAGCACTGACAGCTTTATTTCTGGGGCCTCCTTCCAGGAAACAACCCGAGTTCTTACGGAGGCTGCTATTAATGGACGTACGGATGATTTACGTGGATTAAAAGAAAATGTGATTGTTGGCAGGTTGATTCCGGCTGGGACAGGTTGGGGGGAGTATCGCGAAACTTTTGTTCCAAAGCGAACAGAGGAAGGGGTAGTTCTGTCTTCCGATGATCAGTCAAGTTTAAGTAAGGTTCATTCGTCAAGTGAAAAATAATATGAGATGCTACTTTTAAAATGAAAATCCATCTTGACATAATGGAAATGAATCTATAAGATCATCAGGTTCGCCTCAATGGATTTTGTTTTTTAAATTTATTAAAAAGAAAATGTAATTGGAAATAATATGCCTACAGTTAACCAGCTAATACGAGTCGGCCGTAAGGCAATTAAAGCAAAAAGTAAAAGTTCGGCTTTAAATCAATGCCCTCAGCGAAGAGGTGTGTGTCTTCGTGTATATACTACGACCCCTAAGAAGCCAAACTCGGCCTTAAGGAAGGTGGCAAGGGTGCGATTGACGACGGGCCTTGAGGTAACTGCATATATACCAGGTATGGGTCATAACCTTCAGGAGCATTCTATTGTTTTGGTAAGGGGTGGTAGGGTAAAGGATCTTCCTGGTGTCAGGTATCATATGATTCGTGGGGCATTGGATGCCGTTGGTGTTGCTAACAGGAAGCAGGGGCGGTCAAAGTATGGTGCAAAGCGCCCCAAGTAAAAGGTTTCGCGCTTTTACCTTCGCTGATTTAATTTAAAACTCGTTAATTTCTTTAGGGGAAAAAATGCCACGTAGGCCACTCGTTCTTCGTCAAAAAGTAGTTCAGGATGCCAGGTATAAGGATCAGGTTGTTGGGAGATTTTTGAATATTCTCCTGCAGGACGGAAAGAAGAGTACGGCTGAAAGAGTTTGTTATGGGGCCTTTGATATTGTCAGGGATAAGACTGGGGATGAGCCGCTTAAGGTTTTCCATGCTGCACTGGGAAACGTCAAGCCAATGGTGGAGGTAAAGTCGAGGCGCGTTGGTGGCGCGTCTTACCAGGTGCCTGTGGAAATCCGTCCAGTGCGGCAGGTGGCTTTGGCGTTGAGGTGGATTAAGCAAAGTGCTTTGGCTCGAAGTGGTAAGAGTATGAGGGAGAAGTTAGCGGCGGAACTTATGGATGCTGCTAATAATAACGGTTCGGCGGTTAAGAAGCGGGATGAGACGCACCGGATGGCTGAAGCCAATAGAGCTTTCGCTCATTACCGGTGGTAGCTTATTGGTTTTGGTGCTGCAGGGGTCTTGTCATTTAATAAATGGAGAGGGTTTTATTCTCTGTTTATTGTTAATGAATGGGGTCCTTGTTGGCATTGTTGTGTGAGGAATTTGTGTCTGCTGATTTTATTTTAAGTCGAACTCGGAATATTGGGATTATGGCCCATATTGATGCCGGGAAGACTACGACCACGGAGCGTGTCCTCTACTATACAGGAGTCTCGCATAAAATTGGTGAGGTCCATGAAGGTGCGGCGACGATGGATTGGATGGAACAGGAGCGGGAGAGAGGGATTACGATTACTTCTGCCGCCACAACCTGTTTCTGGAAGGAGAATCGGATCAACATTATCGATACTCCTGGTCATGTTGATTTCACGATTGAGGTAGAGCGGTCGCTTCGAGTGCTTGATGGTGCTATAGCTGTTTTTGATTC
>JBGSSO010000107.1:0-15810 GCA_041737015.1 Nitrospirales bacterium
TGTTGTCATAGATCCGGCGTCCATCCCGGACGGCGGTGACGATCGTCGCAAAGTTATCATCCAGCAGAATCATGTCAGAGGCTTCCCGGGCTACGTCTGTGCCGGTTTTCCCCATCGCGATCCCGATGTTGGCCTGGTTCAACGCGGGGGCGTCATTCACCCCGTCGCCGGTCATCGCGACAAACTCTCCTCGGGTTTGCAGGGCTTTGACGATGGCAATTTTTTGCGCGGGAGTGATGCGGGCATAGACGCGAGTATGCTCCACCAGTTCCGCAAACTCTTCCGGGGAACAGTGTTCCAACTCCTGGCCGGTCAGCACGGTGGTTTCTTTGTTGATGATGCCGACGCGTGAGGCGATGGCCTTGGCGGTGCCTGGATGATCGCCGGTGATCATAACGGGTTTGATGCCGGCCGTTCGGCAGAGGGCGACCGCCTGCGCGGCTTCTTCCCGTGGCGGGTCGATCATGCCGGCAAACCCGAGAAAGGTGAGTTCGTGTTCAATGACCGCGGTAGCCATTTCCGTGGGAGCTTGGTTCCATTGTCGATATGCCACGGCTAAGACCCGCAAGCCTTCATTAGCCATCTGTTCTACCTGCTCTACAAGACGGTCGGTATCTAGTGACACAGGGCCGGTCTGTGTGAGCATGGATTCACAAAGCGGAAGAAGTTTTTCTGGCGATCCTTTTGTAAAAGATATGATGCCCTCCTGCATGCGATGTAGCGTCGTCATGCATTGGCGATCTGAGTCAAAAGGGATTTCTTCAATGCGGGGATTCGTGGCCTCTAATGTGTCTTTGTCGTACCCGGCCTCGCTGGCCGCTAGATACAACGCCACTTCCGTGGGATCGCCCAAGGTCTGGCCTTCGGTCTGGGCCTTTGCATCGTTGTTGAGCGCCAATGCCAGAAAAAATAGATGGATGGGATTGTGGAGGTTGGCTTCATTGGCGAGCTGTTCGCTTGCAGACGGGCCCAGCATGTCCCCGGCCACAGACATCTGCTCCACCCGCATGGAGTTTTGTGTAAGCGTGCCCGTTTTGTCAGAACATATATAGGTGACGGAGCCTAAGGTTTCCACGGCGGGCAGTCGCCGGATCAACGCCTGCTTTCGCGCCATTTTCCGCGCGCCCAAGGCTAGCGAAATCGTCACGACGGCTGGAAGGGCTTCGGGAATCGCGGCCACAGCCAGACTCACGGCGGTCAGGAACATAAGCACCGGCGGCTCACCCCGCCAGACCCCCACGGCAAACAATACGACACAGATCGCCAGGACGGCCAGCGCGAGGCGTCGCCCAAACACCGCCAGCCGTTGTTGCAAGGGCGTTTTGATGTCCTCGTCTTTATGCAGGAGTGAGGCGATCTGTCCTAACTCTGTGTGTAGGCCTGTGCCAATGACGATCCCTATGCCGCGGCCGTATGTCAGGAGCGTGCCTTTATAGGCCATATTTCGCCGATCTCCTAGCGAAAGCTTCGAGTCCTCCAGCGGATCGGTCTGTTTGTCTACCGGGACGCTTTCGCCCGTGAGCGCCGATTCATCCACTTTAAGTTGAACTGCTTCGACCAATCGAAGATCGGCAGGGATGAGGTCTCCGGCTTCCAGCAGGACGATGTCCCCCGGTACTACATCGAGCGTGGAGAGCGAGACGATTTGCTGCTCACGCCTCACGTGCGTGGTCGGTGTGGCCAGCTTCTTGATGGCCTGCATGGCGCGGTCCGCCCGATATTCCTGCACAAACCCGATGATGCCGTTGAGCACCACGATGATGACAATCGCCAGGGCATCCAGACGTTCGCCCAACAGGCCCGAGACGATGGCGGCCCCAATAAGCACCAGGATCATAAAATCGGTGAATTGATCAACGAAGATTCGCGTGAGACTGCGCTGGCGATGTTCGGGAATGGTGTTTTGGCCGTGCTGCTGCAACCGGCGGCTGGCGTCCTGGCTATTCAGCCCGGTCTGAGGATCGACTTCCAGACGTTGACTGACATCCGAGATAGAAAGAGTATGCCAGGCCGTGTCGCTTGGCGATGGGGAAGGGGTCTCCGCGCTATTGTTGGATTCGTTGGTCATCTTGCTGGAATGTGTCTTCAGAAGTGTTTGGAGCGTTGGTGAGTCTATGTGGCGTCATAACTTTAATTTCATCAATTACAAATGGGACGAACAATTTGTGACCAGATTAGTCGTGGTCATCCTGAGACCATGGCGAAGGATCTTTGCTCAGATTGACGATCTCACGCCTTAGCCAGATCCTTCGTTCCACTCAGGATGACATGGTCTCTCAGGCCGTGAGTCCTTTCCCTGATCATACAGAATATATGGATCCCACTCTTTCATGTGAGTCACTGAAGGGTTCAGGGTCACATGGTCCGACGCCTGCCGGCTGGCCCAAGGGAGGGACGCTCTTATCAGCTGGCGGGCCTTGTTTGAGCGGAGCGAGTTGGCCCGCCCTCCTGAGACTGGCGTCCGTCCCCTCCAAAATTAGGCCAGACGGGGCGTCAATGGTTTTGGGCCCTTTTGCCAAACCAAAAGGGCCTCGCCTGCCGGGGCGAAACTCGGCAACACCGAACATTACGTGGACACGAAAGTTGAGGGCACGAGTGCGATCCGTTTTTCTCATAACGCTTTTTTGCCAACTCCACAGGATAGATTTCCGCTACGCATCGTCAAGCCATAAGGTCAGAACTAAAAATTCTGTAGGCTCGCTTTTACCTTCTATCCCTCTTTAATTTGATACATCTCGTGGCATGCCAGGCATCTGGTTGTGATAGTCGACAGCCGTTGAAGGATGTCCTGTGATGTCATGCCGGCGTTGATCGCATCCGCCAGTTCGTCAAAATCCCGATGTACGGACATGCCGAGCTGTTTCATGGGCAGAGGAAGTTTGAGCATGAGCGTGGGATTGTCATCGACGGCCATTTTCATTCCGGCCGAGCGGGCGGCCGCTGCAGCCCGAGCATGTCCTTGGGTCTGATCCGTATCACTCACTCCCGTCACGACTCCATGCACAGCCCGTAAGAGTTGCCGCATTTCCGTCAGAATAAAGTCGCGTTCTGCTGGAGCCAGGAGCACGGCCGTTCGGCCATCGGCGGAAGGGGTGGTCTCCCCTTTGACAAACAACCAGCCCAGCACGCTGGCGCTGACTATCCAGAGCACGAGTGCAATCCGGCAAAGATTTTTTGAGAAGGATGGTGAAAATGACAACTGGAGTCTCCTTATTTTTTCAATAACCTATTGATCCCCTTCCTGTGGACATCTGTCTTGCTGCTTTCAGGAGCCGATTTTAATTAAGGAATCGACTGGGGCATTTTTCTACATGACCAATGATTTTGACTGTACCTCTTTTCCCCAATGGTCCGCCTCGTTGGTCCGGGCATGATCAAGATTGCTGAGGTTTTGCTAGTTGAATCTATCATTTCAAGCTCTCACGAGATAAGGCATATCTCTTGCCAAACACATTATGAGTAAGTGGTAACGACATGGACTGATTCAGGTGAATTGATGAGGGGCCAATGATCCAAATTCGAATTCATGGCAGAGGAGGGCAAGGGGTGGTGACCGCTGCCGAGCTGCTTGCGTTAGCGGCATTCCGGGATGGGAAGGAAGCGCAAGCCTTTCCCAGTTTTGGCTCTGAACGGACCGGTGCGCCGGTCACGGCATTCTGCCGGATCGATTCCCATCCGATTCGTAGTCGGGAGCCGGTCTATCATCCGGATGTCTTACTCATCCAGGACTCAACCCTGCTACATCAGGTGGATGTCTTTTCCGGATTGGCTGAGTCAGCCTTCGTTCTCATTAATTCCACCCGAAATGTGGAAGCACTTCATCTTACTGACTTTGGCGCCCAACATCCCGCGGTGCAGATGCATACGCTCCCGGCATCCGATCTGGCCATGAAGCATCTTGGGCGCCCGTTTGCCAATATTGGGATGGTTGCCGGCTATGCGGCCCTGACCGGGAAAGTCACCCAAGCCTCCGTGAATCAGGCGATCACCGAGAAGTTTCCTGGAACGATTGGAGAATTGAACGCGGCGGTGGCGGCAGAGGTGTATACCTATGTTGCGGCCAATCTGGCCAAGGTCTAATTCAATCGAGGAATCAGCAGAAGACCATGAAACAACACATTGAAGGATCTCAAGCCGTGGCTCATGCCGTCGCCCTCTGTCGGCCTGAAGTGATGGCCTGTTATCCGATTTCTCCCCAAACCCATATTGTTGAAACGCTTTCACGGAAGGTCAAAGCCGGAGAAGTCGGCAATTGCCAATTCCTGAATGTCGAATCGGAGTTTGGCGCGTTAAGTGTGCTGATCGGGGCCTCGGCGATGGGCGCGCGAACCTATACCGCGACGACGAGCCAGGGGCTCTTATTCATGGCCGAAGCGGTTCATAACGCGGCCGGCCTGGGTCTTCCTATTGTCATGACCATTGCCAATCGCGCTATCGGCGCGCCGATCAATATCTGGAACGATCATTCGGACAGCATGTCCATGCGAGATGCCGGGTGGATTCAATTGTTTGCGGAAGATAATCAAGAAGCCGTCGATCTTCACATTCAAGCCTTTTGCCTGGCTGAGGAACTCAGTTGCCCGGTGATGGTGTGCATGGATGGCTATATTCTCACCCATGCCTATGAGGTGGTGGATCTTCCCACGCAAGAGCAGGTGGATGCGTACCTGCCGGCGTTTGAACCCGTTCAAGTGTTAGACCCGCAGGACCCTGTGTCCATTGGCGCGATGGTCGGGCCGGAAGCCTTTGCCGAGGTGCGTTACCTCGCGCATGACAAGCATCTGCGAGCGTTAGAGGCGATCCCACGACTCTCTCAGGCTTTTCAGGACATCTTTCAGCGTCGGTCTGGGGGGCTGTTGAAGGGCTATCACACGGATGAGGCTGAAACCATTTTGCTGGCACTAGGATCGGTGAACGGGACGATTAAAGACGCGGTGGATGATTTGCGGAAAGAAGGATGGCCGGTCGGGTCAATCGCCTTATGCGCATTTCGTCCCTTTCCCTCTCATGCGCTCCGTCACGTCGTCAAAGAGGCCAAGCGGATTATTGTTATGGAAAAGGACCTGGCGGTAGGAAAGGGTGGCATCGTGTCCAGCGACGTGAAGATGGCGCTTCAGGGGTTACCGATCATCGTGGATACGGTGATCGCCGGACTTGGAGGTCGCCCAATTCCTAAAGCCTCGGTCATTGATACGGTGAAGCAAGCATGCCTGGAAGGCTTGGAGGAACCTCATTTCCTCGATCTGAATTGGGACGCCATCAATCGTGAATTAACCAGACAACAGGCGCGGCGGCGTTCGGGACCCACCGCGGAAAATATTCTCCGAGAAATCGGTGCTCCTGGCGCATCGCCCATTTAATCCTTAGTAGTGAGGCCGGTATGTCCTATCAACGGGTGAAATTTTATCAGACCGGGACGTTCACGGTTGGCAACCGGTTACTGAATGAATCCGATCGCACGGTGCAGGCCGGGATGGATCGGACCAATTCGCTCAATTCAGGTCATCGCGCCTGCCAGGGTTGTGGCGAAGCGCTGGGCGCCCGCTATGCGCTTGATGCGGTGATGCGTGCCACGCACCAGCAAATGGTTGCGGTGAATGCCACCGGCTGTTTGGAAGTCTTCTCCAGTCCCTATCCGGAAAGTGCCTGGCAGATTCCCTGGCTGCATTCGTTGTTCGGGAATGCACCGGCGGTGGCGAGCGGCGTGGCGGCAGCCCTGCGCGCCAAAGGCAGGACGGATATCCGAGTCATCGCGCAGGGCGGAGATGGCGCGACGGTTGATATCGGGTTCGGGTGTTTGTCCGGAATGTTCGAACGCAATGACGATGTGCTGTATGTCTGTTATGACAATGAGGCCTACATGAACACGGGCGTTCAGCGTTCGGGGTCCACCCCGCCACGAGCCTGGACCAATACCACGCAGGCCGTGGGAACAGACCCCGGAAATCCCATGGGCATTGGAAAAAATCTTCCGCGAATTGCGATGGCGCACGGTATTCCCTATGTGGCCACAGCTTCCGTGGCCGATCTCCATGATCTGGAAGCCAAAGTGACGAAGGCCATGAGCATCAGGGGCGCACGGTATATTCATATCCATGTGCCCTGCCCGCTTGGCTGGAAATCCGACCCTGCGCATACGATCAAGGTCGCTCGCCTGGCAGTGGAAAGCGGCCTCTTTCCGTTGTTTGAAGCGGAAGGGGGCGAAGTAACCGATCGAACGTCCATCCGCAAGAAAGTTCCTGTGGAGCAATACCTCGAACTTCAAGGTCGGTTTAAACATCTCTTTCATCCACGAGATGAGCGCGCTCTTGCAGCGATTCAGGCGATGGCGGATGCGAATATTCATCGGTATCAGCTACTTCCTGTAAAGGCATGATGATGGAACACAAGCCGTTTGCCATTACATTGAACCCCGCCTCAAGCCTGGCCAATCATACGGGCACCTGGCGGACGATGCGGCCGATTTATGTTGATCACCTTCCACCCTGCAATCAGGCCTGCCCGGCTGGCGAAAATATTCAAGGCTGGTTGTATGAGGCGGAGGAAGGGAAATATGAACAGGCCTGGCGGAAAATTATGGAAGAGAATCCCTTTCCGGCGATTCATGGTCGCGTTTGTTATCACCCCTGTGAAACGGCCTGTAATCGGGGCCAACTCGATGAGCCTGTGAGCATTCATGCCGTTGAGCGGTTTTTAGGCGATTATGCGATTGAGCAGGGTTGGCAGGTGGAGGCGGGCGTGCCCAGCGGAAAGCGGGTCCTGGTAGTCGGTGCGGGACCGAGCGGGCTTTCTGCTGCCTATCATCTCGCCCGTCTGGGGCATGCGGTGACGATGATTGAAGCGGGGCCGAAACCGGGGGGCATGATGCGGTTCGGAATTCCACAATACCGTCTGCCACGGAATGTCTTGGACGCCGAAATTGCAAGAATTGTCGCCATGGGCGTCTCGATCCATCTGAATCAAAAAGTCGAGAATTTAGAAGCGACTATCCAGGAAGGCCGATTCGATGCCGTGTTTCTGGCCATTGGCGCTCATCTGAGTAAACGGGTTGATATTCCTGGCCGGGATGCCGGTCGGATGATCGATGCCCTGGGATTTCTTAAGGGAATGGATGGTCAGGCTGTTCCCAAGATCGGGCGGCGGGTAGTCGTCTATGGTGGAGGTGATACGGCTATTGATGCCGCGCGAACGGCTAAACGCCTGGGTGCCGAGGAAACGATCCTGATTTATCGGCGTGATCGCGGACACATGCCCGCCCATGATTTTGAAGTGGAAGAAGCGTTGGAGGAGGGAGTGCTGACACGATGGCTGAAGACAATCAGACAGGTGGATAATACGACGTTGACCGTTGAGGAAATGGCGCTGGATGAACAGGGACGTCCCCAACCCACCGGCCGGTTGGAAACGTTGGAAGCCGACACGGTTATTCTGGCAGTGGGGCAGGAAGTGGATACCGGGTTTTTAAAGGATGTGCCGGGAGTGGATATTTCGTCCGATGGTGTGATCCAAGTTGATGCCTCCATGATGACCGGGCGTACGGGGGTGTTTGCCGGGGGGGATATGGTTCCTGCAGAGCGCACGGTGACGGTGGCCACCGGCCATGGGAAAAAAGCAGCCAGGCATATCGATGCCTATCTTCGCGGAGGTGAGTATAGGAAATCATCGCCTAATGCCGTTGCGACTTATGATCGTCTCAATACCTGGTATTACACCGATGCGGACAAGAGTCAGCAGCCCTACCTGGATCTGGCCAGGCGTCGGGCCGGTTTTGAAGAGGTGGTGGGTGGATTGGATAAGGACACGGCATTGCTCGAATCCCGGCGATGTCTCTCTTGCGGGAATTGCTTTGAGTGCGATACCTGTTATGGCGTGTGTCCGGACAACGCCATTATCAAATTGGGACCCGGTCAACGATACGAAGTGAATTATGACTATTGCAAAGGCTGCGGGGTGTGTGCGGAGGAATGTCCCTGCGGCGCTATCGATATGGTCAAAGAAGTCAGATAGAAAAAAAGAAAATCGTGCGCACGCCGGAGTCGGTAATTGGAAAAAGCACGAAGAGTATATTGACATCAATACACACGGCACAAAGAATGTGTCACACCCGGGAGACTATGTATGAAATACCTTTTAGCCGTTGACGGATCGACTCAATCAGTAGATGCCACACGAGCGTTTGAAGCCCTCAGCCCGGCGGAGAGCTTGATGGTCTTGTATGTGGTGAATGTGCCTGGAATTCCCTATCCGGCCATGGGCGCGGGTGTTGCGAAAGATTTGGGGATGGCGGTGGACAAAGCGATGAGGGAAGAAGGCGAACGCGCCATCGATCAAGCGGTGTCCCTCTTGCCTCTTCATCCGGGGTCGGTCATGAAACGACTTGAAACTGGTAAGCCCGCCGAGGTTATTCTTGCCCTGGCGGAAGAGCAGAACGTTGACCTGGTGGTGCTGGGCGCCAGGGGAATCGGTCAGATACGAGAGCAGGTGTTCGGGAGTGTCTCCCATCGTGTCATGACCCACGCGGCGTGTTCGACTCTGATTGTCAAGAAACCCATTCGCAAGATCCAACAGGTGTTAATCCCCGTTGAAAGCCAGGAAGACGCCGAAGTGGTCGTGCGATTCATGAAAAAGAAGCCCTTTCGGGAACCAATCTCTGTGATTGTTCTGCATGTAATTCCATTTTCAGAACCGGTCTGGCCAGTGGGGGCGATGATTTCTCCAGAATTTCGAAAAGAGATGATCGCCTATGGGGAGAAATTTACGAACGGTCTCAGCGCGGATTTGAATCAAATGGGACATGAGGCTAAGGGGGTCGTCGTCGTTGGGGCGCCCTCACACACGATCATTGAAGAAGCGACCAAGCATGCGGCTGATGTCATCCTGATGCGAACGCATAGCCGATCCGGCGTGAGTCGCTTTCTTTTGGGGAGCGTCTCTCATTCCGTGGTGCATCACACTGAGTCTTCAATCTTGTTCGTGCGTGAATGACCCCGTGCATAGGGCAAATCTGGATAAACAATCCTTTACTGATCTCGCATGAATAAAACCTGGTATCTTATTGGTGCCGTCGCGATAGGAGTTTTGGTTTTTATCTATCTGGTCTTCTGGTGTCCCAGCCCCTGCCAGTAAGGGCGATCTAGCTAGCAGGTGCACATCTTTCTCCCTCCAATTGTTACGTTTCTTTGTGGTCGAATGCGCAGCCTACTTGGGTGTATGCGGCGAATATGCCGATCCGGCGCCTTGGTCAATCCTAGGGGTGGAGCCTCGCCCCCATGTCCTATCGAGCCCTACCGCATGTTCAGACCATATTCCAGAAGCATTTATGTCTAAAGCTTGGGATTCTGAGTTTTTAAAATTTGTTCGCAATGGCTCATTCTGAGCCAATATCCGTGGGTGTCTGGTAAGGAATCACAGGGGGGCCGGATGAAAGTTTGACCCTCCGTGGCGCTCGGAAGCTGACAGGCGACAAAAAACTGGTTGTCCGCTATAATGAAGAAAAAGAGGAATATTCCTCTTGTAAATGAAGGATATTTTTGAATGAATTATCGGGTTGGCAGGAAGAGGATTTCCATACTACTTGGTTTGGTGTTGACCATGAGTGTGGCATTTGCCAGCGGCCTGGGGGCTAGTCCGTCTGTTAACCAGATTCCTCATTTAATTATTCCCATCCTGGGGACATCTCTCAACGAACAATTCAGGCCGGTGGGTATGGTGAGCCAAGTGGTGATTGATGCCTATGAACGCCAGGATCGCAATGGTCTTCAAATCCAATTTCATACCGAACCAGGCCAATTTTCCTTATTTGCCCGTCAGTCGATTCACGCAGCCATTACTCGGGCGCTTGCTGCTGCCAATCTTCCGTCTGAATCCTGGACTGTCCTCTTGAAGTTTCCCTATTCCGGTCTGACGGTGTATGGGGAGAGCCTTTCGGCCATGGTGGGATTGAGTGTGGTGTCTATGATCAAGGGAGATCATCTCCTTGAAGGTCGGGCCCTAACTGGAACCATCACGGAAAGGGGATATATCGGAGCCGTGGGGGGACTTCAACTCAAGATTTTAGCTGCCTACGAAAACCACTTCCAGCGTGTATTGGTTCCCAGCGAGTATGATGTACGGGATGGAGACTGGCGTACGCCGTTTCTGATGCATGTCTCCCCCGTTGGGACAGTCGATGAAGCCTATTTCGGGCTGACCGGCCACCATTTGGCGACCCTTCCGTAAGGCCTGCCTTTCAGTTTTCCCCCAATTTTCCTCCACTAAGGATTATTCTTTTCGGGATTTCCTCCGGCGCATAGGCTTGGGATGAGGTTTCCCGGGCCATCTTAGAAGGATTCCTGGTTTCCTGGTTTAGGCGGTTGAGTCGTTTTCCTAAGGCCTGGTGCATGGGCCTGATTCACTCACCAAATCCTGAATGAAAATCATGGCAAACCTTTGAGGATCAAGGTGGAAGGTGCCCTTAAGGAGTTCATCGGAAGGTGAAGGGGCGAAAAGTTTGTCGTTTTAAAAATGGTGGTTAACTTCTCACACGAACGTTCCGAAATATCAATAAACAGGAGCAATTCAACCGATGTAAGCAATCACGACGGGTTTCGGAGGAGAAGACTGTGTATGACTGATCATGTTGAACTGAAAGAACGACTGCGTGCATGTCCCAATTTACCCAGTTCGCCAGCCGTGGCGAAGCGGCTTATTCAATTAATGGAATCACCATTTCCGGATGTGGAAGAGATTGTCCAGGTTTTGTCGAGTGATTCCGCGCTCACAGCGAAAATATTACAATTGGCCAATTCTTCATTTTTTCCGTATAAGTGCCAGGTCACCACATTACACAAAGCGGCTATTCTTATTGGCTTTAATGGAATCCTGGCCACCGCGTTATCCTTTACCCTCGTCCGCCATTTCCATAATGAAGGTTCAACGGGTTTGGATTTAGACCATTTCTGGCGTCGGAGTCTTTTGGTTGCGTCTGCCTGTCGTGCCATTGGAGAAATCTGTGGGCAAAAAGATACCGAAGAATTGTTTTTAGCCGGACTTATTCAGGATATCGGCATGTTAGCTCTGGATCGTCTGAATCCAGACCTCTATCACTCAGAGGCCCTTAATCAAACCTTGCATTCTGATGTCGTTGCACATGAGCGGGAGATTTTGGGAGTCACCCATGCGCTGGTTGGGAGTTGGATGCTCACGGATTGGAATTTTCCATCAAAAATTTGTAAGGCGGTTCAATTAAGTGATGAGCCTCGCCCCTTCCCGGATTCCGATGGACCAGCGAAATTTTACAATTGCGTGGGGTTCGCGGTGACTTTGGTAGGGTTAGTCATCACCAATGCCTCGGATAAGACTTTCTTAGCACAGGTGGATCTTGCCGAAAGTAGCTTGGGAATCGATCCATTTGCCTTTGCCCAAATCTTAAGAAAACTGAAAGATGTTGTGCATGAATCCGAGAAACTTTTTGAAATGAACAGCCACAGTGAGGCGAATCTTCTTCAATTAATGGAGCAGGCAAGAACCGTATTGAGTCGTCGACATGTTCCGCTTGCCAATCAATTCGATGCGCTGTTTCTGCAAAACGCGATGCCCGGAGCGGGTTAGCCCTCAGCTTTCTTCCCCAGATAGCCGCTTGAGACCGTTCTTTTCGCAATCCTTTATGGTCATGATGGAATTGTCGGAGGGAGGTCTTCTCTTGTCAGTGTTAAAAAATGTGTTGCGCAGGAGATGCAGGGATCATAGCTGCGAATCAGTTGCTCGCATTTCATCGCCGTCTCTTGGTCGTTTAGATGGAGAATGTCTGGCAGCAGCTTTCGGAGATCGTCCTCCATACGCCGCTGATTTTGGGAGGTCGGTGGGACGATTTTGGCTAGGCGAATGGTTCCATCAGCATTGACCTCGTAGCGATGATACAGCAGGCCTCGCGGGGCTTCGGTGGCGGCCATACCCATTCCGGCACGGAGCGTCACCGGAACCGCTGGTTCATGTGGCGGCTCATAATTGTCCATGAGGCGAAGGGCTTCGTCAAAGGCATACAGCACTTCTACTGAGCGTGCCACGATACCCATAGACGCCTGATTGAAGGGAAGGACGAATCCCGTGCTCTGTAAGACGTCTTTGGCCAACACCGAGAGCTGGTCTTGGTTGAGAGCGAGTCGGGCTAATGGCCCTGTGAGGTAAGACTGTCCGTTCAACGTGCAGTGAAGGGCATTGGAATAGGGCACCTGTTCTTCATGGAAATGGTGTTCAAACTCTGATGCGTCCATGCGGTGTCCTTGATTGGTCACTACTTCGCCTTCATTCATCGGATATTCAGCAGGCCCCCGAAGGGCGAGGAAGGTATAGGCCTGTTCAGGGTCTGTGAATTCAAACCCGCTCACCCACTGGAGAGTTTCCACAGCGGCATCTCTGGCCCAAAGGAATTCGTCTTTCAGTGCATGGAGGGCACTCCTGGTTGGCACTTGAGAAAATCCGCCAATCTTCACCGAGACGGGATGCACCGATCGTCCTCCTAAGAGCGTCAACAGGTGATTGCCTGCCTTTTTCATTCGAAGCCCTCGCTTCACAAGATCGGGATGCGAACGAGCCATCTCAAGCCCACTGGCGAATCCAAAAAAATCAGGACCCTGGAGCATGTAGATGTGTAAGACATGACTTTCGATCCATTCCCCGCAATAGAGGAGTCGACGTAAATCTCGAAGGCGTTGTGGCATCTCCACCCCGAAAATCTTTTCCAAGGCATGGACCGCACTCATTTGATAGGCCACAGGGCAGATGCCGCAAATCCGTGCCACGATATCGGGCACTTCGTTGACGTGACGTCCTTGGAGGAAGGCTTCAAAAAATCGAGGTGGTTCAAAAATCCGCAGTTGAACCTCCTGGACCTGACCATTCTGGACGGTGATATGAAGGGCCCCTTCCCCTTCTACCCTGGCCATCATGTCTATTTTTATGGTTCTGGATTTATCTGGAGTTCCAGGCATCGCTTTCCTTCCGGAACGGCTGAACCGATCCGTTGATTCCTCGAAACCGACGGACCATTTCCACGGGGATTAGTTGCAGCTCGTGATGAAACTGATTGGCCAATGAGGCCGTATTCGGGGGGACTCCGGGAATGACTGAATCATGCTCAGCGGGACCAAAACATCCATAGCACTCCCGGCCCATAGCGGGGCATATGGCTCCGCACCCGGTACGGGTGACAGGACCAAGACAGGGCATGCCCTTCGCGACCAGGACACAGACATGGTTTTGGCGTTTACAGTCCAGACATACGCTATGTGTGGGAATGCTTGGTGTCACGCCTCTCAACAAATCGGTCACGACTCGAAGGAGTTGTTGCTTATCAATCGGGCATCCCCACAATTCATAGTCCACCTTGACGTGTTCGGAAATAGGAGTCGATGTGCTTAGGCTGTGGATGTATTCGGGGCTGGGATACACCGTTTGCTTGAAGGCTTCCACATCGCCCCAGTTCCGAAGAGCCTGAATGCCGCCGGAAGTGGCACAGGCGCCGATGGTGATCAAGGTGGTTGTTTGTTGCCGGAGATCGAGAACTCGAGAAAGATCTTCCGGACAGGTAATGGAGCCTTCCACGAACGTAATGTCATACGGGCCAGGCTGCATATTGCTGGAGGCTTCAGGGAAATAGGCGATGTCGAAGGCTTCTCCCAGGGCCAGCAGATCATCCTCCATATTCAGAATGCTTAGCTGGCATCCGTCACAAGAGGCAAACTTCACCACCGCAATCCGAGGGCGAAGCCTGGTTGAAGGATTCTGAGTTGGGGCAGTTGTTCCGTTCATTGAAATTGCCGGCTATTCCTCACTCAAAATTCCCCTTTTGAAAAAAGGGGACAGGGGAATTTTTTAGAGCATTCTTTCATGCTTTGTTTACACACCCACTTTTCCGAAATACGGCACCACACGGTCTAATCGCATCACCGGCCCGTCCTTACAGACAAAAAACGGCCCAAGCTGACAATGCCCGCAGAGTCCGATGCCGCATTCCATATGCCGCTCCAACGACACATACATGGTGTCAGGGCGCAGACCTTGATGCGTGAGGGTATTACAGGCAATCCGCATCATGATCTCCGGTCCGCACATCATGACCAGCGTATTGTCAGGGTCCAACTGCAGTTGGTCAAACAATTCGGTGACCACGCCTACATGGCTATGCCAGGTCTTGCCGGGTTCATCGCTGGTCAATAGTACCTGTGTGCGGGGTTGGTGGCGCCAGGCATCGAAGCGTTCCCGGTAGAGTAAGTCGTGGGGAGTCTTGACCCCGTGGAGAATGGTCATGGCGCCATACTCCTCTCGCCTCCGGAACATATATTCAATGGCTCCCACCACGGGGGCACAACCCAATCCGCCCGTGACGATAAGCACGTCCTTTCCTTGCGCTTCCTTCATGGGCCATCCAATTCCAAACGGCCCACGAACGCCCACACTCTCACCCACCTGCATCGCTCCCAGTACCTGCGTGATCCGTCCCACCACACGAATGGTGTGGTCCAGAAATTCCGGCTCGCCAGGGTCCGAGACAATGGAGATGGCTACCTCGCCTACACCAAACACATAGAGCATGTTGAACTGCCCCGCCTCAAACCGGAATGACTTCCGGTGATCGGGGTCGGTGAGTTGCAGGCGAAAGGTCACGATATCCGTGGACTCCTGTTTCTTGTCCACGATCACAGCCGGATGAATGAAGTAGGGATTGTGAGTCATGCCGTAACCGAGTTCTGAATGAATAAATTTAGCAAAAATACCAGTTAAGGAAACTCATCAGTCATCATAACCAATTCAATCACTCAGATCTTGGTTAGTGAAAACTCCTCATCATGAAGTCTAAGAAACAGTGTGGCATTTTTCCTCAAAACGCTCCCATTGAACACTCCTTTGGATATAACAGCAAATTCAAAGCCAACTTTTTTGACATAAAGATTAAGAAATGTTCAGAGAACGTCTGGAATCAGTACCATCGCATCTTTGCTCCATTTCAGCTTGGTTATGAGCATGAGTTCATCGGAGAAACCAGCCTTCCCATGCCTGCTGTTTGGACGCTTGCGGTTCTAGTGAACCTGGGATATTGTTCGGCGCCGCGTTTGTGATTGAAGGTTCGTCCTCTACATCATCCCGTGCCTTTCTGTTACGGGTGAGATTCTTGGTCGAAGGCTTGGTGTTGATGTTGGAGAGCTAATTTTGAGAAATCGGCGGAGAGGAGAATTTACATGGTAGGTTTGCCTAAAGGGTACATGGGGCTATCTTTGCTTATCTTGCTTTTGATCGGACATGTTGGTTGCGATTCCAAGCCGGAACAGCCGGCAGTCGGCGCTTCAGGCAAAGCCTCAAAAACAGCGGTAGGAGAGCCAACGTCTATTGAGGAACTACCCGATCGGAACATTGAGGGTATGGATGTTTGTACCCTCTTGCCTGGTAGTGTGCTGGCATCCACCCTGAACCTGCCGCTGGTGGGGACCGAATCTGGCACAGGAATGTGTAGTTATGCCCTGCGGGGTGATTCCGGTGAAGCCGCATTCGATGTCATACTCACCTCAAGTGGGATCTTTCTTTTCACCCGGAATACCTCCGAAAACGCAAAGGATGTGCCGGGTTTTGGGGTGGCCGCATTTACGAGGAATGTTTCCGGCAATCATCAGGATCTCTGGGTGGCTCGCAAGGATGGACTATTTTTCCATGTGGCAGCTAAGGACCCAGATGTGGCCGAACCGGTAGCAAAGGTAGCCCTTGAAACCATACCGTGACACCATTGTAAGCGCATCGTATGAGATTTCTTGAGCCAGAAGCTGTTATCAAAGGAGCAAA
>JBGSSO010000123.1:0-8357 GCA_041737015.1 Nitrospirales bacterium
GGGAGCAAGCTTGCCGGGTCTATACCAGGTCCGATCGACTATTCTTGATCAAATACCCCAAAAAACCCAACTGATACGGCAAGCCGGCTCATCCGAATAGACTTCCTGCTCACTCCTTCATACACGGCTTCAGGTCATAAATGGCATACTTGCTTCGTTTGCGTAAGCAGGAGAGCCACAAATGGTCACGATCATAAAGAAACCCTATACCTCCAGAAGCTCTCTTAACGTGTGGGAGCTTGTTGCCCTTCTTCCTGGCCCATCTTTTTGAAAAACCGATCGGAATCCTGTTGAATGTCCTTTTTTGACGGATCCGATTGAGGTTCGGGTGTAGCAGAACACCCCACCATCATCGCTCCCATCAAGAAAACAGAACACATGATGACAGTCACCTGAGTTGTGGCATCACTCCAATTCATGATCATTCGCCTCCAGAATCAATTGAACATGTGATGGATATTCTTAGAACAGTAAAGCCAGCATACCCTACATCGGACACTGAGCATCGATCAACATACAGGCCTGAATTGACTGAGGTATAGGGGTCTGCTACCGTTCTCGCCGTCTTAAAATCTCACGATCACACCCTTGAGTGAGGAGCCATTTGTGACCACCCATCCTTCATCCCAGCTCCCTGAACTCCTACGTCAAAAAGCCGATCAACTTCGCATCCATAGCATTCGCGCCACCACCAAAGCAGGAAGCGGACATCCGACCAGTTGCTGCTCCGCGGCGGATATTGTGGCCACCTTATTTTTCTCGGTCATGCGATTTGATCCCAAAAATCCTCGTAACCCGGACAACGATCGATTTGTGTTATCCAAGGGTCATGCCGCCCCGTTGCTCTATGCCGCCTGGGCGGAAGCCGGGTTATTCGACCCCAAACAATTACTCGAACTCCGGACGCTCGAATCTGATCTCGAAGGCCATCCCACTCCTCGCCTGTCGTTTGTGGATATGGCCACCGGATCTCTTGGGCAAGGTCTGTCGGTGGGTGTCGGCATTGCCTTAAATAATAAATACCTGGACAAGTCTTCAGCTCGAACCTATGTGATATTAGGCGATGGAGAATCTGTCGAAGGGTCAGTGTGGGAGGCCGCCGATATTGCCAGAAATTTTCAATTAGATAATATGTGCGGCATTGTGGACATTAATCGGCTTGGGCAATCGGATCCCACGATGCTGGAACATGACCTGCCCACGTACCAGGCCAGATGGGAGGGATTTGGCTGGCATACCATCTGCGTCGATGGACACAACCACACAGAACTCCTCAAGGCCTTTGCAGAAGCCGCTCAGACCCGCACCAAGCCCACCATGATTTTGGCCAGAACGTTGAAAGGAAAAGGCATTCCGTTCGCCGAAGATCATCCTAATTGGCACGGGAAGCCTCTCAATGCACAACAAACAGAAGAAGCGATCACCGCATTAAATCAGTCGTTACCGTCCTCCTCTCCCCAGCTTCCCATAGCCCCGCCCATACCGGTTCAACGGACCAAGAGCACCATCCAACCCCTACCAGCACCAAAGTACGGGGCAACCGACTTGGTGGCCACTCGGGAGGCGTTTGGAGAGGCATTAGCACAACTTGGAGAGGTCAATTCCCTGATAGTCGCGTTGGATGCCGACGTGAAAAACTCCACCTACACGGATAAATTCGGGAAACGCTTTCCTGATCGATTCTTTGAAAATTTCATTGCCGAACAAAACATGGTGGGTACCGCAGCCGGTCTGGCAGCATGCGGGAAAATTCCCTTTGCCGCCACCTTCGCCTGCTTTCTCACACGCGCCTACGATTTCATCCGCATGGCGGCCATCAGTCAAGCCAATATTAAATTGATGGGTTCACACGTTGGAGTCAGTATTGGTGAAGATGGTCCTTCACAAATGGGATTGGAAGACCTCGCGATGATGGCGGCCCAACCGGGAGTTGTCGTCCTGTATCCCTCCGATGCCATATGCGCCTATCGGCTGGTTGAAACCATGGCCAATCACCAGGGCATGGTGTACATGCGGACAGGACGTCCCAAAACCCCGATACTCTACGGAGCCGAGGAACCCTTCACGATTGGCGGCTCCAAAGTCCTCCGTCAAAGCGCCAAGGATCAGCTAACCATTGTGGCCGCAGGAGTCACGGTCTTTGAAGCTCTCAAAGCCTATGATCAACTGCAAACCGCAGGGATCACCGTGAGAATCATCGATCTCTATAGCGTGGCCCCGATCGATAGGCCCACACTCCTACAAGCCGCCACCGCCACGAACAGCCGGTTCCTCACCGTAGAGGATCATTACCTGCATGGTGGAATCGGTGATGCCGTACTCAGTGCGCTGGCGGAGGACGGAATACGGCTCACGAAAATGGGCATTCGCCAAATCCCACATAGCGGGAAGCCTGATCAGCTACTCGATCATTATGGACTTAGCGCAAGGGCTATTGTCGAGAAAGTTAAACAATTGATTTAAGTATGCGGACCGATGCCTCCACCATCAAATTTTGACTTAATTCCGCTCTTTGCCTGCCTTTCCGATTCCGATCGAAGGGAACTGGCGAACCACGCGATCGAAGTTCCCATCAAAAAAGGACAGTTCATCTTTCGGGAAGGTGATCCAGCCGACTGGTTTCACATTGTCAAACAGGGAAATGTCAAATGCGTAAAATCCTCACCGGAAGGACGGGAAGTCACCCTCAAGGTCCTCATGCCAGGGGATTTGTTTTGTTGTGAAGCGTCAGCCTTTGCAGGAGAAGGTCATCCCGGGTGCGCCCAATCCATGGGAGAAGGCACCATTGTCAAAATTCACCGAAAGGTGATGCTGGATGTGATCCAAAGAAATCCGGGTGCAGCGGTCAATATCATTAATTACTTAAGCCTCCGCTTCCGCGAATCCCAAGACAATGCCAAAGCCTTTGCCTTGGACCGTGCCGAACAGCGGGTCGCCTCCATTCTCGTCAACTTAGCGCAGCGATCCGGCATTCAAGAAGCATCCGGCGTCCGCATTGGCGTACGACTGACCCATCAGGATTTAGCCGACATGGCCGGCCTGACGAAAGAAACCACGAGTCGCATTCTGAGCCGATTCAAAAAAGATCACATGATTAGTGGAACAGGAAAAAAATTGGTTATTCACGATCTCACCAGACTTCAGCAGATGGCTCCTCATGCCTTTTCCTAGTTTCTCCTAAAAAATACTGCCTGCCATTCCTGGCTCTGAGCCCACATCAAGAGGCACCCCGCGAAAATCTTTTCGTATTTAATGATCTATATCATTGTTTTCCTCCTGTCTTCCTCTAAGATAAACATGAATACATAGGAAAAGTACCGAGCGGTTTTATCGTTTGCCTAATACTTTTAGAAGGAGGAAGTCATCCGTGACTCATTTAGCGTTCACACACTCAAGTCGTCCGGCACGTTTCATCTCTCTGGCCACCATGGTGGGTGTTCTGGCCATGGGAACCGTTTCACCAGAACCCGCGATGAGTATGCCAACCATCCAGGCTCAACTGACGACACTCCCCAAAGTCCCTACCCCAATTACGCGTAAAGAAGCCGCGCATGTTGTGGTCCATGTCGAGGCCAAAGAGTATGTAGGGATTTTAGCGGATGGCGTTCAATACAAATTTTGGAGTTTTAATGGCACCGTCCCAGGCCCCATGATCCGGGTCCGCGAGGGCGATACCGTGGAAGTCCATCTCAAAAATCACGCAGATAGCATTTTTCCCCATAACATGGATCTGCATGCGGTGAATGGTCCAGGTGGGGGTGCAGGTTCAAACTTGGCTATACCCGGGAAGGAAGGAATGTTTGCCTTCAAAGCGTTAAATCCAGGTTTGTATGTCTACCATTGCGCCTCGCCGGTCCCGAATATCCCGGCTCATATTGCCAATGGAATGTACGGGTTGATTCTTGTGGATCCGGCTGAAGGTCTTCCTCCGGTAGATAAGGAATATGCCGTATTTCAAAGCGAGTTCTTCACGATGCCAAGCGCAGAAAAGGGCGTCATGGAACTCTCCATGGAGAAAGGCTTAGCGGAACACCCTGACCACGTGGTGCTGAACGGAAGAGCCGGCGCTTTAATCGGGGATGGGCAACTTGAAGCCAAGGCGGGAGACATCATCAGGCTGTATGTCGGCAACATCGGACCGAATAGCACATCCTCGTTCCACATCATTGGCGAAATTTTTGACAAGGTCTATGTGGAAGGCGCCATTGGTGGAACCATCAATAAGAACGTGCAAACCACCTTGATTCCGGCAGCGGGAACCACCATCGTGGAATTTAAAGTGGATGTGCCCGGGGCGTACCTGTTACTGGATCACAGCATTTTCCGGGTCGCCAAAGGGGCAGTTGGCATTCTTTCCGTCACCGGAGAGGAGAATCCTACCATCTTTAATTCCATGGATCCGGCTAACTAGGCTTTCTTTGCCGTACATTCAAGGGCCTGGATGAAAGCATTCATTCAGGCCCTTTTTCCTTTCAGAATATCCCACAGCCCTACCAAATCCCTTCTTTTAGTCTCTAGCCGGGATTAGGAGCCATAAAGACCAGCACCCGAAGCCGGTGAGTCGTATGGTTCACCACGCCATGCTCTTCCCCGGCCGGAGCCATCGTCCCCTGCCCTTCTCCCAGGATCCGGCTTTCATTCCCGATCCGAAACGTGCCCTCCCCTTCTAAGACCAAATAGACTTTGTCCTGATCGGCATGCACATGGCCTTTTTGTTCCTGCCCGGGCTCAAAACCATACACATCACAAAAAAATCTCGGTGATTGAAACACATTCTGTTTCTTCATCTTTTCATTCGAAAATTGGCTGTAGTCTTTGATATTCACCACATTCACTTCAGTGCCCTCCTCAATTGTAACAATGCCGATACCGACTCCACCGTCTCTCAATAATCCTCAAAAATCTCCTACCCCGATGAATCCCTCACCATCCCGGACCTCCCCGAGCCAATTTCATTTTCCGGGAGTGCTGAATAATACTAATTTCCAAGGGCATATTGACCCACAGGCACGTTGCATATCAGAGGCCTCAGGGCGGTTCAAAAAAGTTCGTCCAGTCCTGCCCTGAGTCATGCCGAAGGGAAGACCGCAGGCATTTTTGCGCGCAGAGCGTACTTCCAGTACGTGAGCACGGAAAAATGGCGAGAACGCCGCTGGCGGCTTTTTTCAACAGCCCTTTTCCAAAAACCTTGAAGGACCCTAGGTTCAGTCTGATATGATGGGCTAAAGTGAGAGTGCCTCCAGGAACGTAGGATCTTACCCGAACAGGCATCGGCGATTCGAGAGAAAAAGTCCAGAAATAGGATCGAAATCAAGAAAGGATCACGCATGAAATCAGGACAGACGCAAATTTCCCGCATCATTGGAGGAATACTCCTGATCAGCCTGCTGGGATGGGCCAATGTGGCCTTGAGCACGATACAGGGCGAATACGAACTGATGGAGGGGGAGCCTTCTCAACATGAAGCCGGCAAGGTCATTCTGTTTGAATTCGCTGACTTTTACTGCTCACATTGCCACATGTTCGAACGGGTTGTCGGGACCCAACTGAAAAAGGAATTTGGCGACAAGTTAGAGATTAGAATGGTGGGATTTCCGGTCATACCCGGCAAACTTCCGACCGCCTTTGAAATGTACAATCAGGCCGTCACCATGGGCAAAGGTCCTGAAATGAAGCAACTCCTCTTTCAGTCCATTCACGACAAAGACATTCAAGTCTTCGATAAGACCATGCGATCTCTCCTTCTGAAAGAGATCGGGCTCGATCCCACAGAATTTGAAACAGGACTCGCCAGTGGAAAGCCTTTCAAAGCCTTAGCCAAAGGCCGGACATGGGGAGAACGAATCAAGGTCACTCATACGCCAACCGTGCTCTTGGATGGAAACATTCGCGTGGCGAACTTATCCGCCGAAAACCTGAAGACGGTGATCGAAAGCATTCTGAATCAAGACAGTAAATCCTAATGTAAAAGATGAACTTATTTACCCGTTTCGAATCGACAGCAAAGGAAAGACACCATGGGACGAAAAAAATCGGATGATGAAATTTTCCCAGAAATGGCCGCAATGCTCGAAGGGATGCAAGAACTGATGTGCGATGAAGATGGCAAACCGCTCTCTCCCGACCATCCCCAATATCAAAAACTCACGGGGCTCATGGAAAACATCGCCACCCGAGCCCGAAAACGAGACCAGCAAGATCCTTCGACCTCAGGCCAACAAGGAACGGCGTAATTCCGAATATTGGCTCATAGGTTCTACACCTTCGATCGATTCTTCGCAGGCCCGTCGTCGAATTGGTGAATCGAAAATTGGAGGTGGAATAGTTGAAACTTCGCACGAGAGGGGAAAGATATTTATGGGGACAGACCCTGCCAGTCTACAACGATTAAAAACATTCACGGAGCTTATCCGGCGAGCAAAGCAACAGAATGCTGAGCCGACGTTTGTGAGTACTCCAACCGAGCATGGCGATAACATTAATGTGGCTGCCACTATCGAAGGGAAACAGGCAACTGCCGGGATATTATTTTGGGATGTCAGCTTATTACAAAATAACGGGTTGGCCGATACCTTGGATGAAGAAGATCTCGCCCTTGGATTAAACATCACGGACGGATTGGTCGAGGATGCCGAAAAAATTCTGGCATTCGTCGATATCGAACTGGCAAAATTAGCTTCCACATAATTATTCCGCGTGAATGTAGCTTGATCAGCTCCACGGTCGCAAAAAACGATAAGACTCTAAGCTTCACTGCCCTCGGTTGCCGGGAAATAAAAATGAGAGAATACTCGGTGGGGCACAGCTATCGGACTCAACCACACACTCATTGACAGAAAATCCCTCCCAAGCAACAGCCCTAAAAGACGATTGAGCCCGCCTACGAAGTTATCGCCTGGCATGATCGCGCTCATCTTAGAGATCAAACCGAAATGTCGCCTTTGGTCCAAGAAAAAATATATATCAACGGGTAGCCACTGATCTCCGCAGTGCACTTCGGTCCTCAAGAAAAAAGACTCATTCCTAGAGAGAGCCAACCGGCTCTCCACAGACACTCGTTCTCATCGCACCAAGCCAAATGCCCTCTTGTACTCTTACTCGCTGTTATTGGGATACACAAAACAGAGTCTGTCCTTTTGGGGGCTCTCGCTTAAGGGGATAAAATCAAAGTTGAAGTGTCACACCGAAGCATCATGGTAAAATAGTTTCTGATACCTTCTACCTGGTTTGCTCAGCGTCGGGGTACAGGTGACATGATCGGTGCTGACGCCACTGGGCACCACCAGCACCGCATCGGCCACCACACGGCCATTGGCCTGATCGGACAATTCCACCAGGGGATTCAACGAGGGGTTAAGGGTAAAGGTGCCGAGGAGATTCCATTGCCCGCCCTTCTGCGTCTGGTTCATCGGCACCGCCGTCGTGCCGCCGGCATAGTGCACGGTATAGGAGGCGTTGGTGGCATTGGCCGCAGCGGCCGCCCAATTGATTGGCCAAGACCACGCGATGATTCTGTCCCGGCGTCATGACATAGGTCCCCAACACATACCATTGCCCGAATATTTATTGAGAGATAACCGTGCCCGACGGCATATCTCTGCGCCTCATATCTACCCACAAAAAGCTTGATTGAAATATATCCAAGAACAGTTTGGGCATGGTAGGATCACCATTCTGATGGATAGGGACATGGATTTAAGGGGGATCATTGGCACATTGTTTGGTGATGGGATTTTCCAACACGAGGTTCATCCGCAACCCGGCCGCAATCTGCTCTTGAAGTTACCCATGCTGTTACTCTATAAGTAGTCACAATCAATTGACATACACTTGCGCGGAGAGGTGGCCGAGTGGCCGAAGGCAACGGTTTGCTAAACCGTCGTAGGTCAAAAGCCTACCGCGGGTTCAAATCCCGCCCTCTCCGCCATATTTTTTCTCTAATTTTCCGGATCTGTTTTCTTTCCTCACCGTTCACTCCATCCCCTGGCCACCTCTACCCGGTATCGTTGAAACCGAATGATCCACCTGCCGCGCATTTCGCTTTTCTGAATATGACCCATGCGTGAACATCGTTGGGAAACCCAGGCGACGCTCTCCTTCGAGGATATTTTATCGGTGGCGAACAAATTGAGGCAGTTAGGCCTGACCTCCATCCATGAGGACAAGGAGATGATCGGCTATATCGAAGAATGGGAGGTGGACCATCCACAGCGCATCCAGGCCCTCGCGCCCTGGCCCACCGAGGATGTCACCTTATTACATCTCCTCGAGAATTGGCAGGGAGACTTTTTTCTACTGGGTGGCCATTATCACTCCATCTTTCAAACGCATCAATCGGTGAACACGTACTGCTCGAT
>JBGSSO010000129.1:0-6660 GCA_041737015.1 Nitrospirales bacterium
CACTCGACGTGCGTCGATTTTCGATCGATTGGAATATTTTTTCAACGATTCTATATACGTGTATCATAATAAAATTACCTTGAAATATCCTGGTATGGTCGGATTCCGCTATCATCAGGATTATGCCTATTGGTATGGAATGGGGAATTTGTATCCGGATATGGCCACGGTTCTCATTGCCATTGATCCGATGACCAGGGAAAATGGGTGTTTGAAAATCCTCGAGGGGTCTCATAAGATGGGTAGGATTGATCATGTGTTTCATGATGGAGTGTCTGACAGCGGGGTTTGCCAGGACCGACTTACCGTGATTGAAACGCGATTGCCGGAAGTGTACGTGGAGTTGAAGCGTGGAGATGTCGTCATGTTTCATTGTAATACTCTGCATGGTTCCAATGATAACCTTTCTCCCCATTCCAGAATCGCCTTAATCGGTTGTTATAACACCAAAGCAAATAATCCGTATAAGTCGGCAGGGGGCCACCCCTTCTATCAAGTTCAAGAACGAGTGTTAGGAAAAATAACAGAACAGGATTCAAGAAGCCTTCCTGATTTTGATTTGCATTTTTCCTGATTTCACTGCAGAGTTTGTCACGGAGGATAACTGACCTGTTACAGTTTGACGATAATTTATGTACAAACAAGGATCGAACCTGAAAACCCAGGTGTGGATAAAGGGGAGGGAGGTAATAGCAATATGAGGCATTTAGGGATTTGTCTTGTTATTAGTATAATTCTAATCGTGTTCGGATTCGAAAATTCGGCCCTGGCTTATCTTGATCCCGGTACTGGAAGCATGGTGTTACAGCTCTTGTTGGGTGGCATCGCCGGCGCTGTGGTGATTCTCAAATTATACTGGGGGCGATTTGTCGGACTGTTTCGTGGAAATGCTCGAGAAGAATCCGAACATTCCTCTTCTGAAGATCAGAAGTAATGGGCGGTGTCCAACCCCTTCCAGGATCCTTCCGTGATCCCAGTGGGAGCGTGTATCAGTTTGAGGGGCGTATCTTTAGGACGGTCAATGGTTGTTTTTCTCAGGATTTCGATTTTGTCACTTCAACGGGATTATTCAAAAAGCTTGCGACCGAAGGCTTGCTGCTTCCGTTTGAGGTCGTGTCTGCAGATGTTCTGAAGCTCTCAGATCCAAAGCCTCGGTATGTTTTGGAGGCACCCAGGCTCCCATTTATCTCTTATCCGTATGAATGGTCATTTCCGGCCCTGAAAGCCGCAGCCCTCCTGCATTTACGAATCCATTTGCAATCATTGGAAGTCGGTGTCACACTTTCCGATGCCTCGGCTTACAATATTCAATTTCAGGGAAATCATCCTGTTTTTATTGATCACCTTTCCTTTAGGCGCTACCAATCTGGAGAAATGTGGGTTGGGCATCGCCAATTTTGTGAACAATTCCTGAACCCTCTGTTACTTCGCGCATTTTTTGGAATTTCTCACAACGCCTGGTATCGGGGAACGCAGGAAGGAATTACAACTGGGGAGATCCGAAGGCTACTGAAGTGGCGACACTGCTGGAAATGGAATGTTTTGACCCACGTCGTTTTGCAAGATCTTTTTCAAAAAACCTCAACCAAACGTACGAAAAGCCTTCAGAATCATTCGTTAGCCCAGGCCTCCTTCCCTCTTCCTTCTTTCAAGGCGATGCTGGAAAAAATGTTTCACTGGATTAGCCAATTGACACCTCTGAATAAGGGTCAAAGCACTTGGTGGGACTACGATAAGACTTGTAGTTATTCTTCAATGGAAACCAAATCTAAAAAACAATTCATTCTTGAATTTGCCCAAACAGTCCAGCCCACATTTCTATGGGATTTTGGGTGCAATACGGGGGAATATTCGGAGGCAGCGCTGAATGGGGGGGCACGGAACGTCGTGGGGTTTGACTTTGATCAGGGAGCGTTGGACGGCAGTTATCATCGAGCGGTTGAGAGGCGTCTCTCATTTCAGGCTCTGTTTATGGATGCGGCTAATCCGAGTCCAAATCAAGGGTGGAATGGTCACGAGCGAGAAAGTTTACAGTCTCGGGCCTCAGCGGATGCCGTCCTCGCCTTGGCTCTTGTTCATCACTTAGCTATTGCCAGGAATATTCCGTTGGTTCAAGTTGTCAATTGGCTGATTATGCTTGCGCCACAGGGTGTCATCGAATTTGTTCCGAAAAATGACCCTATGGTGCAAGAGTTGTTAAGCCTGCGTCAGGATATTTTCTCTGAATATACCGCTGAGCATTTCATGGGGCTTCTGAAAGAAAAGGCGGTGATCATTAAGAATGAAACCGTCTCAAAAAGCGGACGGCTGTTGGTGTGGTTTAAACGAAAGTAACTCAGGAACATACTGCTTAGTCAAATTTACGTGAAAATTTGAGCCATCGTGAAAAGCTGGGGTGTCACTGAAAATCCTCTGAACATTTCCGCAAGCCTTTCTCAAAGACACTTTTTATCTTCCCCATAAAAATCTGAATTTGGGCTTAATCTCTGACCTCAGGGAGCTAAATGACCACTTCCTCAGATGAGCTAAATATGACTGGTAATCGTAAGGTCTTTATTGATTTTCTGCACCTGTGTGCTCTCGCAGGCTTTGCGATTGCCCAGCCGCTCTATGACCTCCTTGGCCAGAATCCGGAGTTTTTTGTTTCTCATAAAGCCAGTCCAGGGCTTATCATCGGTATGGTCCTCGTCCTCTCGGTTGGTGTGGCACTAGGCCTTACGCTGCTTGAATTGGCTGCTTGCCTAGTCGGTGAGGGTGTTCGGCGCAGCTTGCATTGGGTCTTGGTCTTTGGCTTGGCGTTTCTCACAGTACTGCCTCCGGCGCAGCGATTGGTCGATGGGCCCGATCTCTTGATTGTCGGGTTTGCATTGCTGATTGGATTTTTCTTTTCGGTCCTTTATGTTCGCGGGCAGGCGGTCCGTTTGTTTCTCACGGTGCTCTCACCCGTCGTGGTGGCATTTCCGCTGTGGTTTTTGTTGTTTACTCCCATTGGTCGTCTTGTCATGCCGGATGCCATTGAGGAAAAGGTCGAAATTGCAATTAATAACCCGGTCCCGGTTGTTCTGGTGGTGCTGGATGAATTCAACATCACCGCGTTATTGGATGCTGAAGGTCGAATCGATCGGGTGCGGTTTCCTAACTTTGCCGCCCTAGCGGCACAAAGTCATTGGTTTCCCAATGCGGTCGCAACGTATGTAGAGACCGCAACTGCGGTGTCTGGAATTTTAACCGGGCGGCAACCACGAGCGGGTATTCGGCTCAACCCGACGGCAACCGACCATCCTCAAAATCTGTTCACAATTTTGGGAGACCGTTATCGGCTTAATGTAGTGGAGTCCGTGACAAGACTTTGTCCTCTTAAGCTATGCAAGGAAGAAGAGGCGGCGGCGGCTGTTTCGTTCCTTCGTTACAAGTCGTTTTTTGCAGATTTGGCAGTCATATTTTTACATATTGTTTCCCCGCCAAAATTAGGGCAACAGTTGCCCCCGCTCCATGCGCAATGGACGGGTTTCGGCGAGGAATTGTTGAAAAAAGGGATTCTTGGGCAGAACGAGGGTAGTATCCATCTCGATCTTGCTGCCGGGGGCGATAGCTCAAGAGAATCGCAGATCACTTCTTTTCTTTCTCAAATAAAGGAAACCACAAGCCCTGTCCTTCATTTTCTTCACGTCATCCTGCCTCATACGAAGTATGAATATCTGGTATCGGGTCAGAAATATTTTAACAAAGAGAGATTCATTCCTGTCGGGTGGATCGATGGACCGGGTTGGGGGGGGAGGTGGATTGGGAAAGAACCGTTGATTCTCACGGCATACCACCAATATCTTCAGCAAATTGGATATGTTGACCAGTTTTTAGGGAAATTGCGGAGTTCACTTGAAACGGCACATCTTTTCGATAAGGCTCTCATTATTGTTACAGCAGATCATGGTGTTGCCTTTCAGCGTGGGTTATCCATGCGAGAAGTACAAAAAGGGAATGAGAGCGACATTCTCAAGGTTCCCATGTTCGTCAAGCTGCCTGGGCAACAAGAGGGAAGCATCCGTGAGCGGCTTGTCAGCGGAATCGATGTGTTGCCAACCATTGCCGATCTCCTTGGCTTTAAGATCCCCAAGGAAATAGATGGGTTTTCCATGTTGGATAATGAAAACCCGCCAAGGGACGAAATAGATTTTCTCGGAGTAGGAAAAATTAAAGCCCAGGACCTGAAGGGATTTCCTCGCCTCAAGTGGCAGGTCGAACATTTTGGAGAGCACACCTCACTCGACGGACTTGTGCCAAACGGGCCGTCTTTAAACTTGATTGGACAAGAACCTGGGGATTTGGAAATTGGTCACTCGTCTTCCCTGACATATATAAATGAAAACCCTAATCAATTAGTCCAGGTGAATCCTGAAAGCAGATATCTGCCTGCTCTTTTTAGCGGACAAATTATTGGAACGAGTCGCCGAAACTTACCGATTGCTGTTTCTCTTAATGGACGAATTTGGGCTACCACTCAGGCATCCTTATGGGATGGAAAACGGAATTATTTTTCTGTTTTATTCCCCCCTTCAGCTTTCCAGTCCGGTGAGAACAACATTAGTGTTTTTCTGATTGGAGATCATGATACAAAATTAACTCCCATACCCTTGGCAATTCAGGGGGCTTTGAGTCATGAGCAGACAATGATCGGTTTGCATCACGAAGCCTCGGGGCAATTAGGGCTTGTGTTCTCCGGTGAGCGGGAGATCCTGGTTGATGTGGGTGAAAAACATCTGACTGGGAATCTGGATCGTGTCATTCTTTCAGGGGAGTCATTTGTTGTGGAGGGATGGGCTGCTGATCTTGAAAAAAATCAACCGGCTGAAGAGGTTTTCATTTTCACAGATGGAAAATTAACGGCTAGTGCAGAAGTTGGAATCTCTAGGCAAGATGTCGTGGAGGCTCATCAACAGAAGGCGTTGTTCCACAGTGGGTTCAGGATAAAAGTCCCCGTGAACGTTCTCAGCCCTTACCCAAGTGATTTCAAATTAATTGTTGTCTCATTAAGCAACCGAGCATGGGAATTCCCCTTTTCTCCCCAACAAATGGATTTTATTCGCTCCACGCTTGAGGAAGAGAATTTCAGCCAATGACCAGACCAATAATGGCAAATCCAGTCATTAGTCGTTACAAGACCAAGCTATAACTCAACCGAAATATAATAAACACAATTTATTGCATGAGAAACAGTTCCAGCTCTTGAATGAGTGCGATGTGCAGCTACGGGCATTCGAGCCCTTTTTGGAATTATAGGGGCGCGCCCTCCTGCCGGGATGGGTGGGACATGTGTTGTTGATTGGTCTGGTCTGCATTTCATGGAAGAAAAACTCGGTTTTGTTCGTCTAGTTCAGGCGAACCCAATATTTCATCTCTGCTGCGATTGTTATTCATCAATCCGGGGAAAGGGATTGAACCTGTTTCCGAAACGTATTGCATTCGAGGTTATTATTAATGATTGTTAGATCAACAATTACTGTTCGAATTTACCTGTAATTTCCCGTCTCTTTGAAGAGGGGCTTGCGGTGCAATCCTTAAAACAAATGAAACAGAACGCAGTCATAGTTATAGGATCCACAATTGTTGCTATTTTCTTCATGGAAGCCTTACTGCGTGGGATTGGAATTCCAGCTAAGCTTAACTCAGGTTGGGGATGGGAAAATTCCGCAGGTAGAAAATTATCAAAATATGATGCGTTGACAACCAATCAATTTGGATATCGAGGACAAAGCATTCACTATCAGACCGAGGACTATGTGGTGTTGCTTGTGGGCGACAGCCAAGTTGAAGCGTATGCCGGACGGCCCGAACATATGCCTGAACAGTTTCTTCAGGAATCTCTAACTAGTCGGTTGCATAAGCCAGTTAAAGTGTTTTCCCTTGCCTCTTCAGGGTGGGGTCAGGATCAACAACTACTCGCCATACGAGAATATTTCAAGTTGTATAGGGCAGACTTGGTTTTATTGTGGGCAACCCCAGGAAATGATTTTTGGGAAAATGCGTTTCCAGATAGAAGTGCGACTCCGCAGGCGGGACCCTTGAAGCCAACCTTTAGCCTGATAGATGGTGAGCTCCATGGCCCTTATTTTACATCAGGATCCTACTTGCATCATAGTGCCATTGCCCAATTAATAGAGACGGTGATGGCAAATTTACAGAAAGAAACATTAGAGCAACGTATTCTTAGGGGTTGGCTTGACGAAATGCCAACGCCTCATAAAAGCAATAAACTCGCTAATGAATATGTATGCGTGGGACTGACCGTCATCAATCAAGTAGAGTTTTTTAATACGATATTTGATCTCAATAATGAAATTGGTTACACCGTAAGGTCCGGAGAAGATTTCCTCCACAGCAGAAGCCACTTTTCTTCTTTTATGATAAATCCATCCAGGCGAGATGAATATCTGGTGGCGATTACTGAAAGTCTATTGTGGCAGGTAAAAGAGGAAGTAGAAAAGCATAATTCAAAATTCCTTGCGTTCTATCCAGTTCGAGATGATTTTGATAAGCGAGGAATGCAAATGGTTAAGTGTGTGACGGATTCTCAAGGGAATATATTTAGCGTTTCTTTGGACTATGCAGGCCGGTTAAAAGATGTAATTTCCTCTGAAGACTTAGTTGTCTTTGATTTGCCGG
>JBGSSO010000141.1:0-13469 GCA_041737015.1 Nitrospirales bacterium
GGAATAAATTTACTGATCCGATCCGCTTGGTGAGCGGCTTCAAATTGTTGTTGATACTGCGAGAAATGTTCGGGATGGAGTTGGATAATACCATCGTTCACCCGGCACGGACGGATAATGGTGATCGGTGGGACTCCATGACGCAATCGCTGTAGTTGTGATTCCACCTGGAACGTGGAAATCCCACGGCGTACTAACTCAAGATGATCCTCAGGCGTAAGCATAGCGTCTGTTTAATCCAGTTTTTACTGGGATTGATTAGAGATCACACCAGACAAGAGTTGTGTTTCATGATGAAAAATGTCAAAGTTTTGATGCACTCGATCCGACGAAAATCCAATTGTAAAGTCTCATGACCTCTATGTCATGTTCATGAACTCATTCAAGGAGAACTATCATGATACAAAGCGTTAAAACGTTTCAAGGTCTCGCGGGATTAGGAGTCTTTCTGTTGGGAATTTCTTCCGGTTGTACCTTCAAGGCAACACTCGATACCACTTCGGATACCACCACCAATTTTTTGTCCTCCACCTCCGGCAAATCCTGGTGGACAGAGGATGGCCTTGTCAAACGTGGCGAACATGCCAGAGCCTTTGTGGCGACCAACCATGACACCCTCCTTCAAGAAATAGCCCAAGGGCACGGAGAATATGTCCAGGCCTTCGGAACGATTTTAGGAGTCCCGGCTCATCAACAGGCTCACTTTCAGGAATTGATTCAGAACGAGTATCCCGTGCTGGTTGAGATACCCATTTCGCTTGGAGATGATCAGTTAAACAGATTTATCGGTCATGCCCAGCAAGCAGGAATTCATTCTGCGTTCTCAAATTTATAACCCTGGTACCGTTAACAAGCCGGGCACGGGGTGTTTTATTTTCCGGACATCCATCATTATCTAAAAAGCCCTAAGCCGATTAGGAGGAGGGAGGACATGGTCAAGGCTCTGCCCCTCCTTTTAAAAACCCCAGCCCAATCTTTACCGCACGTCTGGTGATTTCCGCCCATCTGGCTTCCGGATATTCAGCCAAGACCTTGGCGGCTTTTGCATCCTGAATGTCCAGTTCTTTCACCCGGATAATGCCATCCTCGATTGTTACATCAGCCACAATACATCCTCCTTGGTTTCCTGCATGTCTCGAATGATGATGAATGAAATTCGATGGGAGGCAGGGTAAGACGGTAAAAAGTCCAATTTTCTTGACAGGTTGTAGGTCCAATGCTAGCATTTTCTTAGCCCGTCTGACAGGAAACTCTGATAAAAATTTTCTCAAAAAAAGGTGAGGGTACCCTAATGATTGAACAAGGCCATGATCTGCGTCGGATTGTTCTCCGCATCGGTGGGTTTGGTCTTCTCGCCTTCATGCTTGTGGCATGTGGAGGTCCTCCCAAGTGGGTCAAGGAAGGATCGGGTGTGATGAATGCCGATGATTCCAAGTCTATTTATGGTGTTGGGGCTGTCGTCGGGGTGAAAAATGAACCACTCGCTTGGGAAACTGCTGAAAATCGCGCCCGCGCCGAGTTGGCAAAAACTTTTCGCACCTATACGGCCTATCTGATGCAAGACTATGCCGCTTCAACCTCTGCGGGGAATTTCACCAAATCAACGGAAGAGCAAAACGTCGAACGAGCCGTCAAGACCTTTTCGGCGGTGACCTTAAATGGAGTTCGTCCAATTGACCGTTACAAGGACGACGAGACGTCCACCTATTATGTGTTAACCAAGCTTTCTTTTGCGGAAATGAAGGAAGCGCTGCAACAAGCACAAGAATTGGACGAAGAGGTTCGGGATTTTGTCCGCAAGAACGCTGAAAAAGCCTTTAAAAAACTGGAGCAGGAAGAAGCCAAGCGCCCGGGAGGGCTTTGATCCTGGTTAGTTGGCGGTATATTACCTTCTTGGTTCATCATCATGACAAAGGAACGACTTTGCTCCCCATACCCCGAATGATCAAATCCTGTGCCGTTGTTGTTCCCTGCCTCTGCCTTCTCTTGTTGGGCGGATGCGGAAAAGAAAAAAAGGTGACCAGAGTGGACCCCGGGGTCGTGACCGATTTTAGTGGTCGGTGGAATGATACCGACTCTAAGTTAGTGGCCGAAGCCATGATGAAAGAAATGGTAAGTCGGCCTTGGTTGGAAAACTTTTCCAATCAACATAATCGAGTCCCGACGGTAATTGTCGGGACGATCCTTAATAAAAGCCATGAACATATCGATGTGGGCACCTTTGTGACGGACTTGGAACGGGAAATGACCAATTCTCAAAGAGTGCTGTTTGTGGCGAGTCAACGGGATCGCGATGAAATTCGTCAGGAACGACAAGAACAAGCAGTTCATGCCCGGGAAGATACCCAGAAACGCCCGGGGCAGGAACTGGGTGCAGATTTTATGATGAAGGGCACAATTAGTACGATTGTGGATGAATCTGATGGTGTCAAAGGGATCTATTATCAGGTTGATTTAGATCTCATTAATGTTGAGACGAATGTGAAATCTTGGTACGGACAGAAAAAAATCAAAAAAGTCGTCGAGCGTAAACGTCTCCTTTTTTAACTCAGTGTCATCCAGTCCCTTTCCGTGACGTGCGATTGGTTGTTCAGTCCTTCTCTCCCCTTGGCTTTAATCGTCGGGGGTCTTTTTTTCCCTAGCCCACCTTAGGCCAACGTGCCCTCTTCTCCATGAGAGTTCAACCGAGAATCCTGTTGCTTACCTTAGGAGGTATCTTGTTTGCTGGCTGTAGTGGCCCTATGTCTCACTATGCCAAAGTAGAACGCAGCCTGTTGGCAGGGAACTCAGCCCAGGCTGTCACAATTATTCAATCGGCAAAGGCCGACTATGGAGACAACAATCGCTTGCTCTATTTACTGGATCAGGGCATGGTGCTCCATTTGGCTAAACAGTATGTTGAAAGCAATAAGATTCTTGAGGAGGCGTATACTCTTATTGAAGATCTGTATACGAGGCGCCTTCGAGACGAGGCCTCAGCCCTACTCGTGAATGATGCTCAACGGCCCTTTGAAGGGGCTCCTTATGAACATGTCATGATTAACGTGGTGAAAGCGCTGAACTATGGCGCCCTCCAACAGTGGAATGAGGCGTTAGTGGAGGGACGGCGGATTGATCACCGTCTCAATGTGCTTCATGACAAACAAGAGGGAAAAGAGGCCTACCAAGAGGATCCGTTTGCTCGGTACTTGGTGGGGCTGCTCTATGACATTACCGGTGATCTCAATAATGCCTATGTCGGCTATCGCAAGGCTGAACAAGTCTATGAGGACAGTCAGGCGTGGTCACGTGTCGTTTTTCCGGATAACCTGAAAGCCGACCTGATTCGAACGGCGGAACGATTGGGGTTGTCTGATGAGGTCAAACAGTACCGTGAAAAATATCCGGAAGTCAGTATTCCTTCAGTGTCTGATGGCCTGTCCACTAAGGCTCAACTCGTTGTGATCAGTTACCACGGCCAAGGACCTAAGAAAGAGGATTTATTTATTGATGTTCCCGTGAGTTTAGACGCCTTGTACCTGGTGGCCCTTACCAAGCCTGGGTTTGGCCGGAGTACTCGGGATACGAGAGGAGTGGAGTCTCTGCTGTATGGCATTCACGGACGAATTGCCCGAATTGCCTTACCCCGGTTTACGATGCAAAAAACCTCGTTAGCCCGTGATGTGATCGAGGGCACTAATGAGACTGCCAGTTTTAAAACCCAATCGGAGCGGGTGTATGATGTTGCCGCCGTAGCCGAAAAAACCCTGGCCGATGATTATGATGGAATCGTGCTTCGAGCTGTAGCTCGTTCCGCCATGAAAATGGCGGCTGCTGAAGGCATCGCCATTGGCGCCAGAGCTGTCGCGGGCCGGAACAATCAGGATTGGGTCGGCCCGTTGGTGGGCGGGATTGCCCGCATATTTGCCCTGGCTACAGAAGAAGCCGATATTCGGACGTGGCGGACTCTTCCAGGTGAGCTTCAGTTGACACGACTCTGGGTTGAACCGGGTGACTATTCCGTGGCTATCCAGTCCATGGATTATCAAGGACGGCAGGCTGGGGAGTCTCAACATCATCGTCTTCAACTTATCAAAGGCGAAACAACGCTTGTCATTCACCAAAGTTTGCATTAAGCGATTATGAATATGCTAAGAATTTTGATATGGGGTGGAATATGCATTCTAGTCGGGGGCTGTGCCTGGTTTGGCAGGGAGACCCCGCCTGAATGGATCATGTCGCCTCACCAATCATACCCTGCTGAACGATATCTCACCGGTATTGGAGAAGCCGAATCGCGGGACCAAGCTGAAAAAAGGGCTTATGCTGCAGTTGCCAGAGTGTTTTCCGCACAGGTGCAAACCCAATCGATGGATCATGAATCGTATTCCATTCAAGAGTCCGGGGAGGGGAGTCAAACCCGACGGGAGTTACAACTCGATCAACGGACACAGGTGACGACCAGCAAAGTGCTGGAAAATGTGAAGGTGTTGGACCTCTGGTTTCAACCGTCTACCAGACATTATTGGGCTTTGGCGGGTCTCGACCGGCGACAGGCTGAGCAGGCCATTCTGGAACGATTACAGGAATGGGATACGAAGATCGAGAATATGATCCATCAAGGCCGAACGCATCCTCAGAAAATTCAACGCATCCGAGGCTACAAAGAAGCAATGATCCTGTTAGCTGATCGGGATGCCCTCAATACAGATCTACGGGTGATCCGAAATAGTGGAGAAAGTCTGCCACCGTCCTATCGCATCCCACAGATCCAACGAGAATTTATGGATTTTGTTGCCCAAAATTTGCTTATCTCGGTGGCTATTGAGGGAGAATATCATGAGGACATGGAACGGGCGATCTTGGAAGGGCTCAAGCAAGAAGGCTTATTAGGCAGTCCCGCCAATTCAAAGTCCTCGGAGATTGCGGACCTGGCGATTGTTGGGCAAGGACAATTTTGGACCGTGGATTTACCGGATCCCTTGTTCAAATATGTGCGATGGTGTGGCGATATCGATATCTATGAAAATCCTTCTCATCGACTCATCGGTGTGATTTCGGAGACGGGGCGGGAAGGGCATGTGACCGAAAGGGAAGCACGGATTCGTGCCAGCAAAGTCATGCAGGAAGTCATCTCCAAGGAAATCGCCCGTCTGCTCACTCGGTCCGTATTCAGTGTCGAACCGGATTCGTCACAGAGTCAGAGGGTGCCCAACGCCTGTTCTCGCTAACATATGGTCTTCTTGTTATCTTTAAAGAAGTGTAGTTTTCTTGTGTAATGGCGGCAGATTGAGATTGGCTAACACGACAAGTCTTGCTCCAGGCCTTGGAGAAGTCTTTCCCATTCTTGGGTCTTTCCGATGTGCCGGTGCTGGCGATCCCTCAACGATTCATTGGTGAAATCGGGCAAGGATTTGAGATCATTCTGTGATTGTTTCACCTTTTCAGCAGCATGGGAGAGATATTGACATACCCCCTTGGAGGCAGGTGGCTGTCCACCCGATCGTTCAAAGAGTGCAAAGGCACGATAGCCCTGTTCTTGGCCTCTAAATAGGGTTTCTGCTGCCTGATACAGAAAGCGAGTCTGTTGAGGTTCTTCCTTTTGAGCGAGAATTTTTGCCATGAGAGCGGCCTTCCCAATGGAAAGTGCGGCGCCTTCAGGGTCTCCATTCGCAATCGAATCTTCGGCTTGTTGCTCCAGGCGGTCCATTTCTCCAAGCTCTCCGGCCACTTGTGTGAACCCTCTTTCCGCATAGGCGAGCATAAGGACCATAAAGAAAAGACCAAGACAGGTAAGCTGGGTGGGGACCAATCTCATGACGTCAGCTAATGGGCGTCAAGACGATTCACGCTGAAGGGATAATAGCTGAGATTCAAAACAGCCCCGTTTACTGAACTTGCCAATCCATATCGATTTGTTTATAGGTCCAGCTCGTGGCCTCTCGCAGGTCGGCCATTTCCTTCGAATTGTCAAAAATCACCCAAATTTTGCTTTGTAGTTCATTAATGGGGCCAATAGACTTTTCATTTCGCAGTTTGCCTAAACTCCACACGACCTCTGTCAGAACGGGGAAATCGATGTCCGAAGATGATTTGAGGTGAGTCAGATTTTCCACGACATACCCAAGCATTGGCGGGGTGATTGAAGGGTCTCCGGTATGGGCGCCAATTTCCCCTAATCCTTTGGCTGCGGCCGCTCGAATCTTCGAGTCTTTCTGGGTTTGAAAAATATCCGTTAAGAGGGGAATGCCTTCGCTCCCCGTGCTGGAAAGCGCTACGATGGCCTCTTCTGCTAGTTCAGGATCTTGAATGAGTTCTTTTAGTAAAGGCAGAGTATCGTGTGATTCCACTTGAGGCAGCAGGGATAAAATTCTTAGCTTTCGTTTATTGGATGTCTGGGGGTTATTGAGTAGCTTGAAAAGGCGGGCATCATGTCCCCATTCCGCAGCGATCATAACGGGAAAATCAAATTCTTGAATCCGTTCGGCTAATTGTTGAATCGCATAGAGACCGGATTGTGGAGCGTGAGCGACTTTAGCGGCTTCACCCGGATCTTCAAAACTGGTTCGCGCTTCTTTGTACCACCCTAAGTCTCGTCCATCCAATTGATAGGAAAAGAGGCAGGCCGGGCCTTTCCACAGGCGGGATGGAGCGCCGGAATGGTCTGCATCACCGCCGCCGCGAGTGGTTCCTGACCATTTTTTTAGTTCTTCGCATTTGACGTTCACCCTTACATCGAATGGAGCATCGCGATTGGTGACTACGGTATAGCCCAATTCTTCTAAGCGTTGGCTCACAACATTTTCAATGACTGTTCCATCTACTTTACCCCGTTCTGTCAACGCCAAGACGTGGATCATGATCGATTGAATGGACTCGAGTTGCGCCTTTTGTTCTTGGTCGAGATACGTCCGTCTGGCGAAGCCCTCTGAACCGAAAAGCCCAACGAGCAATACTATGGAGATGAATCCACATGTCGCCCATGCCCTCATGCCTGATCTCCCACCGTACAATATTGTGAGGTATTAACTGAGATGTCCGTCCAAGTCGATTTGTTTATAGGTCCAGCTCGTCGCTTCCCGTAAGTCGGCCATTTCTTTCGAATTGTCAAAAATCACCCATATCTTCTGCTGAAGCGCTCTCATGGGTTTAAGGGAACCCTCCCATCGTTGTTTGCCAATTGCCCAAACCACTTCGGTAAGCACGGGAAAATTAATATCTTCCGAAGTTTTCAATTGCGGTAATAACGCGGACACATACTGCACCAATGGGGGGATCGGACGGGGGTCTCCCGTCTTGGCTGCAATATCCCCTAAGGCTTTTGCCGCTTCTGCTCGAATACTGGATTGCCGACTGGTTTGAAATAAATCGATGAGGATCGGAATGGAATGCCCTCCAGCGCCTGAAAGCGCATTGATCGTTTCTTGCTGCAAGTCCGTGGACTCGAGAAGTTTGGTCAGTTGCGGGAGGGCCTCATCCGCATGGACATCGCTCAGAACAGAAAGGATTTTCACTTTCCGCAGTTTGGGCGTGTCGGGGTTATCCAACAGTTTGAGCAGGCGATCGATTTGACCCCATTCGGCAGAGAGCAGGACCGGGAAGTCATATTCCGCGAGTCGTTGGTTGAGATGGTCCATCGCATATGTTCCGGCATCGTCAACCTGCGCCTGGTGGGCAGCCTGTCTGGCATCCGGAAAGGTTGTGCGCACTTCTTTTTTCCATTGAAAATCGTTCTGTTGGAGGAAATACGTCAACAGACAGGCTGGCCCCTTCCAGAGTCGATCGGGCGCATCGGCCAAGTCCACGTCTCCGCCGGAGGGAGAGGTGCCAGTCAACGTTTTTGCTTCTTCGCATTTCACTTTCACTTCCACGTCGTGCGGCTGAGAGCGGTCAGTGGTCACCGTATACCCAATGCCTTCCAAGCGTGCCTTGACCGTGGCAGCCAGTGGACTGCCGTCATACGTCCCTTTTTCCGTTAAGGCGAGGACCTCGACCAACACGGTTTGGGCATTTTCTAATTGAGTTTTTTGCTCTGGCGTGAGAGGAATTTGGCGGGCTTCGGATGGAGTGCCTCCGAAAGATAAAATTGCAAATATGAGGAAAACAGGCCAGGCTATCATAACCTTCCTCCTTGGCTTCTAATTTTTAACCATTGTGGATTGCAACGTAGGCGAAATAGAGACGGAACTAACATTTCTAAACGAATTTACCAGGGTTTTCTAATATACCCTTCACATTAAGGGAGGGGCAACTCAATGAATCGACTGATGGCCCGACCTCATGCAGGAGGTCTTCTTTGAATAGGTTTGTTGCTCGATTCAATATTTTTATAGAAACAGTTCTGGGGGGCTTTATGGAAAATGCTGCTTGAGGGATTTTGTTAATATTCCCTGGAGTGAAGTTGAACCCCTATCAGTCTCCGGCTATACTCGGCGAATGGTACCGTCACCAAAGTTTGCATTTTTAGGGGCAGGCAATATGGCTGAGGCGTTGGTGACCGGAATTTTGAAAGCCCATCTTGCATCTCCGGCCAATATTTCTGTTACCGATATTTCCTCAATCCGGTTAGAGCACTTCCAGAAGACATTCCAAGTTCATGTGGGATCTAATAACGCTGATGAAGTGAAATCAGCCGATATTATTGTTCTGTGTGTGAAACCTCAGGTTATGGATATAGTGCTATCGGAGATCAAAGATCAGCTTTCTCAGAAGCATATACTGATTTCCGTCGCAGCGGGCTATCCGTTAGCACGCATTCAACAGCATGTCGGGGGAAATGTTCCTCTTATTCGTGCGATGCCCAATACCCCTGCGGTCATCCAGGAAGGCGTAACGGCTTTGGCCGGGAGTTCGGGGATTTCCCCGGATCACCTTCAACTGGCTCAATCAATATTTGAATCGGTTGGCAAAGTGGTCATGGTGGAGGAATCTTTAATGGATGCCGTGACGGGCTTGAGCGGAAGCGGTCCTGCGTATATCTACCTGGTGATTGAAGCACTCACAGACGGTGGGGTGCTGGTCGGTCTTCCACGGACCGTAGCCAGCGTGCTTGCAGCACAAACGGTATTAGGGACGGCCCGGATGGTACTCGAAAGTGCCGAACATCCTGCTGTTCTTAAAGATCGGGTGACCTCACCAGGTGGGACAACGATTGCGGGTCTTCAGCAATTAGAAACGGGGAAGTTGCGGGCGACCTTTATGAAAGCCGTGGAAGCTGCTACGGCTCGGTCTCATGAGCTGGGACAATGAGCGAGGCGGCGCTGAGGTTTGATGGATATACATGGCATAAGATTTTATTGAAAGGAGTACACGGTGCAGTATTGGGTCAAGGTTATCTTTGTTGATAATAAAGAATTAGAATTCAAGGACGCCATTCGCCATACCATTAGCGATGATATGGAAATCCTAGAAGTCGATACTCCCAAGGAAGTCACCATCATTCCCTTGAAGCAAATTAAGTATTTTTCTTGTGACGCTGGAGTCTTTGCCAAGTCATAAGGTCGAGGCAGTTAGCTGCGGTTAGTGGTCTCTTCATATTCTGATTGGATTATCCGAAAAGATTGGTAAGCTTATGATTCTATCCGTTACATGGTCGAATTTCTTATTTAAATGGTAATACCGTAAAAATTTTTAAGGTATTGATTCGCCAACAGAAAGCTGGCAGATTTCGGCCCCAATGTAAAGAAAAGAGGGAAAACGGTTCTTGCCTAATTCACCTCTTTATGCCACCATGACTTTATCTCGTGATCCGACATAGATCTTTCTCCATAATACACCTAAATCCAAATCCCGGTATGACGATTCGTTGAAGACACGGAAGGATTGATGATGGTCATGGAAACAATTAAACAGGTCAGTAGACAAATCTGTCTTGTCCTAGCCTTATTAGGCGTACTGATGGTCCTTTGGGAACTTCCCCACCATGATCGAAATTACCTCTCCCATCAGGAGCGGACTGCGCAATTAGGAACAAAGCTGCCCGCGTATGAGGTAAAGACCTTTTTGCGACATATTGAGACTAGGCTCCCTTCTTATCGTGAAGAATTTCAGCAAGCTGAAAAAAAATCAGGGATTTCATGGATGTTGTTGGCGGCCATGGCCTATCAAGAGTCTCAATGGAATCACAAGGCCGTCAGTCCCACAGGGGTTCGAGGAATTATGATGCTCACACGTTCCACGGCCTCGGATCTGGGAATCCAGAACCGGCTTGACCCTTCAAAAAGCATTGCCGGTGGGGCTCGCTATCTGTCCTATTTGCAAAAGCGGGTTCCTGACCACATTCGAATGCCAGATCGCATGTTTATTGCCCTTGCAGCCTACAATGTCGGAATGGGACATATTAATGATGCTCGATTGCTTGCTGAGCGTCTAGGTAAAGACGCCAATCAGTGGGAAGACCTTAAAAGCATTCTTCCCCTCTTGGCTCATAAAGAATACTACCAGGATTTGCCTCATCGTTATGCCCGTGGATGGGAGCCTGTAAAATATGTGAAGCGTATTCGAGCCTATCGGAACATCCTTCAACAGGTTGTGAAGCGTGAAGCAAAAAGCTCGCAAGTGGATATCTAACTCTTTCATTTTCTGCATTTGATCTTTGGCCCCTCTCCGGTGGCCTTCTTTCTTGATTTATTCCCTTTGTTTTAGTCTTTTCCCATTCCTTTATCCCCTGATTCGCCCATCAAGAGATTCAGGAGTGGAGCCATTCCGCGTGGGCGTATTTGCAAAAACAGAAAACATATATTTTGGGATCTTGGAAAATGAAACGATGAATTATTCTGGGGGAAATGAAACCTGATTTCTAGGGTGTCTGGGTCCCAAGAGGTTGATCTGGCTGGGCACGTTCAATGGATAATGCGGTATCATTGGGTAAAGTTTTGGCCTTAATCCTATCCCCAAACTTAAAGGGTTCAGAGAGGGTTGTTTCAGGAGTAACCTCGATACGAATTTCTCCCCGGTCCCCTCTGACAACATAAATGTTACCATCAATCATTAAGATCTCGGCCACAATCGTACGAATTTTTTGAGACGCATTTGGAGCAGGCACTGGTGGGTCCTTTATAGGACGTGTAGATTCTGATTCTGGGGCAATCACAACTGGAGGTGCCGTCGGAGTCGAGGCCAAAGGGCCTTCCTCCAAGCGAATCCCAGGGGAATCATTTGGACTCGCGCGAACAATGGATAATGCCTGATCTTGTGGGGTAACCCGTGCTTTGATCCGATCCCCAAACTTGAAGGTTTCAGATAACTGGGTTTGGGGCGTCACTTCAATTTGAATTTCTCCGTAGTCGCTTCTGATGATATAAAAATTTCTATCCACCATTAAGATGTCGGCAATGATAATCCGAACAGTCGGTGACACTTTTGTAGGGGAAGCTGATGATTCCTGCTTAGTACCTGAAGATGGAATAGACGGGAGGGACGGGGTGAGGGGAGCTTTGCTTGTTGTCCCAATCGGTTCCCCTGGTTGGGCTCTTGTGATGGCAATGGCCTTGTCGTTGGGTAAAAGAATGGCTTTTATACGATCGCCAAAGGTGAATGACTCCGCCAGTTGAGTTTCCGAGGTGACTTCTATCCGAATTTCTCCACGTTCCCCACGCACTACATAAAACCCGCCATCGATCATTAAGAGGTCCGCAACAACGGTTCTGGTTTTTGGTGGAGGGGATGGTAGAGAAGTAGCTTGAGCCAATTTTACACCATCGCCTTCAGTGGCAAAAAGGGATTGAGAGCCTAGCACCACCAGAAAGGCTACAAGAATCAACAACGATTCAGGAACTGTGCGAAGAGGCTTTAATGGCGGAACGTTCAGGAGCTTCATACGAGTAGGCCAGGGGGGACACGTGAAGTTTTTGTTTTCGTGGTGCCGAGGCGCAGAATCGAACTGCGGACACCAGCCTTTTCAGGGCTGTGCTCTACCAACTGAGCTACCTCGGCACACTCGTAGAACCATTGACTTCGACCTGATTTTATAACATAAAGGTTTCTTCATTTTCCAATCAATTCCGCCAACTTTTTCCTGTTCGGAGGATTTCTAGATTTGAAAAATTTTTGGCCATCCTGACCTCGGTCGAGTATTCAGGGTCTTATGTTTGTGAGAAGGAAAGCGACTTTTGTTACCAGGTGAAGCGGAGGAATCCTCCATTGTAATCTGGGGCATTAATTGAGGGAGGGAGAAGAACAGGTTGTTCCCGCTTGAGGTCCAGTGCTTTCGGTAAACTCTCTGAAGGGACAACCGATTGAAAAGCCTGAATGCTATGCATTTCGAATCCGAATTCGATGCCTGGCAGTTTTCCGGGTGATTTCAGGTGAAACAGGGAGCTATCTTGCGATTGACTCTTTTGGAAATGGTTTTGAGGAAATGTTTCCCCCAATAACCTTTTCTCCCAACCTTGTGGCTTTCGCAAGTCAATAGACCTTTTTCTGGTCGAATTGTCCACTGGAACCTCGTCACTCGCGGTCAATACTTCTTCGACTTTCAGGGCTGCCTCAACCTTTGAATCTTTTAACGGGAAGAGAGTAAACCAAGAACTAAATGAAACGACTGTGAGTGCTAGAAACGAAAGATTAGGTATTTTTTCTTTCAACATGATGAAACTCCCGTCTTCTTCGGTGCTCAATATTCATTATACCATAAAGACATGAGCGGTTGTGGTTAGATCTGTCATCTGTTTGCGGTTTTCAAGCAGACACTCATATCGTGCCCATTTGTGCTTTCGCCGCAGGCAGGATTTTCAGGAAACCTATTCTTTTATTCATTAATTCGGATTCTGAAGGTTTCTGCACTTTAAGAATAGTTGCCGGACTGATTCAAAAAAACGAGTTATCCATTTTTTTCCTCAAGGAGAGAGTCAAGAATTGACGGCAACTTTGATAGCTAGTTTCAGAGGTGGTGAGATACGGTATTAGTTGCAGATATGAGCTAGTCAAAAACAACCGTTATCTTGAAATTTCAGGGACATTTTTTTCCATGACATCATACATTTTAATAATAAACTGGTGTGGTCCCTGCGAAATCATCTTTCTTCAACATGTCCGCCTTTATCGCAAGAAGGCGGAAGGTTGGATGAAAGATGTATACCCCACGGACCCCCACGGACGCGACAGGAGATACCTATGGATCAAATCCACTCGAATATTTTTTTGAACAGAGGCTAGCCCTTCCTTGATGTGATAGATGCTCGATCAGGTGATGCATAATGTTGGTTCAGCAGGAAGGTTTTGAACGCACAGTCCAATACCTCGCTTCCTTGACGGTTTTTGTGACTGCCAGGTATTCTCAACATTCTTCCGGACATAAAATATTGTTACTGCATTAATTCACTAGAAGCCTCTGTGACCACGGGAAAACATAAGACTATGCAAACAGATGAATCTCAAGGTGATTTTGAAGTTTCAGGAGAAGAGGAAGAGCTCTCTCCTGAGGATTACTTGAAACCCTTACTTCAACGAGCCAAACAGGCTGCCCGCCCATTGAGTGGATTGATTGCCAT
>JBGSSO010000150.1:0-3133 GCA_041737015.1 Nitrospirales bacterium
CCGGCAAAAGACACGTGGCCATCATGAGACTGAGAGTTAGACGATTCTTCATAGCGGACTCCTTTGTTGTAAATATGACGATCATTTTCCTATCGCAGAACTTACGGTGAATTATGCCCATCCCGATTCCCTGTGGCATTAGACAAAAGTTTGCGACCCACCCTGATGTTGTCTTCCAAAGCCGAGGGATAGCGTGAAGCCGAAAATAATCAGCCTGGGAGGAGACGGGGTACTGATGATGAACGTGTGGGGGTTGAGAATGTTTATGCAGACGTTTCTAAGACTTCACTGTTAAGACAATCTCCCTGCATGGATATATGCCCATGGCAAATGGAAAGTTTATCTAGTGAGGAACGGCAGATTCACGTTCATAATTGAACGTAGGTTTATCGGCAATGGTTGATAGATAAAATTGAAAGGAGGAGGTCATGCAAAGACAAAAATTGAAATTGGGTAATTCATGTGTGTGTGTAGCGGCGATCCTGTTTGTGGTGGCATCGGGCCTGATTCCTTATCCTATTCATGCTTCTGAACCTGACCAAAAAGAAATTGCGCCTGTGGCGTCTGGGGTCATTGAAGGCCGGATAATTGAAGTAGAACACTTGACTCTTGTGATCGAAAAAGCAAACGGAGAAGTGGTTCGCGTTCCCATGCCCGGAAAAAGCGGGGAATCTTCAGCCGACTTCGAAAAAGGGGAATACATTGAGGTAGCCATTTCTCCTCAGGGAATAACTACCTCCGTCAGAAAGGTTGCTAAAACGGAAAACTGAAAGCCATAATACGAGGAGGTTTGAATAATCGGGACGAGAAATATTGGAGGAAGGCTGGAGAAGCCGGCTATAAAATTTCATTAACTCCGTGGTCAGGAAGAAAGTGAGGTTTTTTGATGAATGCCGTCTGCGCTCATCCCCCATGTTCATGCCAGAATTCCGAGGGTGAGGAATATTGTTCGGAAGAATGTGCCAATGTGATTACCGCGCCTGTAGGAAAGTGTCGGTGTGGTCATGATAGTTGTGAAGGATATTTGAAATATCGGGATGCTGACGCTTGAACATCTTTCAGGTTTGGTCAACGTAAACTCCGGTAAACCCGGGTCGTTAAAAAGCCCGATTCTATCTCCGCAAGAGAGCCTTATGGCCAGTGATAGGATGTAAAGCTGGGAAGCCCCTCAACATTCGATCGTCCAGAAGAACAATATGGCCGATCATCAAAAAATCCAGTGAACCACACGACAGCCCCATTACGTGGTCCGGGCTAACCATGCTCACCGGCATAAACCCTTTCTCGCGCAGCATGGGTTGATGGCTGTTCTGAAAGAAGAATAAAAGAGTCTGCGAAATCACCAACAATCCATCAGGAGATCACGAGTATTCCGCGCCCGCCCACACATAATAGGATGACCCCCGTCGCTAGGGTATCAAATTTTCTATTCAGGACCAGTGAATTTGGCGGAGGACTGGGACTGCCTTGGATCCTCTACCGGAGGGGGTGAGGGGGAGTTTGTGTTCGACCTGAGGGGAACAGGGCATTTGGAACAGTTCAAAGCGGCCCCCGATTGGGTTGGAGAATGGTTGTCTGCTATTCGTGTGTACCACCACCGGCCTTCTGCCAGATCCGATTTCTTCCCTGAAGACGGTTGCGGATTTGGCCCCGGTGCATGCACCTGAGGTTCCGGAGGATTGGTTCGACAGCCAAAGAATACAAACTGTATTAAAAGAAAGACCCCTACCATTTTCCATTTGCGCATATGGACTGTTTCTAAATTTTTCATCATGTTCTGATTATTTCTTCACTAGGATTGGAGGAAAAATCCGTTCCTTCCCATCGCTCTGCTGGTTAGCCGCGAATCATTCGTACTGCTCAAATTATTACATGGATAGTCTAGGGCCTACATGGACAAAAGCCCTTTCATGAATAGGGAATTATCCAAATGAATCGGGTAGGTGCAGAACATTTCCATAGACAAAGTCACTCCCGATTTTCCATTCCTATTGTGAGGAGAAGGAGCAGAGCGGGCAGGTAACCGACCCGTTTCCCGTCGAAGGGGCATGACGGCACGTTTTTTAAGTCGACACAGGAGGAAGCACCCTGTTAGGTAGATTGCGTATGTTTCACATCAGATGGTTGTCTTTCCGCCTGATGTTTGAAGATCTGAAGGCACTTCTCCACCAACGTCACTTGTGATTCGTTTTAATTTAAGCACAATCCTTCGTCTTCATTGGTTTTTGGCCGGTTCCCTTTAGGTGCCGACCGCGGCTCCATTTTTTTGTCTTCCCCCTGGCCCTCAGACGAGCATTTTCCAGTAATGATTTCTTCCCGAAGCCGATTGTTTTCCTCCATCACTAGAGAAAGTTCCTTGATAAGTTTTCGATTTTGTTCCTGAAGATATAAAATTTCCTGCTCTAATTGCTCGATATTTAAGAAATGGGTCATCAATCCCTCCTTCCCTCCTTGTAAAAATCCAGCCGTCTTCGTGCCTGGACGATCCAATATTGAACATTCTCCCTGTTCGGATTATTTCTGTATTTTATCAGGCGAATCAACACATGGTGAAATCATGTGTTAGACACAGGAATTTTTCCTTACATGATATTGATTTTGAAGAAACCTCTGACTCGTGAGCCATGATCGAGGGTTTCTGCCAGTAGGGGGAGAAAATATTTCCTGGTAGCATACCTTTCAAGAAATGAGCAGATCGTGAATGTATGCGGGCGGACCTCCTTGAAATGGAATGGTTTCTAAGGTGGGGGTTATGTCGGTCAGTGGTTAAAGACCTCTCACTCACTTTCAACAGGTGGAGGAAAGGGAAGAACCTTGACCGCCTTCTCGCCATCGGGGTCAAGCTCTGTATTTTTGGACTATCCATTTGTGACAGGCGAACACAACGTTGAGCATTCCTGAGGATCAGGCTTGTTCTAAAGAAGGGAGAAAACGAGCATTGGAACATTACCCGCCTATCGAACAGCATGGCGTGATCGGGGATCTGCATACGGTGGCGTTAGTGGGGATGAATGGTTCGATCGATTTCATGTGTTTTCCACGTTTTGATTCCCCCACCATTTTTGCCTCCTTGCTGGATCAACAGCATGGGGGAGAATTTTCTATCCTTCCCGTTCATGGTACCGGCCAACGA
>JBGSSO010000156.1:0-2931 GCA_041737015.1 Nitrospirales bacterium
TCGCCTCCTGCCAATCAAATATTTGCTCCCGTCCGGATGGGGAAATATGATGACCAAGATCTCGCTGAACTCTGACCGCCACATCTGGACACAGATCCTTCGCCTCCGGCTCAGGATGACAATAGGTTGATGGCTCTTTCATCTCATGTTTACCCACCTGTACCACGGTGATCTTCGCTCATTCCGGCAAAAATCTTTAGTGAGGATTGGAAAAATCAAGATACTGAGAAATGCGATTCCTCGCTCAATGTTCACAGACTTTCATTTGGTACAATGAATTCATTAACGTGTTAGGCTTCCTTAGTTTTCCCGCTACGCTTTTCCAAAGATTCAACTATGGCTGATTGTTGCAATGACAAAGCGTGTGAGATTGAGGCGCTACGTGATCGCCAAAGCTCGATACTCAAAATCGTATTGGGTATTAATGCGGTCATGTTCCTCGTCGAACTCACAGCAGGACTGCTCGCCGGCTCTGTTTCCCTGATCGCTGACTCGCTGGATATGCTGGGCGATGCCCTGGTGTATGGCTTCAGTATTTACGTCGTCGCGCGCGGCGCAAGAATGAAAGCCAAGGCCGCTCTTCTCAAAGGCGGAATTATGGCGGCCTTCGGGCTTTTCGTGTTTGGGCAGGCGATATATAAAATGATTCTTCCCCATGTTCCCGTATTCGAGACCATTGGCATCATTGGCTTGCTTGCGCTTGCCGCGAATAGCATATGTCTTGTGTTGCTCTGGCGCCATCGAGCCGATGACATCAATATGAGTTCCGTATGGTTATGTTCCCGTAACGATATCATTGCGAATGTTTCGGTGCTGTGTGCCGCTGTGGGCGTATGGCTCACCAGTTCAGGCTGGCCTGACATTCTCGTGGGTTTAGGACTCGCGGCTCTTTTTCTACGGTCTGCGGTATTCGTCTTTCGAGGCGCAAAGAAGGAGCTTCGAGCAATCACTGCCTGATAGGTACCTCGAGGGGGACAACCAAACCTATCGTTTCGTTCTTCTTTCGCCTGCCAGTGTTGCCAGCTCTTCCTTCTCATCTCCTTGAACGTGTACTACGGTGTGTCGCTCATTGCCGCAATCGTTTTTTAGCCCCGCCATGCACAGCGTTCGCTTGAGGAGATCGACCATCAGTTGAATACGCAATCCGGCCTGTTGGGCTTGCCAGGGCAGACCTCCGACATGCGCCAACTCCTGAAGGCCGTCCACGAACGACAGGATCCTCGCGCGACTCTGGCCATTGAGGTGTTCTGTCATGAGGCACGGAAATATCTGGGAGCCTATCTGGCTACCTTAGGTGGAGCCGATGCGGTTGTTTTTGGTGGCGGCATTGGTGAGCGGGCTCCTGACATCCGCTCTCGAATCTGCCGGGGAATGGACTGGTGCGGTCTCTCATTGGATTGCCCTCGAAATCTCGAGGTCTCCGATGTGCAACCAGGAGAGGCCATTCCCATTCATTGCCAGGATTCCGCTATTAAATTGCTGGTGATTGGAACCGACGAAGAATCGTGGGTCGCCCGCGAAACGTTTCAATGCCTGAGAAATGCCTCATGAACACAAGCGAAAACTCATCGGCCAGACGAAAAAGCCCTACAGGAGCTGACAAAACCATTCTCATTTAGTTGATTATCAACAAGGCAAACTCCATTCTGTGGATAAACCATTTTTAGAAGATCATGATGAGGGTTTAAAGAAACTCCAGAGGATCAACGAAATCAAAAAAGTCAAGATATAATCGACAATCTACCTTTACGACTACGCCAAAAATTTATCACCACTATATGTGGTATCTAAAAATAAGCTTCATACAATGCCTAAAATATGTGCATTCCGCTCATTTCTTTATCAATCCTTCAGAAAAACCCCTGTCATTGGCATTAACCACCAAGTTATCCACAAAATTTGTGGACGGTATTTTTCTCTTCTGGTCTGTATTTTGCCAATTACGATAATGGGACATTTTTTAATGCCTCCGATCATTATCTCGTCATGATATGGTCTCTATAGCAATCGCCGCTCCCTGATTTAAAAGGATTTTCCATTCACCTATGGCCCGGGTACTTCAACAGGTTCCCCAACCGCCGACTTCCCTCGACATTCGGATCGTGACCTATAACGTTCACCGGTGTTGCGGGATGGATCGTCGGATCATGCCCAGACGGATCGCGGAGGTTCTGTCGGACCTGCATCCGGATGTCATTGCCCTACAGGAAGTCCTGGGGCTTGGCCCCAAGGGCCGGGGACAGGACGAACTGCTTGGTGCGTTGATGGGTATGGGATGGGTAATGGCATCTGCCCGGCTGCGTCACGGCTATCCATTTGGAAACATGATTTTGAGCCGATTCCCGATTGTCAACGATGCGCAACATGACCTGACCTGGAGAACCCGGCGCGGCCGATGTTGTCAACGCGCTGATCTCCGGCTGGGCAATCAGACCTTACATGTCTACAACGTGCATATGGGCACCGGATTGCGGGAGCGCAAGTATCAAGCGGAGCGCTTGGCTATGATTCTGGACCAGCATCGAGGGGCCGGTCCCAAAATCATTCTCGGGGATTTCAACGAATGGGGGCGCGGCGTGACCACCGATATCCTGACCCCACGATTTCAGAGCCTGGACATTCGGCCTTTTGTCAAACGACGACGGACCTATCCGGGATTTTTGCCTCTGTTGCATCTCGACCATATTTTTTATGAGGGTCGGATTGACGTAGACCATGTGCATCTTCCGAAATCTCGTGCTGCACTGATCGCCTCAGATCACCTTCCACTTGTCGCGGACCTTCGCATTCATTTCTGACCTAGCCCTTGCACTTTTTCAGGACGGTTGACCGGAAGGTCGAAATCTGAAACGAATGCAGTTCCAAGACATGCTTTGGCTTCACCACTCCTCTTCGTTTCCAAATCACCACTGTAAGGTCATATCGGGATCT
>JBGSSO010000175.1:0-6346 GCA_041737015.1 Nitrospirales bacterium
TGTTGGTGTGGTTGGGCCAAATGGGGCGGGAAAGTCCACCCTTTTTAAAATTATTGCTGGGTTGGTTAAGCCGGATACGGGCACTCTCACTTTGGGTGAGACGGTTACGCTGGGCTATGTAGATCAGAATCGCGAGATTGATGGTAATTTGAATGTCTGGGAATGTATTTCTGATGGAAAAGAAACCGTTACATTAGGAAAGGTGGAAGTGAATTCGCGTGGGTATGTGTCCCGGTTTAATTTTTCCGGATCTGATCAACAAAAAATGGTTAAGGATTTATCAGGTGGGGAACGCAACCGGGTTCATTTAGCCCGCACGCTGAAAGAGGGTGCGAACCTGTTATTGCTGGATGAGCCGACGAACGATCTGGATGTCAACACTCTGCGGGCTTTAGAGGAGGGATTGAATCATTTCGGAGGATGTGCGCTGATCAGCAGTCATGACCGATGGTTTCTGGATCGTGTGGCCACCCATATATTAGCCTTTGAAGGGAACAGCCAGGTGAGTTGGTATGAAGGCAATTACAGTGAATATGAAGCTCATCGCAAAAAGCGATTGGGGAAGGCTGCAGAGCGTCCCCATCAAATTCGTTATAGAAAACTGACCAAATCCTGATGGAATGAGGATGCCAAGAGAACCTGTGAAATTCCCATCTTCCTCAGAGAAGTCCCCTCCTGTTTCAAGATCGACCGGGAAAAGGAGTTCCGTCATGATTGCCAGAGTCATAGGGATTCTGTGTGTCGCGGTAGGGTTTATGCTGGGTATTCATGGATTAGAACATCCTGGCTCTCCTATGCTTCCGACCGCTTTAGGGATGATCGTGACGGGCTTAGTCGCACAAGTGTTCGCATTAGTGAAAGCCTGTTTTGTGAATTCACAAGGCAAGGGGTGATGACTGAATCATTCGGTGGTGCGACGCCTCATCGTCTTGTTGTGAACCAATTAATTCCATGTGTGGTTTTCATGCTCTGTCTCGCACTCGTAGCCTGTTCTCACTGGCGTGATAGCTATTTCGACGATGGCGTGGGGGTGCTAACGCAATCGGATATCAAAGGGAAGTTGGGAAAACCTCATATTGTTAAAGATCCACTGCTATCGGACAAGACCACTTGGACATACAGGTTTGCCATGTCTGAAAGTGAATTGGATCCGTCTGGAGTAAAGGCCTTGGGTAAGCAGGCTGGAAGCCTGATGGGTGGGGCTCAAGGTGGCCCACGTGAAAAAGTATTTTGTTTTATGTATATTCTGATCTTTGATAAGGACGGGATCTTGCGCCATTGGGAGCGGGAGGTCTGCCCAATTCCCAAACCCCCTGATCCGTTTCAACGCGGACTTTCCGGCTAGGCGGGGTTCATTCCACAGAAGTGAAGAAGAGATCCTCAAGAGGATGATGTGAAATCTTACACAAGGGAATTGAGAGGATCAATCGTATGAGCGTGCATAAAAGCGGAGCCTTCCTTCAGCAATGTTTCTCGGTACATCCGCTGTGTCTAAATATTAAACTGGTTTCTCCCCCGCAAATTGTCGGTGTGCTCTGTACGAATTGTCGGATGCGCCATCGTTTAACGCTTTTGCAGGCGCCCGTCTCATCAGAAGAGATTACGGCAATCGATAGCTCTGAGCTGTTCCTGCTTCAAGGATGTGTTCAGAACCATCCCAACGATGTCCGGGTCAGCTTGATCCAAATCGAACAGTCTGCCGTAGAATTCAGATGTGGATCCTGTCATCACACCTATGCGTTGGCTGTGGCCCTATTTGAGACCCATCAATCTTGACTGATCTCTTTCTGCCATTCGTTCTCGTCATTTTTCAAATTCTTACTTTAAAGCCCACAGCTGTCCTTTTATTGGGAGTGTCTCCTGAGAAGGGTTGAACGGAAGGGAAACCTGGTGGGGATATTTAACTTATCTGTCCGTGGCCTCCCCCTCGGGCACAATTCTGGATACACTTGTTCTTCTGGCTTTGGATGGTCCTAGGACCTTTGCGATTCTGAGCATTCCCCTCCCTTGAATAGTCGTGGTCAATGGGTCATGAGGCACCCGAAGCCATGTGAGAGCCTGAATAGATCAGCAATCGCGAGGGGAAGGGGGAGACGAAAGATTGGATGGATCACAGGCAGCGCCACACATGCGTGGCGCTGCCTCAATTATTTTCAGGAGTTCTAGCGGTTGGGTTGCGGGGTGAAGCGCAGATAGGGTTTCACCGCACGATGACCTTTCGGGAACAGCGCGGGGATTTCTGCATCAGTCACGGCCGGCGTGATGATACAATCCTCTCCGTCTTTCCAATTTGCCGGTGTGGCAACTTTATGTTTGGCCGTTAATTGCAGTGAGTCAACCACACGAAGAATTTCGTTGAAATTCCTGCCAGTTGATGCAGGATAGGTGAGGGTTAATTTGACCTTTTTGTCTGGTCCGATCACGAACACCGAGCGAACGGTCATATTGTCGAGGGCATTGGGATGAATCATATCATAGAGATTTGCGACCTTTTTTTCGGGGTCGGCAATAATAGGATAACTCACCGTGCAGTGTTGAGTTTCATCAATGTCCTTGATCCAACCTTTATGGGAGTCGAGCGGATCCACGCTGATTGCCAACACCTTCACATTTCGTTTTTTAAACTCTTCCGTCATGTTCGCCATGGTTCCCAATTCCGTGGTGCACACGGGGGTGAAGTCCTTGGGATGTGAAAAGAGTATGCCCCATCCGTTTCCAAGCCATTCATGGAAATTCACGGTGCCTTGCGTCGTTTCTGCTGTAAAATTTGGTGCTTCATCTCCCAGACGTATTGCCATAATATTGCTCTCCCATTATGAATAAAGTGAATAATACATCTCTCCGGTATAAAAACCCGCGAGAAAATTAGTTGGCTCCTTTTGGGAATTTTCTCAAAAAATAGAGGTTTTTTAGTGTAAGACAGTTCCCGTTATATGGTCAACTTGGGTCAAGATCCGCTATCGTAAGCCCGTTTAATGGAGACATGCGCTGTTTCCCCATCCATCGTCATTCAAGAATAGAAAAGTAAGAAGGAGTCAAGAGGTTATGGCCGAGTCATCGTTTCGGGTCGCGATTATCATGGGCAGCAAATCGGATTGGGACACCATGCGGTTAGCCAGTGAGACGCTCACCAAGCTTGATATAACCCATGAGAGTCTGGTCTTTTCGGCGCATAGGGCTTCGGATGCATTGGTGGAGTATATTCGTGAGGCGGTTGCTCGTGGAGTTCAGGTGTTTATTGCCGGGGCTGGAGGGGCGGCCCATTTAGCGGGGGTCATTGCGGCCAAAACCCAATTGCCGGTATTGGGTGTCCCCATGCAATCAAAGGCTCTGCAAGGCCTCGAGTCCCTCTTGTCGATTGTGCAAATGCCCAAGGGTATTCCTGTAGGAACCTTGGCGATAGGGAGCGCGGGTGCAGTAAATGCTGCGTTATTGGCTGCTGCGATTTTAGCGTTGGCAGATGTTCCCCTCTCCAAACGGTTGCAAGCCTATCGAGAAGAACAAACGCGTGCGGTGTTGGCAGACCAATTGTGAGCGTCGATGGAGGGTTACGCAGATGGTTTGCGAAGCAAAGTGCATGACGACACGGTGGTTGATGAGGCGAATTCACAGGAGCCTCCGAACCGAAGTGATAGGTATTGCGTCTGGCCGCCTAATAAGACTTTTCCAAGGCCACCCATTCAGGTATTTGGTAAGGATGGGTACCCCGATGTGAATCGCCAGGCGAGTAAGCAAAATGGAAAGACATCTTGTCTGGCTAGACGAATTCCCATTAATCTCCTCGCGGTTTGATGGTCGTGGCGTCTGTTTCAGTCTTGGCATCGTCGATCCATTCAAATCTGAAGACCAGCTTTCCCTCCATTTCAATTTTCTCCCTAAACATCTTTGCCGGTCTGACCCAAAGGCCGCATTCGCCATAGAGTGCTCGGTAGACCACGAGGTTTTCTTCTGTTTCGGAATGTTTGGCAACGCCAATGACTTGGTATTCTTTCCCTTTATAGTGACGATATCTACCGGGGTGAATCGTTGTCAGGCTCTGGTCTTGAGGCGGCTGTGGTGTGTTCATACGGTGTATGGGTGTAGTTCTTTTTGAGTGGTGCCACAACCGGCTACGGAGTACCTTTCAGAAGGTCCGGTCGTAATTGGTTAGAGCTGTGAGTGGTATTGGCGATACGCATAGAGGGCGATGCTGCCTGCGACTGTCGCATTTAATGGGATCGATGTATGGACTTGGGGAATACACAGGCGTTCCAGAAACCGAAAGGGTGGAACACCTATGCCTTCCTCTCCAATAAGGAGTCGAACATGTTGAGGCCATTGCACCGTAGACATATTCGTTCCGTGTAAATCCAATGCGGTAATCCATTGCAATGTTTCCGGGGTATCCAAGGCGGTAATGGAGTCTGCCCATTGTATGGACTGGACAAACACCGCCCCGCTACTGGCACGAATGACCTTCGGGTGGAAGGGATGAACGGCTTCCTGAAGCAACACGACTGTTCGCACGTCAAAGGCTCGACAGCATCGGAGTAAGGCCCCAAGATTCCCAGGGTCTCCAATCGGGCACAGGACTTCCAATCCGTTGGGGGCCCGGCTGAGATCTCTACGTGATATTTCAGGGACGCCGCAGACCAGGAGCGGTTCTTTCGTCCCAAACACGTCCAACTCCTGAAACAGCGAATGGGACAGTTCATAGTGGAGGGCCTGAGAAGGAAGGTCATCTCTGGAGGTCCACGATGGCGGAAGTAAGATTTCGTGGACAGTCACCCCAGAATGCGTCCCGATTTCCCTTCGGAGTTTATTCCCAGAAACGAGGCAGAGGTGATGACGTTTAATCCCATGAGAGTCAAGTAATGATACCCATCGCTTGAAATGGGAATTTTGTCTGCTTGAGATCGTGTATCGTTGATTCACGAGGCTTCAGGAAAAATGGCAGTGAACGATTGAATGGAATACCAAGGAATTTATTTCGGAATACTGTTTGTCGCTTTTGACGAGGAGCATAACAAAAAGTGACTCAAGAGACCTAGAGGAAATGCCGATAACTGAATCAAACTGTTACCCCGCTCTCCCCATGCATTTTCTGGATAGTCACTGACACAGACATAGGCAGAAGTGAATTGAAGAGGAGGAAGACATGTTAGGATCTTGGTCCATTGGAAAAAAAAAAGATCACCCTAATGAGAATGGGACACAAAAAGAACAGGACGCCAACGGATCTAGGGCTATAGAGATATCGGAAGAATCCGACAAGGCCTTAGAATCCCTAGCCAGGGTTTTGCGATGCTTGGGCCGGCATGCGTTTGATCTCGATCAACTGTCGGAAGAGGATATAGAAAAGGAGTTTGAACGGTGGGCGAGACATGTGTTGGTGGGCGCTCAGATTGATGCCGACGATTCAAAAAAACGCGAGGCAAGCCCACGCCGTGATTGGGGGGCACTCACTCAATTTGTCAATGGACATCGTCAACAGGAAAAATCTTATGTGACACGAAATCTTCAAGATATGCGAACGGTTCTTTGCGAGTTTACCAATATCATGGGGCGCGCGTTTGTGGAGGATCAGGAAACCGATCAAAAAGTAACCAATCATCTCGTTCAATTGCGCACGGCAACCGAGGACGGTTCCTTTCAAGATGTGAAGCAGGCCCTATTGGCTGTGGTTGAAGGCATCAGTGCTCTTGTGGATGAACGAAAGGAGCGCCAGCAACAACGTTTGGAAAATCTTGGAGAAAAATTGCGTATCGTTGAGGAGGAACTGGGAGGCGCACGAAAGCAAATGACGCTGGATGCTTTGACCCAGCTGTATAACCGTGGAGCTTTGGATCTTCAATTAGAACGAACGGCCGGTATGAGTTTTTTCTCTGGGACCTCGGCCTGTATTTTGATGGTTGATGTCGATCATTTTAAGCACGTGAACGATACCTATGGCCATCCGGCTGGCGATGTTGTGTTACAGCAGGTGGCGAAACGTCTGGTATCGACCTTTCCCAGAAAAACGGATTTTATCGCCAGATATGGAGGGGAAGAATTTTGTGTCTTGCTTCAGGGAGCCGATGGGGAATTGAGTCAGCGATTGGGCGAGCGGTTGCTGGATGCGGTTAGAGGAGAGGGATTTTCCTATCAAGATATCGCCATTCCGGTCACGGCATCGATCGGTTTGGCGGAGTTACTCCCTGGTGAAACCGTGCTCTCCTGGCTGGAACGTGCAGATCGTGCGTTGTATCGTGCGAAGGACAATGGTCGGAATCAATTGTGTCTGGCGACTGAGAATGCCGGAGTGGGGAAGAAAGGCTGAGTCAGAGCGGTGGGTGTTGGCCTTGTTTAACTGAATAATTGGGGATCA
>JBGSSO010000202.1:0-17905 GCA_041737015.1 Nitrospirales bacterium
ATGAAGCTTTGATAAATAGAATTTTGGAATATAATGAGGATGATTGCTATGCCATGGCAGCCATCACACGATATTTTGAACATCACGCCCACAAGACTCAGGGGACGGCTTAAAATCTAGCGCCTTGAGACGCACTGCTGAGGAGATTGGACTATGGCTGCAACGGTATTAGTCGTTGATGATGAAAAGGATCTGGTGGAGTTGGTCAAGTATCACTTGGAAAAGGAAGGGCTCAAGTGTTTGGAGGCGCGTGATGGGGAAACGGCCTTGCAAATGGCCAGGGAACGTACTCCCGATTTGATGGTCCTGGATTTGATGTTGCCGGGGGTGGATGGTTTAGAGGTCTGCCGGAAGTTGAGAAAAGACCCGAAAACGTCTTCAATCGCCATTATTATGCTGACGGCGAAGGCCGAGGAAGTGGACCGAATTGTCGGTTTGGAAATGGGAGCGGATGACTATATGGTGAAACCCTTTAGCCCCAGGGAACTCCTCGCCAGGGTGAAGGCCGTGTTGCGGCGGGGACAGGGGCAGGACATGCCGGCAATCAAGCGGGTTGGAACACTCGAGGTCGATGAAGGGAAGCACCAGGTGACGGTGGATGGAATCGTGGTGGAGTTGACCGTCAAGGAGTTCGATCTGCTGTGTGCATTGATGCGGGCGAATGGCCGGGTCCTGAACCGGGAACAAATATTGGAAACGGTTTGGGGCTATTCCAATGCCGTGGATATTGAATCGCGGACGGTGGATGTGCACATCCGGCGGCTCCGGGAAAAGTTAGGAAGCGAATACACACGAATTGTGACGGTCAAAGGTGTGGGCTATCGTTTTGAGTCGGGGGCGGTCTAAGGTGGGTATGATGAAAGTGGCCGTGATCAATGCGTAATCCTTCTCTCATTCTGGTGGGCTGGATGGTGGCGGCCATGATCGGGGTGGGTGTGGCGGTCGCCAAGGCATGGCCATTCTGGGTGGTGGTTTTATCGGGGGCTGGTCTAGTTGGCGTGGCGGTGTTGCTGACCCGGGACATCTGGGATCAGACGAGAGAAAACCATGAAGATGTCATAACAGGCGTTCGTCAACTTGAACAGCTCAGCGGGATTGATGAGGCGAGGGCTTCTCGTGTGTTGGAACCCGATGTATTGGGAGGTCATATCCAGCGCCTGGTGGAAAACGTAAAAAAACGTATAACCTATCTCGAGGAGGAACGCACGAAAATTATCGCCATCATGGAAAATCTGGTGGAAGGGGTGGTGGCCTTCGATCCAAAGGGAAAGGTGTTGTTCACCAATTCCAGCGCCCATCGTATATTGGGATTGGACGCTCAGGCGCTTCAAGGACGATCGCTGTGGGAAATCATCAGAAATCAAGAACTGGCAGGTCTGGTTGAAGGTTGCCAGGAATTGGCGTGGCATGAGCGACGACAGGCAGAGGTAGAATTGCATCCTCCCGTCTCCATGGTGTTAGAGGTGTATGCGCTCCCTTTTCCCTTTTCCAATCAGAAGAAGGGGAGTGTGCTGGTGTTGCACGATGTCACCCAATTGCGCCGGTTGGAACAGGTACGGACGGAGTTTGTTGAGAACGTGTCCCATGAATTGCGCACTCCGCTGACGGCCATTGTCGGATATTTGGAAACGCTTGTGGATGAACCGTCATTGGAAACTCCGAACAATCGGAAATTTGTGCAGGTTGCCCACCAACATGCGGTGCGGCTCAGTCGGTTAGTAGAAGACTTACGAAGCCTCTCGGAAATTGAATCGGGAAAAGTCGTATTGCGTTGTGAATCGGTGCCGTTGTATGAAGTGGTGCAGGATGTCTGTGAGATGTTTCAACATCAACTGTCGAAAAAAAATCTGCAGATCTCCAATACGATCGGAGTCGAACTCAGTGCCTGGGTTGATAGAGATCGGTTGATTCAAATTCTGGTGAATCTCGTGGATAATGCCATTAAATATACGTCTGACGGAGGCACCATATCGTTTCAAGCCATCCCTGTGGGAGATGAGCGGATCTCACTCCAGATCAAAGATACAGGCCAGGGTATTCCTTCGACGGATCTTCCGAGGATTACCGAACGATTTTATCGGGTGGATCGAGCGCGGTCCCGTGAAGAAGGTGGGACGGGTCTTGGGCTCTCCATCGTCAAGCATCTGCTTCAACTGCTCGATGGCAAACTTCGCATACAGAGTGAATTGGGTAAAGGCACCACCGTAGACGTGATTTTGCCCGTTTCCCCGCCAAATCTCTAAACCAACCTTTTATAGTATTTCAATTTTCTTCTTCCGTAACTCCTTTATTTGGTTGTTCTTTGCCCAAAATTTCCAAAATGTCACACACTTGTAACGTAAAATACATAGCGGCGAAACAGTCTCTGGGCTAGGATTCTGTTGAATGCTTCGCTAGTCACAGAATTCGGTGGATGTCGCTGGCTCAGCATTGGACGGCGAAAAGAAGATTAGGTTATAGGAGCAGGTGGCAAAAACTTGGAATGCCGCGATTTTTTGATGAGTTGGAAGTTCGTGAAGCGGCATGACCCGTGATTTCCGCCAGTCCGCCGGTTAAAATTGGAAAATGTTTGCCTCACCTGCCTTGGATGTGGCGAGGCATCGTTTGCCATATTTGAAAAAGCACAATGGGAAATACCACGGACGGCGCGTACTCGGGAAATGGGCATATCGATAAGATCCTCAAGGAACTCATCGCCATACGTACGGATATGATTGCCGAGACGGCCAGGTCTCAGGCACGTCTTGAAAAGGTTCATACCAATTATCGAGAGAGCGCTCGAAACCTACTGCATTATCTTGCCCTTCGGCGCCGGGACCTCCGCCCATTGCAGTTGCAGTTAGCCGCGTTGGGACTTTCATCCCTCGGGCGGGCCGAGTCGCATGTTCTGGCCACGGTCGATGCAGTTCTTGAAGTTCTGTATCGCCTGAGGGGTTGTTCTTGGCAGGTGGGGGCGCAAGAGGCGGCAGTGGTCGATTTCCGGCATGGGGATCAGCTACTTTCCGAGCACACCGAGGGTCTTTTGGGCCAGGCCACTCCCGAACGTGGAGTCCGGATTATGGTCACCATGCCAGCCGAGGCGGCGAATGATTACACTCTCGTTCACAATTTGCTCCAGCAAGGCATGGATTGCATGCGCATCAATTGCGCCCATGACGATGCCCTAGCGTGGTTGCGCATGATCGAGCATCTGAGGCGAGCCCAACACTCTTTGGGACGATCCTGCCGGATCGTCATGGACCTGGCTGGGCCGAAGTTGCGTACCGGGCCGATTGAGCCTGGCCAGGCTGTGGTCAGGATTCGGCCCCGCCGCGATGTGTATGGGCGTGTCATCGACCCTGCGCGGGTGTGGCTGACTGCGGAGTCTTCTCCTTCCCCGCCACCCTTGCCGGCAGATGCTTCCCTACCTGTTCCGGCTACTTGGCTGACCGGCCTGCGCTCTGGCGAGCGGGTGAAACTCACTGATGCCCGGAACTCCCGAAGGATCTTTACAGTCGTTGATGTGACCGGTAATGGGTGCTGGGTGGAGGCAACCAAGACGACTTATGTTGTCCCGGGCACGGTTCTGCATCACGAGCGCGGGCTAGCGAATGGAAAGGACTGTAAGGCCTCTGTGGGCGAGCTTCCCCCTCGTGAGAACGCCATCACTTTGCGGCAAGGCGACGTACTCATCTTGAGCCGCGACCTTCAGACTGGCCATCTGGAAACCTACGACAGTGGGGGGAAGGTTTTGGCTCCCGCCGTGATCGGTTGCACGATTCCGGAGGTTCTCGAGAACGTCCGGCCTGGGGAATCAATCTGGTTTGACGACGGTAGGATCGGCGGCGTTATCGAGAAAGTCGAGGATATGCGGGTTTTTGTCCGAATCACTTACCCCCGCCTGCGGACTGAGAAGTTGCGAGCCGATAAGGGCATCAATCTCCCCGACAGTGACCTTCACCTGTCGTCTATGACCTCCAAGGACGTGGCGGATTTGTCCTTTGTGGCAAAGCATGCCGATATTGTGGAGTTATCTTTTGCCAATTCGGTCAGAGATGTGGAAATGCTCCAGGAGCATCTAGGTCGCTTCGGGAGTCGGCAGCCTGCCATCGTATTGAAAATCGAAACGCGTCGTGGTTTCGAGAACTTACCGGACATGTTGCTTGCGGCCATGCGGGCTCCATATTGCGGCGTGATGATCGCCCGTGGCGATCTGGCCGTTGAATGTGGATTTGAACGTCTCGCGGAAGTTCAAGAGGAGATCCTTTGGATTTGTGAGGCCGCTCATGTTCCGGTGATTTGGGCTACCCAAGTATTGGAAAACCTTGCCAAGGAAGGGATGCCGTCCCGCGCTGAGATCACGGATGCGGCGATGGGACATCGAGCTGAGTGTGTCATGCTCAACAAAGGGCCCTATGTAGTCAATGCGGTATGTGTTTTGGACGGTATTCTTCGGCGAATGCAGGCGCACCAAGTCAAAAAGCGGGCCATGCTTAGGGAGCTGCGGTTGGCCCATGCGTTGCCGAATGAAATCTTATGAGGCTTTCTCCTGCCACGGGTGAAACTTCCCACAGAATGCTAAGGGGTGTCCCGCGCTATTTTTGAAAAAGCAATATTTAAACGAAAGGAATTGAGAAAAGAGGCTTTGAGTCGCTTCTCGACAGATAGGCACAAAGGCCGAGGTGACTCCTTTCGCCTATGCTTCCTGGATATTTTGGTTTCTTGAAGACCCTGCAGCCAGTTTGTTGGTAAAAGGCCTTTTGCATAGCGACTCCCCAGCCCATTTTTGAGAATTTTTTTATGAAGGATCCGTTTGGGAGGGGTCGGTACCAACTATCAAAAAATGATTTTAGAGACGGAAGTGGATTTTTTCCATTTTTACTTCCAAAACCTCTCAGATAATCATTTGTCAGATTCTGAGTTTCTTCTTCTGAAGCCTTATCGCTTGGGTTGTTCTTCCCTCAATTTTTTAAAACGTTACACAGTTGTAACCCGAACCTCACAGAGGTGAAATAGTCATTCGCTAGGATTCGATTGCAGGGTTAAATAATCAGACTGTCAAGCTTTGGAACTGTCTCAACGTGAGACGACAATGACGGGAGAGGCCCATGGGAACCAAAAGCACGGAATGGATTGCTCCGGTTGATGTGGAACGGAAAGATCATGATCAGGTGTTAGCAGTTATTTCTGCCAGTCCGGGTGTGACGATAGAAGCACTATTGGAACATTTGCCATGGATGCGGTGGGGGCATTTATTTTCCATCCTTGGGGAATGTCTGCAAGAAGGGTCGGTCATCTTGTGCCAAAAGGAGTTTCAATTTGAAGTCCGGGCCATCCATTTGTCGTCAAGCGGAAACGAGGAGAACGAGGAGGATGTCCTGACGGGCTATATGCCGTCAAAATCGGGAGATCGGTGGATGGGTATTTAACACGTTCGTAACATTGCCGTTACATAGAAGAAACCTGTTGGACCTACACTATTTATTCACTTGAGGAGGCACGATTGATGAAACACAGTCAGAAACGAAGGCAAATGTGGGTGTTGGGCTTGGGCATAGGGCTGTTCATGGGCTGGACCGGGACCGCCATTCTTGGGGCCTCCACTGTTTGGGCTAAAGATGAGATGGAAGATCCTAATTGGGTGAATTATGCCAAGGTGAGCGGCGTATCCGGAAACCTCAATAGCATTGGCTCGGATACCCTGAATAACCTTATGACGCTGTGGGCTGAAGGATTCCGGAAGCAATATCCGAATGTCAAAATTCAAATTGAGGGAAAAGGATCAAGCACCGCTCCCCCTGCTCTCATTGAGGGAACGGCTCAATTGGGGCCGATGTCCCGTAAGATGAAGGGGAAGGAAATCGATGCCTTTGAGTCGAAGTTCGGTTATAAACCTACCGCCTTTCCCGTTGCGATAGATGCGTTAGCGGTCTATGTCAATAAGGATAATGCCATTCAAGGGATGACAATTGAGCAAGTCGACGCAGTCTTTTCCAAGACCCGGCAGCAGGGATATAAGGAAAACCTCTCCAGTTGGGGCCAATTGGGCTTAACCGGAATGTTCGCCGATATGCCGATCAGTATCTATGGCCGGAATTCGGCGTCGGGGACCTATGGGTTTTTCAAAGAAGTGGTGCTGGAAAATGGTGATTATAAAGATGAAGTGAAGGAACAGCCCGGTTCGGCTTCTGTCGTGCAAGGGGTGACTGAAGATCAGGCAGGGATCGGATATAGCGGTATCGGATATCGAACCTCTAGTGTCCATGCGCTTCCTCTTTCCATGAAGGCAGGGCAACCCTTTGTGGAGCCCACTTATGAAAATGCCACCAAGGGGGAGTACCCCTTGTCACGGTATTTGTTTGTGTATGTGAACAAAGCTCCCAATCAACCGTTGTCGCCGATTGTTCGAGAATTTTTGAAATATGTGTATAGCCGTGAAGGACAGAAGGTCGTCATTAAAGATGGTTATTTCCCCATCTCGGAAAAGATTATCGGGAAACAGTCGGAGCACTTCAAGTAGGAATATCCCAAGGAACAACCTGACCGCCTCCCGGAGAAACCTTTTGGAGAGCGGTTGGGTGTTCTGATATCATTTTGTCCCTGTTTCTCATTTCCTCTTGCCAACGACCACACATGATGCCACCCGTATCTTCCTCCTCCTCTTTGGAATCTAATAGACAATCATTGGTTGGCGTTTCCCGTACTGGCACTCGAAGGCGGATTCGTCATTTGTTTGATCGTGTGGCCAAGTATATCGTCGGGGCGGGAGGCCTGGCGACGATTGTCAGTATTCTAGGGATTTTTGTGTATCTGGTGTGGGAAGTGATTCCTCTGTTTCAACCCGCGACCGTCACTCCAGAACTGACGGTGCCGGTGCCATTCACAGAGATTCAATCCTCAAAGGGGGCTCATGCGATAGTGGGGATTGATGAATATCGGGAAGTCCCGTTTGTCCTCCGTGGGAAACATCTCCAATTTCTTTCCTTACCCGGTGGTACCACCATTCCTGATGTGGGAGGAGAGTTATCGATCAACGGTGAGCCGACGTCTATGGTGCGAATGGGGTTGAAAGGCCATACCCTCAGTGTCGGGACAGATCGGGGACTCGTCTATCCGGTCAAGATACTTTATCGCTCGGATTTCCAAGGGGACCAACGGACCATTCTTCCGAGTGTGAAGGTCAACGATCCTGTGCGGGTGGTTCCTGACGGAACGGGGATAATCCTCCATGCGCATGTCACTCGAAGAGAGGAATTTCAAACTGTCGTGGCTCTCACCGGAAGCGGGGAGCTTTGGGTGACCAGGATTGAAGAACCAGGGGATTTTTCCTTTTCGGATGACGTCGTTGTCACAACAAATCGGCTGGTCCTTCCGCCGAAGGCGCATCTGAGGACTTTGGCTCTGGATAGTGTGGGAAAACGATTGGTGGCCGGGACGAACGAGGGACATCTCCTTGCGTGGGAATGGGAACGGCAGGGATTTGATGCCATGCCTCAATCCGTTCCTGTTGGTGCGACGGGGGATAGCGTGACTGCTCTCTCATATGTGTTAGGCGAACGAACGCTGGTGGCCGGCACTAGCTCTGGTAGCGTGAGTACGTGGGGGTTCTCAGCTGATGAATCCGGGCCGTCCGGGAAAATCTTGAGAAAAGTCCATACGTTCACCTCTCATGCCCGTTCGGTGACAAGTCTCTCGGTGTCCCAACGGGATAAGGGGTTTCTCACGGCCGACGATCAGGGAACCGTGTTGCTGCATCACTCCACGACTGGAGAAACGATTTTAGAAATTCCTGGTAGGGGCAAACCCATCGAATCGCTACGCTATGCTCCAAAAGCCGATGGCGTGGTCTGGTTGGAGGAAGACGGCACACTTCAGACCTATGCTATTGATAATCCCCATCCGGAGGTGACGTTCAAATCCTTATTTTTTCCGGTGACCTATGAAGGCTATGACAGTCCGGAGATGATTTGGCAATCCTCCAGTGGGTCGGATGAGTTTGAGCCGAAATTGGGACTCATCCCACTCATGTTTGGGACGTTGAAGGGGACCTTGTATGCCATGGTGTTGGCCATACCTCTTGCGGTTATGGGAGCCATTTATACGGGGATGTTCATGCATCCCCATCTTCGAGCTGTAGTGAAGCCGTCCCTGGAATTAATGGCCGCTCTACCGTCGGTGGTATTGGGCTTTCTCGCGGGCCTCTGGTTTGCTCCTCTCTTAGAAAAGATTTTCCCTGCGGTGGTGGCTATTGTGGGATTGCTGCCTTTGGTGATCGCCGTCTGTTGTCTGGCGTGGCAATTTCTTCCTATTCGGGTCAAGCGCTTTGAGGCGTATGGCTTTGATCTGATGGTCATGATGGTTGCCATCGTTCTCACGGTGAGCGCCTGTTTGATGGCCAATCAGTCGATTGAGGGCTGGTTGTTTGGAGGAAACTTCAAACAATGGTTAATACAAAATTTGGGATTAACGTATGATCAGCGTAATGCCATTGTCATTAGTTTTGCGATGGGCTTTGCAGTGATTCCGATTATTTTCAGTATTGCTGAAGATGCCATTGCCAATGTGCCGAGGCAACTTGTCGCCGGATCTCTGGCCCTGGGGGCGACGCGTTGGCAGACCTTGACCCGGTTAGTCCTCATTTCGGCCAGTCCGGGGATCTTCTCGGCATTGATGATCGGGTTTGGGCGTGCGATAGGCGAAACGATGATTGTGCTGATGGCCACGGGGAATACCCCAATCATGGATTGGAGTATGTTTAACGGGTTTCGTACGCTATCGGCCAACATTGCAGTGGAAATGCCTGAAGCTCCTCATGGCGGGACATTGTATCGTGTGTTGTTCCTGTCTGGTCTGATTTTGTTTGGCTTCACGTTTACGATTAATACGATTGCCGAAATTGTCCGGCAACGGCTCCGCCAAAAATATTCTCAGTTTTAAGTCGAGCAGCCATGAAGTTTCTTCAACGGTTTTTTGCATCCGGCACATTATTTATCTGGTTGGCAGGTGGTGCCTTAGCCTGTTCTCTTCTCCTGATCGGCGGTCTCCTGACGATTATTTTTATTAATGGCATGGGCTATTTTTGGCCGAAGGACCTTGTGCAGTTGACGCTCAAGGATGACACCCGGGTGCTCGGGGAAATCGTGGATACCCAGCGCATTCCGGAAACCGTCAGCGCAGATTTTCCCGATGGGCATTCTCGCATCCAACTGAAGGTAGGAAACCGGGATGTGTACGGACTGGATTTCCGGTGGGTTGATGAAGCCGACATTGCCCAGCGGACCTGGCCTCAGGATGTCATCGCTTTTGAACGACGGGAATGGGGGAATTTTTATGGCTGGGTCACGGAAGTGTGGGATGGGGAGACGCGGCTGGCTCAGGGCCGGGAAATTGAATGGGACGTCTGGTATCCCTTCCTGGAGCAGGCCGAAGCTCTTCACCGGGACATTCATCATATTGAACGCGATGTGATCGGCGCTATAAACGCTGACATGGAACGCGCGCGCCTGAATCTGAAGGTTTTGGAATCAAAAGGGGAAATTTCTCAGGATTCAGCCGACATTCTTCAACGGGAGATTCAACAACGGGAAGCGGCATATCAGGAGCAGATCGAACGATTGGTGGGGTTGTATGAGCGATTGAACCGGTATCGCATCACCCTCGTTGATGTCACGGGAGAGGAAAGAATCTTTCCGGTTGGCGGCCTTGTAAAGGCCTGGCGTCCGAATGCCATGACTGTGTGGGACAAGACTCTGATGTATGTGGAAAATTTCTGGAATGTCTTGACAGATGAGCCACGGGAAGCGAATACCGAAGGTGGGATCTTTCCGGCAATTTTTGGTACGGTCATGATGGTCTTGGTGATGAGTGTGGTGGTGGTGCCGTTTGGAGTATTGGCCGCCGTGTATTTAAAAGAATATGCCAAGCAAGGCCTGTTGACTCGAATGATCAGGATTGCGGTGAATAATCTTGCGGGAGTTCCGTCAATTGTCTTTGGTGTGTTCGGCCTGGGGTTTTTTGTCTATGCAGTGGGAGGAACGATAGATCAATTACTTTTTTCTGCCTCCTTGCCGAATCCGACGTTTGGGACCGGGGGAATGTTATGGGCTTCACTTACCTTAGCCCTCATGACTGTTCCAGTCGTGATTGTTGCGACGGAAGAAGGATTATCGGCTGTTCCCAGAGAATATCGGGAAGGATCGTTGGGGTTGGGCGCAACAAAATTTGAATCCCTCATCCGTGTCGTGTTGCCTTGCGCAATGCCGGGGATTTTAACCGGGTTGATTCTTGCGGTGTCCCGGGCTACGGGGGAAGTGGCGCCACTCATGTTAACCGGCGTGGTCAAACTTGCTCCGGCTCTGCCGGTTGATAATCAGTTTCCTTTTCTGCATCTTGATCGGAAATTTATGCATTTGGGTTTTCATATCTATGACGTGGGATTTCAATCTCCTAATGTTGAGGCGGCAAAGCCTATGGTTTACGTGACAACCCTAGTCCTGGTTCTGGTCGTCCTTCTTTTGAACATGACGGCAATTGCGCTCCGAACCCGGATGCGGAAGCGCTATGCTGGTGCTTCGGTCTAAATGAGGTACAATTATGGAAATCGAGCAGAATTTTCTGGAACAATCGATGCCTCTGGTCAAGACCCCCGGGGCAAAGCCTCTGAGGTTGGTGGTTGAAACAAGGCAGACGGATCCCATGAAGAAGACGTTTGTAGAATCCCAAATGGCTCAACATTCGTTAACGGATGGACCTGCGAAAATCGTGATTCAAGATATGAACTTTTACTACGGAACCGTTCAGGCGCTCAAATGTGTGAATATGACCGTTCCCGCCAATAAAGTGACGGCATTTATCGGACCTTCAGGTTGCGGAAAATCGACTCTTTTGCGCTGTCTCAATCGTCTCAATGATCTGGTCGATGGCGCCAGGGTCGAAGGCACCATTCTCCTGGATGAGGAAAATATTTATCGACCTGAAGTCGATGCGACTGATCTTCGAACCCGGGTTGGTATGGTGTTTCAGAAAATTAATCCGTTTCCGAAAACTGTCTGGCAGAATGTGGCCTATGGTCCGCAATTGCAGAAGATCCGGAAACGTGCCATTCTTGACGAAATCGTTGAAACAAGTCTTCAGGGAGCAGGGTTGTGGGATGAGGTCAAAGATCGGTTGCATACCAGCGCCTTGGGCTTGTCGGGAGGTCAACAACAACGACTCTGTATTGCCAGGGCACTTGCTGTGAATCCAGAAGTGTTGTTGATGGATGAACCGTGCTCCGCACTGGATCCGATCTCCACCGGGAGGATTGAAGAGCTTCTTCATACGTTGAAAGAGCGGCTCACAGTCGTCATTGTGACACATAACATGCAGCAGGCTGCCCGAGTCTCCGATTTGACGGGATTTTTCTTGCTAGGGGAATTAATCGAATTTGATGGCACCAAGAAAATATTCACCAATCCGGGCGATTCCCGAACGGAAGATTATGTGACGGGACGGTTCGGCTGATTTCCGGTAGACCAGAATGAAGGATCATGATGAAGCGACACTTTGATGATTCATTGGCGGATCTCAGGCAGAGAATTTTGCGCATGGGAGCGCTCGTTGAAGGGCAAATTCGTCAAGCGCTTAACGCGCTTGTGGATCGTGATGATGACATAGCGAATCAGGTCATTCAGAATGATCGTCAGGTGAATACGATGGATGTGGTCATCGACGAACTCTGTCTCGAATTGTTGGCGCTCCACCAACCTGCGGCGAAAGACCTTCGGTTTGTCACGACCGCCATGAAAATTTCTACCGAATTAGAGCGTATGAGCGATTTGGCCGAAAATATCTGTGAGCGTGCCATCGAACTGCATGCCGAACCTCAATTGAAGCCGTATATCGATATTCCGCGTATGGCCGAGCGTGCCATTAAAATGGTGGGAGAAGCCTTGGATGCATTTGTGCGAGGAGATTCGGTACTTGCCAGACAGGTTCTCAATGAGGATGACTACGTGGATGAACTGAATGAACAAATATTTCGCGAATTGTTGTCTTTTATGATTGAAAATCCCCAAACGATCTCGCGTGCGATCCGGCTGTCGTTTATCTCGAAATACCTTGAACGGATTGCGGATCATGCGACGAATGTGGCGGAATTGGTCGTATATATGGTGGAGGGAAAAATCATCCGCCATATGTCTGCATCTTAAAGTTAGTCATCGTGCCAGGCACGTTACTCTCTGGCTTTTCCTCTGCTCTGTAATCCTCAGGCAAAGGGAATTTTACTTGTCATTCCTGACAGAATGTATCGTGAGGCGCTCTTGGAGCGTTCAAGTAGATGGCGGTCCCGAGGCACAGGTATGGTCCGAGTGGATAGGTACTCGGACGCACTGCGGGTGGTTTCTGCCAACTGAATGCGGAACAGGATCAACCCCGCTAGTTTTCAGAAATGGTTTGGTCAACACAATAGGTTTCCTCTAAAGGAGGGGGATATCGCATATTGAGGGGAGCCATCCCGATAAATTCGTAAAGATCTGTGCCTGCCGTTTTCCAAATGTGGAGGCATTGGACATTGAAAGAGGGAACGGCTTTCGTTTGTCCTTGAAGCGTTACCATGTCTTCCAGACCTGCCACGTGGCCAATCAGGAGGAATTCATTGCCTTGCCACTTACCGTCGTCGTCCATAGTTCCCGGAAAATGCATAAAGAAGGGACGATGGGGTTGGGGTTCTGGAGTCGACCGTGTCTCAGGTCCTGAATAGGTATTTTCAGGAAAGGGTAACCACTCTGCCTTAACTGTCACACCCCTTGTGGTCGTTTCGGCACGTACAATACGTCCGGCAAGTTGAACGTGTTGGCCTTGAAACTGCATCGGATAATTCCTGACTGCATCATAATCCTCTGCAGTTTTGATGATTGGTACTCCTGGAATTGGGAAGGTCGGGAGGTGCGCACAGCCGTGCACGACAAGAGTCAGTAGGACACACCAAACACCAAGACTGTCAAGATACACCAAAGAAAAGAATTCCCGTTCCTTCTGATGGCTGGGTAGGCAATGGTTGATGGAATCGCTCTTACCTGCAGACACAAGTGGTGTACCACGGGTAACATTTCATACATTTCTCATCTGTCGGATTCAGCAGGAATGCTCCCAATCTCCCGTTAAACAACCCCGCCAATCCCCTTGAGGAACCAGGCTTATTGATTAGATGAATGATTGACAAGTTAGGCGCATGGTACATGCGATCACGACAGATCGCGCGAAAAAAATCTTGTATCGAAGATTTTCCTATTTGGTTTTAAAAAAAGCGATCCCGGTAAATTAATTGATGCATAAGGCCAGCCCTGCGCATCATCGGCGTATTCTTATCCAAACGGTGTCGTTTCCCTCGCCGAGTTTCCACTTCGATCATTTCATCATCGATTACCTGCACCACCTTCCAAAACTTTTCAATGATGTAGGAATAGCATTCCCCGTGTTGGGTAGGCTGGATGGCTTTGGCTCGCGGACTTGGATGGGACGAATTTTTGCTCTTGCTGAAAACAACGAAGTCTCCAGGCCTGATCCTCATGAGCTGATCCCTCCTTTACGTTGCCAAAATCGACTCATTACGGTGCATTTTCGCTTAGGTTTGAATGGGTTCTGTTATCTTATACTTTTTTTTCTAATTTGCAACTCTACATATTTACCTAACTCTGTATCCTATATGTTCTGTCATTTTTTTGCGTTGACAAACCGCCTTTCCAAGTATGTGTTGGGGGAAGGGTTGGGTCTGTGAATGGTGAAGGAAAAACTGGTCAACATGGCCTAAACCTTTTTGGGAGACACGGCCGATGCTTTCGCATAACAAGTCGATCACTCAAGGGCTTACCCGGCGCTCTATTTTACCATCCGGCGGATAACCAGGAATGGTTTGAATAACCCAAAGACCAACCGTGCCCAATTCCTCTTTGACAGTCGGACAGGCCTCGATATCTTTCAAAATCATTCTGTTAGGAGTTTTTCCGGAGAAGGGCGGATTCGAGGCATGACATGCCTTACGGTTGCCCGTCCATAATCAAAAACAGAATTATCGGGACCAGTGCATAAAATGTGATGGGATTGATCATGGTTTGGAGTCAATTAATCACAAGGTGAATTTAACATGGACGTAACATAGTCGACATTTTTGGGTAACAATTATGACACACAATACTTGGCTGAGCGCGGAATTCCCAATGCATTGGAGGTTTCGAATGAAAAGTTGGATTATTCCTATTCAATTGTGTCTGGTCTTTGTCCTTATTGTGAGTCCCATTGGTTGTGCAAGCGTGAATTCGGTGGACGGTGTCTCGACTGCTCTAGTTCAGGGAGAACAGATGTTCAACGAGGGAAGGCTCAACGAAGCGGAAGAAATATTTTCAAAGGCTCTTCGGGAGAATTCTCATCAGTCCGAGATCTTAAATGCTCGGGGGTATGTCTATGCCAGACGAGGAGAGTGGGTTAGGGCGATTAAGGATTTTGAACAGTCGGTTAGACTGGCTCCACATAATCGTCAATATACCGATAACCTTGGGGTAGCCTTATTGCAAGCTGGGTTTCCTGAAAGGGCCTTACAAAATTTTTCACAAGTTTTGGAGCATGCCCCTGATTCACCCCAAACGTTGAATCATCGAGGTTTGGCCTTTAGCCGACTAGGTAGGTATCAAGAAGCCATTCGTGATTATTCAAATGCTTTACAACTTGATAATCATCAGAGTGAAATCTATCTCAACCGTGCTGTGGATTATATGAAAACCGGGTTTGTGGATGAAGCTCGAAGGGACCTGGATGAAGCTATCCTTCTCAATCGTTCGCTTTCTCAGGCGTATGAAAGTCGAGGACTTCTTGCGCTAGGGGAAGGAGATACTCAGTTAGCCATTCAGGATTTTACCACCGCGATTCGCCTGGGGGCAGATGGTGGGTTGGTCCATTACAATCGAGCGGTAGCCCTATCAATGACAGGAGACTTAGTGAATGCTGCCCAGGAATATCAACTGGCATGTGAGCGGAATGTTTTTCAAGCGTGCAGCCAACCTATCCATTCCACGGCTGGACCTCAATTGTTGTAAAGTTTACACAAGGAGAAAGGACTGAAAATGACGACCCTGCCATTCCTAAAAACAAGGACCACAGCAGGGTCGCCTTACATCTGGGCTTTACGTGCCGGAACAATAAATCTCTTTCATGACCGGATAACCCAAATCAACATTCGGTTGATGGTGCTCAATTTCTGTACCCCCCGTTTTCCAAACGTGAAGGCAACGAGCGTGTAGGTACGGCACATTTCGGGATTGGCCTACTGCCGAAACCATTGATGTGGTCCCTTCCATTACCCCAACAACAAGAAACTTATTTCCAGGTAACCTCCCCTCCCAATCAAGTTGTCCAGGATAAAAAAAGGCAAATTGGTCTGAATTTATCGGTTTTTTGTCAGTTGGCCCCTCAAATTCATTGTTAGGATACGGCAACCATTCAGCTCTTACAATGGACCCTTCTGCGGTGTCTTCGACGCCGATCATACGTCCTGCCAGTTTAATCGCCTTTCCTTGAAACACATCAGGTTGTGCAGTTAAGACGCCAAACTCTGATTTTGATTTCAGCGCTTCACTCCCATTGGAAGGGAAAAGAGATTGCGAGGCACACCCCATGCTGAATGTTAACGACGCCCCTACCGCAAGAATAATTGAATTTCTCACGATACACCTCCTTAGTTTGTAATTTAATTTACTCATTAATCATTCTACTCCCGGTATTAGTAACCTACAATTAACATCTAGGTGTCATAGAAAATTTCACAATTGTGACAAAATAATTGCTGGTGCGTAAATTTTCTTAAGAAAAAATAAATTTTTCCATGGCTAAATTTCTCGATTTTAATGGTTGGCCTTGAGCGTCGGACACCATGAGCGTATGCAATGTCGGAAGTGATGGCTCCCAATTATTTAGTCCAAAATGCCAATGAGTGTTTTGGCGTAACCTCCCACAATGGGGAAAGGTGAAGATGCCATGAAACGGGGGCGTTCTTCGGTGGAACAACTGGTTCGTGGTTCTGAAGCAAGCAGAGGTGGGCACTTCCCTGGCCGACCTCATTTGCAAGGTTGGGATCAAGGAACAGATCTTTAACCCCTGAAGGAAGCATTATATAGGGCTGGAATCGGAACAATTATGCCGATGCAAGCCCCTCCGGAAGGTGACCGCGTGGCTCAAACGCGCGTCCCCGATCCAATGTTGATACGGTGAGGTACTCAAAGAGATTCGGAGGGTCCGGTTCACGCCCAGGAAGCGATAATGGCAGGGAAATCACCAATCAGTTCATGGATCATTTGGCGAATCAACATCAAGCCAAATTAGATTTCTCTTGATCCGGGGAACTCACGGATAATGCATATATCGGGTCGTTTTAATAGGAAATTTGATTACCCAGTGGTTTCAATTCCTTACCGATACGCCTCAGCAATTGGACCGGTGTCGAGAGGATTACGATATGAGTCGGCCTCAAAGGGCGCTGAACGATCAGCCTCAAGGGAATGCCCGGCAACCACACCGTCAAGAAGAGGATGGGAAAGATCAACTCAGCCGGAAAACTCCTTCTCCAACTGGCCTAGAAAACGGGAACCTAACAAGATCCGGAAAAATTAACATTCCAACTGGCCGAAAAATTGAAGCGGGTCACGGATTCGACTCAAAATCCATGGCCAATCATTGTTCATCAATTGTAGCGGAACACTCTGTCAAAAATTCTTGAGACCATCTCTGCACCGATCACCGGACGGATGTGGCTCCATTGGTCGTGTATCGGGTTAAAGGAAAAATTATTCGTCATATGAATCCGACCTGACTTTGTCTCCCTCCCCCTCCCTGCTCTTTTCTCTTCGTCCCATTCTTTAGTTGGTTTTTCCCGCTCCGGCCTCTTAGTGTCTGTCACAAAAAATTTACCTGTCTGTGATAGGGGTGTAATTTCTCAGAGGTATTGTCTGGGTAAGAATAATCATCAACATACACCAGCGCATGCGGAAGGAGAATGGTATGCAAAAATGGATTGACACTCGCGGAAGTTCCTCACGGTATTCTCAAGGTCAGGCTACGCCGCTACGTTCACAGGGTCCTGGTTCGCTGTGGTCTCTGGTCCTGGCAGGTGGACATGGGGAGCGCCTTCGGGAATATACCGAACAGCGTTTCGGTGCGTATCGACCGAAGCAATATTGTGCGTTTATGGGAAAACGATCGATGATCCAACATACGTGGAGGCGGGCGAAAGCCCTTTGCCCTCCTCACCGGGTTGTGACAGTGATGGATCAATCACACTGGGGCTATGTACGGACACAATTGATCCAGGAACCCCTGGGCCGGGTGGTCTGGCAACCTGATAATCGAGGAACCGGACCCGGTGTGTTTTTGCCGCTCTCCTATATTCGAGCGCATGATCCTCATGCCACGGTGGTTCTGTGGCCTTCTGATCATTTAATTTTCCCCGTTGAGCCGATGATTCAAGTGGTGCGTGATGCGGCGGCCCTGGTCCAGGAACAACCGCATCGTATGGTGTTGTTGACTGTTCCTCCTCAATCGCGGGAGCAGGACTATGGATGGGTGATTCCAGGTAGTCGCCTACCACATCCTGGAGGGATCCAGGTCAGGCAAGTGCGAAGATTTGTGGAGAAACCCCAGGGGGCCCAGCTTGAGGACATTGCCCGGAGTGGAGGGCAATGGAATACGTTGGTGTTGATTGCCAATGTCCAGACCTTATGGGAAGCCGGTCGTCAGTGTATCCCGGAAGTCGTGATCCCTCTTGAAGAACATGCGGGCGGGATTGGGACCTCAAGCGAACATCAACAATTACTGCACCTCTATCGAACGATGCCCACGAGAAATTTCTCGAGCGATCTCTTATCGCTGATTCCTCAGCAACTACACATGATGGATCTGA
>JBGSSO010000229.1:0-2078 GCA_041737015.1 Nitrospirales bacterium
GGCGGGATTTGTATGCTTGCAACCCGACCTTTAGATAGAGAAACGCCTTGCGTTGATCGTCGTCTTTCAACCCTGATGGGGGCAAGCTTAAGGTCTTTTCAATTTTTTTTCTCCATTCCCGTGCATTGTACCGGGAGGTGATCAACTGGAGAACTTTCGCTCCATCCTCTTGTTCCAGTGGCATCCTGACTCCTTATGGCCCTGCGACCGCTTTCTGACTTCATGAAATAGAGACGTAATCGATAGACGCTTGAATCGGTTCTTCTTGTGTATTCCTCTAATGACCGGCAACCATCATTTTGCGAATTTTGACGGTAGGACTGGCCAACCGGCCACGAAATTCTAAATCATTCCCGACCATGTCAAAATCCTTCAATATCTGTTGTAAATTCCCGGCAATGGTGACCTCCTCCACAGGATGGGTCAGTTCTCCATTTTCAACCCAAAACCCTACCGCTCCCCTTGAATAGTCTCCCGTGACAAGGTTGACGCCAAAACCAATAAGATCCGTGACGTACAACCCTCGCTTCATTGACTTGAGAATTTCATCTGGTGAATAGGAACCCGGCGAGAGAAATAAATTCGTGGCACCCACTGTCGGATTTTCTCCCACAGATCTTGACGCATTGCCCGTGGATGCCATCCCTAATTTTCGTCCTGAATAGGTATCTAACATGTAACTCGACAGGACGCCTTTATCGATCACCAGGGTTTTTCTCGTGGGTAACCCCTCACCATCAAATGGTCGAGACCCCAGCCCTCCGGCTAATCGACCATCATCCACCACTGTCACCAAATCTGAAGCAATAGACTTTCCGAGCTGTCCCAAAAGAAACGAGGCCCCCTTATACAGGGAGTACCCGGATACCGCTGCGGAAATATGCCCTAGGAGGCCTTTGGCCGTTTCCGGATCGAAGATTACAGGAACTTCTTGTGTCGTAATGGCTCGACTGCCTAGCCGCCTCACGGTTCGGCGAGCGGCCTCCTGTCCGATCTTTTCTGGGCTCTCTAATTCATGGAATTTACGTTTCACGGAATACCAATAGTCCCGCTGCATGCCGCCATTTTGGCTGTCCACGGCGATGGGCGACACGGAGAGTGAGTAGGACGAACTGGCGTACGATCCAACAAACCCATGGGAATTCGCCAACAAAATCGATCCATAGCCAGCCGAACACTCAGCCCCTTCAGAATTGGTAATGCGGGGATCCGCGGAAAACGCGGATTGTTCGGTTCGCTTGGCCAGGTCTATTTCCTCATCAACTGTCAATTGCCGATCATCTTTCATATCCATGTCGGGGATATCGACCACCATTTGATCGGGCGCTGGCAGTCCTGAAGTTTCATCTTCAACCACAGCCTTGGCCAAACTACAGGTGTCACTGACTAAACGATCTAACGAGGCTTTGGAAAAATCCGATGTAGAAGAACTGGCTGAACGCTTGCCAAAAAACACCCGAATCCCCAAGACCTTCTCACGGGCTTTGGAGAGCCGATCCACTTCTGACATCCGCACCTGCACCGAGACTGAATCGCCTTCCGCCACAAGAAGATCCGCTTCTGTCGCCCCTAAGGCCTTGGCTCGCTTGAGAACCGTCGCCGCCAACTCCGGGAAACGGTCACCATGTGTGGTGGGCAGATTTGCCATGATTAAATGGGAGAAAACAAAACGGGAGGGTTATTCATCAGCCCATCGCCGTGCCACCGACGATCATTTCATCGATTTTAATGGTAGGAAGTCCCACGCCGACCGGAACCGATTGTCCATCTTTTCCACAGGTCCCAATTCCTTCATCTAATTTCATATCGTGTCCGACCATCGAAACTTTCTTGAGCACATCAGGACCGTTCCCAATCAACGTCGCGCCCTTGACCGGTTTGGTCACCTTCCCATCTTCGATCAGGTAGGCTTCGCTGGCTGAAAAGACGAATTTTCCACTGGTGATATCAACCTGCCCTCCCCCAAACGACGCCGCATACAACCCATTCTTCACCGACCGAATGATGTCCTGGGGATCGGATTCTCCCGCTAACATAAAGGTATTGGTCATACGCGGAAGAACAATACTCCGGAAATC
>JBGSSO010000267.1:0-7161 GCA_041737015.1 Nitrospirales bacterium
TTTGTGAAGGGCTTGGAGAAAGGTACGAACAGATGCTTGTGGCCCTTCAACTTCCAATTCGACTTCTCCTTCAGCACGGTTTCGCACCCAACCATGCAATGTCATTTTGTTAGCCTGCATTTCCACAAAGGCTCGAAACCCGACTCCTTGAACTTTTCCACTGACACAAGCATGGGCCCGAACAATCGCTTCCCTCTGTTCTTCCACGTTATCCGATCTGTCCCCTTCCACCGGAACCTGTTCTTCCAGAATCCTTTATGGAAGGATTAGAGGTAAAATCCTGTAGCAGTCGCTTTCCAACCTTCGTGCCTTCTCGGATACAATCAGGGATACCGATGCCATACAAGCCTGCTCCCGTCACATAGAGGCCTGGCGAATTGGCTAACTGTTCTTGAACCTTAGCCAACCGGTCCCGGTGTCCGAGCACATATTGAGGCATTCCCTGCCTCCATCGATGGACTTCTGTATAGGTCGGGGCAGCTGTGATTCCGACCATAGAGGTTAATTCTCTACGAACACACTCCACAAGCGAGTGATCATCCTGCTCCAAAACCGTCTCTCGCCCTCGACCTCCGATGTAACAACGGATCAGCGTTTCTCCAGGCCGGCTCCGATCCGGCCACTTCAACGAAGTCCAGGTTGCGGCTAGCAACGGGCGTTGTTCTTTCCGAGGCACGACAAATCCGAATCCTCGTATCTGTGAAGCAATGGATTCAGCGGGATAGCCCATAGAAATCGTCGCGGTCGAGGCATAGGGAATCCCATCTAACAGACTAGCGGTTTCGGGTTGAAATGCACGAAGTAAGCGAGCGGTCTGATATGTCGGAGTGGCTAACACGACGGCATCAGCTGGAAGCCGGTCTCCATTCTCCAACGTGACGTGGAATACCCCCGACTCCAGGGTAGGAGGTTGGATTTCCAGACACTCGCCCCCTGCCATCAACCCTACTCCGCGTTTGCGCAATGTCTCCACCAAACTTCGAATGAGCTCACTTAATCCACCTCGAAGCGACATAAACATCGTGGTCGCTTCGCCGGACGAGCGCGGGGAAGGTGGTGCGTTCGCCAGAGCCTTCCGCATTCCCTTAATGACACTGCCATGTTCTCGCTCCAATTCGCGAAATCGAGGAAAGGTCGACTCAATACTGAGTTCATCTGCGTCCCCGGCATAGATACCTGCCACCAATGGTTCGATTAAATGCTCAAAGGCTTCGGCGCCAAATCGTCGACGAAAAAACTCTCCCAAAGATTCGTCTGTCGGCCAAGGATTTCGCCTTGGCCAAAACCGTTCGGCAGCCATGCGAAACATCCCACCCCAGGATAAGAGCCCGCTAGAAACAAGAGTATCAACCCGTCGGGGCCGAAAGGCCAATAAGCCTTGTGGCAATTCTCGCAATGCTCCCCGGCAAAATGAAAATGTCTGATTGTGTTGAGAGTTGGTAGAAATCAACTGCTCCTGAAGTCCTAACGTGCGGCACAATTCTAGAGCCCATGGCTTGGAAGTCAGGAACGAGTCAGGTCCACCTTCGATCAGATAGTTGTCTGTCACATGGGTCAGAATTTTTCCACCCCACCGAGGCTCTCGTTCAACGACTGTGCATTGAACGGCCGTCTGTGTTTTCTCACCCTCCTCCGTAAGGGCATACGCCGTGGCGAGTCCGGATATCCCCCCGCCTACAATGACGACTTGGTATGGAGTCTTCCTCATGAAGTCTCGAGCCATCCGAAAGAAAATGCACGTACGTGGTTAAGACATTGAAATAAACAGGTTTTCATGGAGTGAGGGAAAGCTGACAGGGGAAAAGCACCGCTACCTCATTCACATGAGGAAGCCGTTGAAAATCTGCGAACACATTCAATGGCAAATTCAACGCTGTGCAAAGGGGTATTAGGAAGAATTCCGTGACCTAAATTAAAAATGTGCCCAGGTCTGCCACCAGCTTGCTGCATAATATCCTTTACCCGACGCTCGATTTCTTTTTCTGGGGCGAACAGAACTAGGGGATCCAGATTGCCTTGAATGCTCACATCAAACCCGATAGTGCCCCAGGCTTCATCCAAACGAACTCGCCAGTCGACACCCATCACATCGCTTCCCGCTTTTCGCATAAGCGGAAGAAGTCCGGTCGTCCCCGTTCCAAAATAGATGAGTGGAATCCCTTCAACCCGTAAGGCCGAAAAAATATTTTGAACATGAGGAAGGACATATTCTTCATAATCGCCAGGACTTAAACAACCGACCCAACTATCAAAGAGTTGAATGGCTTGGGCGCCTGCTCGACTTTGCACCCGTAAATACTCCACAACAACCACAGACAGTTTGGACATTAATTGATGCCACACGGTCGGCTGCGAGAACATTAAGTGTTTGGTTCGGGCATAGTCACGCGAGCTTCCGCCTTCAATGGCGTAACTGGCTAATGTAAACGGCGCTCCGGCAAAGCCCAGTAACGGAACTCGATTATCCAGAGCCTGAAGTGTCTGGCGAATGGCTTCTCCGGCATAGGCAAACGCCTCTCCATCGACCGGACGCAGATCCACAATGCCCATCTCGCCTCGGATCGGGTTATCAATGACCGGACCCTTCCCCTCAACAAATTCCAGGTTTAATCCCATGGCTTGGAGAGGCAACAAAATATCCGCAAAAATGATCGCCGCATCCAAATCAAAGCGATTAATAGGTTGAAGCGTGACCTCGGCAGCTAACGCAGGCGTTTTGCATACCTCCAAAATAGAATGCTTGCGTCGGATAGCCTGGTACTCTTCCATGTATCGCCCTGCTTGACGCATAAACCAAACCGGAGTTCGGTCTACGGGCTGACGCAAACAGGCTTTTAAAAATCGGTCATTCATGGCGGGCATTCTACGAATGGACAAAGAGTGAGTCAATCAATAACGACCAAAGGGGGGCACTTGCAATGCGCACGGAACATTCTCCGGTGGCCATTCATTACCATAAATATTTCACCCTTGGCCTTGGAATATACAAGGCAACAACACAAACTCGTTTCTAGTCATGGCAGGCGAGGTGCTAGCTCTTGCCGGATCCGCTGAGCTTCGCCTTCCACAGCATCTCGTTCAACATCCGACATGAGCCACGCTTCATCTGGTTGCAGTTCAATGCGATAGTGTTGCTGATCAGCAGAAAACCATTCAAAGTAGGGATGAGGTTCAAGAAGAGGATGCGGATCAAAAGACATAAGACTGACTTTTCCTAGTTGAGGGACGGAAAAATCATATAACGAGTCTCCTGCCTGAGGATCATCTAAAAATCGTGGGTTACGAAAACCAACCACTTTTCCCGCAATCTCTCCAACAAAATCACCAACTAAATACACATCCACGGTTTCAAGCCCGGCAAAGGTAATTTGCCCAACAACTGATCCGACAATTCGATTGTCTAAAAATCCCTCCTTGACCCACCGTGCATTGGCAAATTTTTCAGCCATACAAAAACTATTGAAAAAAGGAAGAACCCTGCTCAGGGACTCGTGAACTGAAAAACTCCATATCCAGCAACCACGAGTTACGGTTTACATAAGGGACATTTGAGTTGCTGGGAGGCATCAGTATTTTCCAAATATTCCAGCGCCGTATCCTTATCAGGATATTCGGTCCACCCGCCCTCCCAAAAGTCAGATCGATGCGGGCCCGAAGGCACCTCCGGACAACGATCCCGATGGATCATCGCTTGATCAAGAGATCGTTTCACATGAATCCAATACCCCATAGTCGTGATGCCCCTTCACTGGGTGATGAGCCGAGACTGCCACCCAGGTACGATCAAAGATTTACGTGAGAACATCCTGTCAGGAAGATAATGGAGAGAGAGCCTGATCTGCAGGAATTCAGTTATCCACAAATTGCCATTCATCTTTGTCTAAAAAAACTTTTTGGCCAGCATCAAGCTTGGCTTGCTGTTCCTTATCAAAAAACTGCATATACCGCTCAATGCGATCTGGATCGTCAATGCGTTCCTCCTTGACCATTCCAGTGGGCAATTTAAATTTCCGAATTAACACCGACATGACTCATTCCTCCAAAATTTGCCTGTAATAAGACCAACGAAAAATTATAGTGAAATCATAAACTTGCCGTCAATCTTTTCTGGACAATTTCAGAGACACCACGTTTAACCATTGGCCACGCCGATACAATTTTCGATATACTGGAATCCTGACGGAGATATTAATTATGTTCATCCTCGTACAATTTCAAAGGAGTCATGTATGCCATTGTATGAATATGTCTGCGAAGGGTGCGACCATCGTTATGAGGCCATGCAAGCCCTGAGCGTAAAACCAGAAGAAACCCTTTGCCCCAAATGCAACACAACCAAAAGCCGACGAATCATGTCCTCGTTTGCGTCGAAAATTGTGGGAACACATAAAACAGGATTCGCGGAAGGCAAAGCCTATAATATGTTGAATGAACGAATGGATAAGTTTTCCAAACTCCCCCCAATTATGGGCCAACGCGCGGCTCCGACCGAGTCTAATTCCCAGCCATCCGGAGGAGAATAGGATCAAGCTTGGGCGGACCTCTAAATGGTGACCGCTCAAGATTTCCCATCTTCCACATTCCCCTCCCCTTGACATTTATTTCCATAAACCGGAAAGATGTGGCCGTTTTTTTATTCTTGGTAATAACTTATTCTGTAGTTTCGACCACTTGCACAACGATTTTTCTTGCTAGGGATCCTAAGAAATATGGTGGCCACTTGGCTCTTTAACAAAATTGTGGTCAAGGGTTCTTTTGTAGTCGGGATAGGTTTTCTCTGGGGACTTATTCTTCCCCTGAGCCCGGTTCATTCAAAAGAATCTACTAACTCAGAGCCTCCCCGCACGGTTCCATCACCGATTTCAGGGACCATGCTCGTAGTTGGAAATGGACCTGAGCGATATCTTCTGGAAATTCTTGCTACGGAATTTGAATCCCGCCATCCCTCTGTTTCCGTTGATATTTTCTGGCATCCCAATGCCAAGCCGATCCGAACTATCGAACTCAACGAAGCCGATATTGGCATCACGGGGGAAGAGGTCCCTTCTCTCCGATCCACGGCAATTGCCAGAGACGGCGTCGCCGTCTTAACCAATTTTTCAAACCCGGTGAAAGAAATGACCACCCAGCAAATTGCGGATGTCTTTTCTGGAAAAATTCGTTATTGGTCTCAGGTCTATGAGGAAGCCCCTCAAACCAAAATTGTGCTCATCAATCGAACCACGAATGAAAATATTCGACAAGGTTTCGAAAAAGCGTTACGCATTCCAGATGGGATTCCGCGTTCCGCCTATCGAGCGGGAACCGAGGATGAGGCCATTAAAGCGGTAAGTAGAAATTTGGAGGCCATCACGTTTGTATCCATGACTCCGGCTCTCCGGGCGAAAGAAGATGGAATCGCGATCAATCTTCTGTTTATTAATCGGGTGGAGCCGGAAGTGCAAACGGTAATGGATAATCGTTATCCACTCCAACGACCGGTGATGCTCATCACGAAATCCCAGCCTTCACCTCAGGTCCTGGCCTTTGAACAGTTTGCCCTCTCACGGGAAGGCCAAAACCTGATGCGAAAAGGTAAATATTATCCACTTCTTAACAGTCAATAATTGGCGGGAAACCCTGATTCCTTTGTTCAACTTCGGATACCATCATCAGCCTCGTGCAAGAACGGAGCATCATCTTGCCGCGGTCATTTATTTCAAATTGTTAAGCCACCGACACTAGAATCGAATGTTAAAAAAAGTTTTAGTTGCCAATCGGGGAGAAATTGCGATGCGGGTCATCCGGGCATGTCGAGAATTCGGCATTGCCACGGCGGCGATTTATTCAGAAAGTGACGCCACAGCCATATACGTCAAAAAAGCCAATGAAGCATACTTAGTCGGTCCAGGCCCTGTACAAGGCTACCTCGATGCTCGACAAATTGTGGGATTGGCGAAGCGTATTCGAGCCGATGCCATTCACCCAGGATATGGATTTTTAGCAGAAAACGCCGATTTTGCCCGACTGTGCGAGGAAGCCGGCATTCTCTTTATTGGCCCATCTCCCCATTCACTTGAACTACTGGGCGATAAGGTCAAAGCTCGCGCACTGGCTATCAAGATTGGCGTCCCTGTTGTTCCAGGGACGGATGGTAGTGTTAGCACGCTGGAAGAGGCCCTGACCTTCTCTCATAAAGCGGGATACCCGGTCATGGTCAAAGCCAGCGCCGGGGGTGGAGGCCGAGGCCTTCGCGTCGTGCGTTCGGACGATGAATTACAAGAGGCCATGGAAGCGGGAGCCCGTGAAGCTCTGGCAGCCTTTGGGAATGGGGAATTATTTCTTGAAAAATATGTGGAACGACCCCACCATATTGAATTTCAACTACTGGCAGATAAAAACGGCTATGTAATTCATCTGGGAGAACGGGATTGTTCCATTCAGCGGCGCCATCAAAAATTGATAGAAATCGCCCCATCACTTGTGTTAACCCCTCGTCTACGAGCAGAAATGGGAGAAGCGGCCATCGCCATGGCCCGCGCCGCCCAGTTCTATAATGCCGGCACCGTGGAGTTTCTATTAGATCCCGATGGACGTTACTATTTCATGGAAATGAACCCGCGCATTCAAGTGGAACATACCGTCACGGAACAGATTACCACCGTTGATATTGTGCAATCCCAACTATGGATTGCCGCAGGGCGCCCTCTGGTCTTCGGGCAGCATGAGGTCAATCTCCAGGGCTATGCCATTCAATGTCGGGTGAATGCCGAAGATCCCCAAAACGGATTTCGACCCTCTTCGGGAAAAATCACGGCCTATTTGTCCCCTGGCGGTGTTGGAGTTCGCATTGACGGAGCGGTGTACAAGGATTATACCGTCCCTCCATATTATGATGCCCTGCTAGCCAAGTTGACGGTTCATGGGCGAACCTGGGACGAAACGGTTCGCCGAACTCATCGCTCACTCGAAGAATTTGTTCTGCGGGGTGTCAAAACCACTATTCCATTTATGACAAAGCTCATGGAAGAACCCGACTTTCGAGCCGGGCGATTTGACACCTCCTACCTTGAACGCCACCCCGAACTCTTTGAATATGAAGAGGCGGAAGAACCGGAGGATCTGGTCATTGCCCTGTCCGCAGCCATCGCCGCATTTGAAGGATTATAACAACCGTCATGA
>JBGSSO010000281.1:0-2861 GCA_041737015.1 Nitrospirales bacterium
TGATCATCTGACATTGAAGGTCGCCAATCCGGATGATCTCTGGCTCCATGCTCGAGGGACCCCAGGCTCGCATGTGGTTGTCCGGTTGGAAAAAGGCGCCACCGTTCCTCCAGAGACATTAAAGGATGCGGCCACGTTGACCCTGTGGTTTAGTGATTTGCGAAAAAGCGGGAAAGGTGAAGTGATTTATACGTTGCGGAAATTCGTCAGGAAAGGAAAAGGCTTCAAACCCGGTTCCGTAACAGTAGAGAGAGAGAAGTCGCTCTGGATTGAATTAAAAGAAGATCGATTGAATCGGTTGAAAGGCGGCACCAACTAGAATTTTTGTTGGTTGGTGAAAATTTGAACACTATTGGTCAGATGGTGCCCAATGAACGCTTGGCAAAAGACAAATAAAGCAAGGACTGAAAGACCATATACATACGGACTGAAACGAAGGTTCAGGCCGGAATTCAAACAAGAAGACGAACGGGCGGACCTCTCCAAGTCTCAGAGATTTTGGACCAATTCCCGGAATGCTAAGACAATCGAGGTGTGAATACCGTAGCAATGGACAAGAGGGCTGTATGAGCCAAGGGATAACCCTGGTAGAGGAACGGATGGGGCTGAAACAGAAGCTTACTCCGGCAAAATGAAAAACTGAATGGGCATACCGATTCTGTATCCGACTGAACGACGGGAGCTTGCATTTATGATAACGAATTTGGTGAGTTGGTTACTTGGGGAAAGTGAACTCACGAGTGAGTGAATGACCGAACAGCCTCCATTAAGGGCTTAAGGCAGACGAGCGGGTGGACTTTCATCGGATTCAGGGGAGACACCTACGTCCGACGCCTGATCGCTGAGGAGCTGATCAAGGATTCCCTGAAAATTTGCCAGCGGTTGGGCACCACGGATAATCGTACCGGTTATAGAATCTCCGGAACCACTTTTCCCGATAAAGAATGATGGGGTTCCTCTGATTCCCGCAGCTCCGCCATCCTCAACGTCCTTCTGAATAGCAACTTGGTATTTCCCGCTATCTAAGCATTCCTCGAACGTCGTGAAATCCAGCCCGAGTTCCGCCGCATATTGTTTCAACGAAGGAAGCATGAGATCATTCTGCTTTTCAAACAATACATCATGCATCTCCCAGTATTTATTGAATTCCCCGGCGCAGTGCGCGCTTTCGTGCGCCTTTTCTGCCTGTTGATGAATACTGGTCAAAGGAAAATCTCTGAATACATACCGCACTTTTCCTGTATCGATGTACTCACGTTTGAGTGTAGGGAACACCGTTAAGGAATACCGTCGGCAAAAAGGACATTGATAGTCCGAGAATTCCACGATCGTGACCGGCGCATCGGTTGCCCCCAGCATGGCACCCACCGTCACACCCACGGTGCCGGTGCTTTTCTCTGGCACTTGTCGTTTTATCGCACTCTGAAGGATGCTCTTAATCTCAGCAAGATCCTTTTTGACCTGCTCCATATCCTCACGAAGGACCCGGACATCTTCTTCAACGACGGCCAGGCCTGATCCAGGGTTGATCAGGAGCAAGCCTATACACACCAGCAGACCGATCAGCCCTCGGACGAGTCCTTCTTTTTCTCTTGATCGGTTCTCCGGCTTCTCAATTTCATGAATTTGTCGATTCATGTCCGCCTTTCAATAACTTTGAATAAATAGCTGCCCATTCATCGCACAGGCTATCGTGCGAATGTTATCACGACCCACCTTGATCAAAACCCACTCTCAAAGAGAAGGTAACAAATCACGGACAGAAGATCGAGGGATTCCATGACATTGATCAATACGGATTGGGCAGCCACTGAAAACCGAGTTCGATGAGAATTTCCTTGACTTTTTTTGTCGACCGATCAAAAATCACCCGATTTGTTCTGGTCAAATAGATGGACTCGCATGCAAGGGATAACATCTAGATGCGTTGACCAATCGCAGGTAAACGGCAACGGACCAACAGAAAAAGAGTGATGGGTATTGTACAGGCAAAAAATTCGGGTCCGCATCGGATCCGGAGCCAACGGATCCGTTTTAGTGAATAAATGTGGTGGGGAGATCATCCAGGAAGTGGTCCAGAAAACGTGAACGTACATCGAAGCGCTAGAGATCGTAGCTTAGGAATGTTCTGAGGGGAGGTTGATCATGAAACACAGCATCATTGCATGCTTGCAATTACGGACAGCGGGACACTTGCTCCTCTGTTTGAGTATACCCTTGGCTATAATCCTGGCGAGTAGCAATGATCTCTATGCCGGCGACAGGGATCACCGTGACGGGTTTTCTTCAAAGACCAATCCTAGCAACTATGGGCATCGATATAGTAAGTCGATCCTCCGTGGCGTGACACTCAGTGATGTGTATACGTTCAATGATACGGAAACCACAGATTTCGGTCCTGCTTATGCGAATGTCTGGACGTCCTCGGCGAATTTCCTGCAATGTACCCCGCCATCCGGCAGACCATTTTCTTATGCCCTGTGCTATTACTCAGGACCCGATGCCCCGACAGGGGATAGTGATGAAAACCCGTCTTTGCCCTGCACGCTTTCCCCTGATGGAACATTGGCCAATTGCACGTGTTTCGAAATATCTACTGACGAGGTATCTCCTAAGATGCCCTACCTCGTGGATATTCATGCCATTTCCAATCTGGATATCTATCAGGAGACGGTTGAAGCCTGCGGAGAACAAGGAGCAGAATGTCTTAATAGCGGAAGAATCCCACCGGTCTGTGAAGCTATCAATACCAATTTACTGGTTCCCGGTGCCGACCTGATATCCGTGTATTCAGAACGGTACAAACGCGATTACGTCAGCAAGGGAGAAGACACTTCGACAGAGTGCACAGATAGAAGGGA
>JBGSSO010000319.1:0-6620 GCA_041737015.1 Nitrospirales bacterium
TGCATCTCCCGAAAGGCTTCTAAGAGGTGTGGGTCAAAATGTGTCGGCTTTGTTCTATCGTTCCCGTTTAAAATGATGTCGCATGTCTTCACATGCGTAAACGCTGGTTTGTATGGCCTTCGGCTCCGTAAGGCATCGTAAAGGTCACACAGCATCACAATCCGTCCCGTTATGGGAATCTGTGTTCCCTTCAGACCTCGAGGATATCCACTTCCATCCCAACGTTCATGGTGAGTCAGCGCGACTTCCTTGGCCATCTCTAGCAAGGGAGACGTCGAGCCATCCAAGAGACTCGCTCCCAACAAAGGATGCTGCTTAATCGATTGCCATTCTTCTTCCGTCAACGGGCCTTGCTTTCCTAGAACGGCATCTGGGACCCCAATTTTCCCCACATCATGCATTGGCGCAACTGCGAATAAACAACGAGCGCGTGGCTGATCCCAGCCAATAGTCAAAGCAAGCGATTGCGAGTAATGGCTTAACCGTTCAATATGTGCCCCTGTTTCCTCATCTTTATAGCGTGACGCACGGGCTAAGCGAAGAATAGTGTCGGCATAGGCCTGCTCCAATTCACTATTTTTCCGTTGCTCGGCCTCCAAGGAGAGCTTAAGGTCTCGCGCGTAGGCAAGCATTTGGGCATGAGCTATTTTAAGTTGTTGCGTTTTCTGACCTTCCTGCTCCAACATCTGCTTGAGATCTTTGGCATAGGCCATGATTTGCGAGCGGGCCGCCTGGAGTTTCCCCGTGGCAGATACTTGGGAAGCTTCGGCCTTTGAACGCGTAATTAAGGATGAAGGAGGAATCCCATCTTCCTTGGGTTTATCCTTCCTCATTAGGCAAGTACCTCCCGAACTTTTTGAATCAACTCTAATGGGCTAAATGGCTTGACCAAATACCCCGCAAGATCAAGGGAAGCCATCTGCTCACGTGCATCAAGCCCCTCTTTCGCCGTTAACATGACAATTGGAATTTTGGCCGTATCGGAGTGTAGACGAAGCTTTTGCACCACCTCACACCCATTTAGACCCGGCATCATCCAATCAAGAATCAATAGGTCGGGAATGTGGGTGGAAACGGCATCCATGGCCGCGCAACCATCTATAGCAGTGAGGATCCGATACGAGGGGTGTTCGAGAGTAACCTGGACCAGTAGCCTAAGATCTTCCTCATCATCGGCAATGAGGATCGTTTTCATGGGATCTACCATAGTGAACATTTCCTGCTGGTTGGCCCGCAAGGGCTCAGGGAATATCTAATCCATTACCGGCATATTCATCCTCCTTGATAACATGATCGTCTTCTTGAGACGCAGATTCAATAGTGTTGTATTGCTCAGAATTCCAAATATTATTTTCGAATTTTCTGGCCACGGTAATAAATCCGGAATGGGCAACCATTCGGTGATCGGGTCGAACACTCCGGCCTTTAATATTCCACGTCCGCAACAACGTTTCAAAATTTTGAACCATGGTAAAAACTCGGCTCTGTTCCAAAGCCTGTACCGTTTGCATGACCTGCGGCACCGTCGGCACATAACTCAGATACAGCCCCCCCGATCGTAATGCCCGGGCGGCATGAGGAACTACCCTCCAGGGCTCCGGAAGATCCAACACGACTCGATCAAACATCCAGGAAGACGTTCCCTCCCCAATCTCGATACCTTCATAGGCATCACGAATCTGAAGAAAATGGTTGGGCACCTTTCCCATAAACCGTTCGATGTTTTTCGTGGCCGTAGCCGCAAAATCCTCTCGCATTTCATAGCTCACCACACACCCACGATCCCCCACCGCACGCAAAAGAGCCATCGTTAATGCTCCAGAGCCCACCCCGGCCTCAAAAACCCTGGCTCCTGGATAAATATCCGCCCACATTGGAATGACGGCCAAATCTTTAGGATAAATCACCTGAGCCCCTCGAGGCATTTTCAAGGTATACTCAGCTAATGTTGGATGAACGGCTACCATTAACTTTCCATTGGAAAACTGGACCACTGTCCCATCCGGTTTTCCAATAATGTCATCATGACTAATCCGATCTCCGCTATGCTGAAAGATTTCTCCGGCTTTAAGTGTGACGGCATACGGCCGTTCTTTCTTGTCGATTAAATGAACCCGTTCTCCAGATTGAAATATTTTCATAAGGCACGCATTCTAGCAAGGCTTTTCTCCCCTTTGATACCCACCATAATGGTGGAGCCTTCATAAGGGAACTAACGCGACAACTAATCGACATGTCAAGTTGATCATTCTTGACACCCTCCGCATTCAGACGTATGATTAAGCAACTTCAGTCGTTACATACCTTTCGCCACCAATTCTCCAAATTGTTCAGATCCTATAACTTTGCAAGTGGCTTTTGTGCGAATGTTCTCAACATACAAAAAACTGAACACCTGTTCTGGAAAAGATCAGAAGGGTTTTCGTTACCAGAGTATAATTGGCTGCCCTTGATACAGGAATAGTCGCATGATGAGAATAGTGGTCGTTGACTAATCTACTATGAAACGCCTTTTCACAGTTATCGGGCTTGGGCGATTCGGCTATAGCGTGGCACAAGGATTGGTCACCAAAGGATGTGAAGTACTTGCCATCGATAAAGATGAGGAAAAAATTCAGGCGATCAGTGACATTGCGACCTTTGCCGTCCAATGCGATGCGACTGATGAACGAGCGTTAAAAGCGGTCAGTGCTCAAAACGTCGATGTCGCAGTCGTCAGTATCGGTGAAAACATTGAAGCCAGTATTCTTATTGTTCAAACACTCAAGGAAATGGGAGTAAAATCCATTGTGGCGAAAGCCGTGGCCCCAATCCAGGGGAAAATTTTAATGAACCTAGGGGTCGATGAGGTCATCTACCCTGAACGAGATGCGGCCATCCGTCTCGCACACAGGCTGGTCTCACCGAGCGTACTCGAATACTTAGAATTGGCCCCAGGCTTTAGTGTGGAAGAAGTGTCCGTTTCAGAGAGCTTGTCCGGATTGAGTCTCGAGGATGTTAAGTTACGCGGAAAACATAACTTGAATGTGATTGGGATAAAAAAACAAGTTACTAGAATGGTCAAAGGGCGCATGATGAAAGAAGAAATATTTAATTTCACCCCAAAACCCGATGACGTCATTGAAAAAGGCGATGTCCTGGTCATGATTGGCCGAGAAGAAGATTTAGACCGTTTTTGCAATAACGTGTAAAAAATATAACAGTTCCGTCAATTACCTCTGCACTTTTTGCTTCCTCATCCCCCTCTCTTCTATAAATTGTGAGTTATTCCCCTTTCGCACTATCCAGGGAATGCGATGAGCTACCGATTTCTTTAATAGCTAAACTATCTTTCTAAAAGATAGGATAATTCTCACAGGTAGCATTTTTATCCTTATGTTTCATATTGTTATCCATTTCATAAAATAAGAGCTTCTTATCAAACCATCAAAACGAAGGAAATCCAGCATTAAAAAAGGCATTGAGTTGCTTTCAATTGATAGCTGAACGGGCTGAAACATATCATTGGCGTGTTTTTTGCTTTTATAGCATTATTTAAGATTCACCTCGATGTTGAGCTATAGGCCACCGGAAACCTGAACCCCCAGGGGAAACTGTTATGGAATACCAAACTGTTTTGGATGAGCCCACAGAAACCGAACTCGCTACCGTAAAAACTGAGGGGGTCAAGCCTTCGATCAGAGGATTCGGGCCAGCTCTCGAATCATTATACTTCCGATCATTTGGCAGCCGGCCTCTTCTCAATAAGGATTCTGAGATCGAATTAGCGAAGGAGATAGACCAAGCGTCCAGAGCAATCCGGGTCATTATCAAGCAAAGCCTTCATCTCACACAGCCACTAAAGAATGGCCCAGAGAGAGAAGAAACCATTGCTCTACTCAAGGAAACATTTGCCTTAAGTGGCTTTTCGGCTCCAGCAATTGAAAAATTGAAATCCGTTCTGTTGGCCTTAGGTCAAACGTATCCCTCCGTGTACTCATCCATTCAGGATCTCTGCCAACAACTTCAAAAAGCTAAATTCCAACTAGAAAATGCGAAATCCGAACTCGTTCAGCGAAATCTTCGCCTGGTTGTGGACATCGCGAAACGATATACGGGTCATGGGCTGGCCTTTTTGGACTTAGTCCAAGAAGGCAATATTGGGCTCATGAAGGCGGCAGAACGATTTCAATATCGCAAAGGGTTTAAGTTCAGCACCTATGCTACCTGGTGGATTCGACAAGGGATTACGCGATCACTCGCTGACCAATCTAGAACCATTCGTGTCCCTGTCCATTTAAATGAAATCTCCAATAAGATTGCTCGTGCCTCCAAGCGGTTGACCCAACAGTATGCCCGCCCAGTTCAGTTGGATGATATTGGAGAGGCGCTCAAACTGAGTGTGGAAAAAGTTCATGACACCATTCAAGCCTTTCAGGATCCTATATCGTTAGAGACTCCGGTTGGGGATGGAGAAACATTTCTCACAGACTTCATTCCAGATATGGGAACATTGACGCCCGATGGACCTGTCTCACGCCAGGAAACGAACCAACAAGTCGAACGGATTTTGGATTCACTGACTCCAAGGGAACAAATGGTGATTCGCCTGCGTTTTGGCATTGGCCAGGACGAGCCCTGGACCCTTGAAGAAGTCGGGCAAAGTATGTCGGTTACCCGGGAACGTGTCCGCCAAATTGAAGCCAAAGCCCTTCAAAAATTAAAGGAGCCGGCTATGAAGGATATATTATCTTCCATTAAGTAGAAGATTGCTCGTTCTTTCCCTATATCACCCCTTGCATTCAACCATTTCTTCTATGTGGATTTGCCTTTTACCTAAGCAAGGACTTGTCAACCGACCAATCACCGCCTTAACATAGGGCAATTCTGTTCCTGTTTCATCTATGAATAAAGACCAGCGCCCTTGTTGCCATCAGACTCTATTTACAGACTTCGACAAGAATTCAGAGGCCACCTTGAAGAATTCTACACCCATCTGAATTTGGCCCCTCCATACCATAGTATTGAAAAAGCGGTCCAACATTTTTCCAATACCCTCAGAACAAGACCTGAAGAATTCTCCCAGGAACTGTTACAGGATGCGTCAAAAAAATGGGCAATATTTCAAGAAATTTTCTTAGCCTCTGGCTTACAAAAAAAGCATCGAGGAATCATTGAACAATTAGCTCTCGCTCATTATACGGCTTTAGCTGATGCACCTGAATCGCGTCGCTTCCTGCAAAATTTTTCAACAAATTCGCAAGAACCCACTTCTGAGCGAGGAAGTCATCCACTGCGGTCTGATCCTTCCCCCCTTACCAATCATTAATAACCATCTATTGAAAAAAGTATACATTTGTTTGGTTTCTGCAACACTCAGAAGCAGAAAGGCCTTTTTTCAATGACAAACACTGCCTTTCTCTAAATCCTCAAGTAGTACAAATTTTGCATCTTGATGAATACTAAATATTCCCAGTACCTTATGCGTCATCAACAAACTCTCGAAACATCATCATTCTTATCCGGCATTGGTCTGCATTCTGGTAACCCCGCCTCAATTGCCATTCATCCAGCTCCGGTCAACACCGGAGTGGTCTTTGTGAAGCATGTAGCTGATCAAATCCAGTCATGCCCAGCTAGCATTGCCTTTTTAGGCCAAACAGATCATTGCACCACACTTCAAGTTGGTGATTTTGACATACAGACGGTTGAGCATGTGTTAAGTGCACTCGCCGGAATGGAAATTGATAATGCCTACGTGGAATTGCTTGGCAGTGAAATCCCGGCAGCAGACGGAAGTGCCGCTCCATTTGTCGACATGGTTTACCAAAGCGGTGTTCTCACCCAGGAAGAACCACGCAAATACATTAAAATTGTTCAGCCAATTACCGTGGAAGATGGGCACCGATCAATCAGTGTCCTTCCTTCGGCACTCCCCCAAATAACCTATTTCATTGATTTTCCTCATCCCCTCATACAACAACAAGAATATCACCATTTTTGCACGCCTCATGACTATGGCAAAAATATTGCCGGAGCCCGTACATTCGCCTTTCGGAAGGAAGTCGAATTTTTATGGTCGCGAGGACTGGGGCTCGGTGGTTCACTACACAATACGGTCGTCTTCGCTGATACCGGATTGGTCAATGATGATGACTTACGCTTCTCGGACGAATGCGTTCGACATAAAATTCTCGACCTCATTGGCGATCTGTCATTATTAGGAATCCCCGTAATTGGTCATTTCATCGCAAAATGCGCCGGGCACGCGCTCCATACTCAATTGGTCAAAGCCATCATGCATAATCCTGACAAGTGGATTATGTTAAATGCTGGAGAAACCGGAAAGGATGGCATCCTCAACGGAAAGTCCTCCTCCAATTCAACGATTCACCTACCTGAACTCCAACCTGCCTTTCACGCGTTCTGACACCCCCTCCTCTTTCCCACTGTGTGTCCTCAACTATCTTTCTTTGCGTTTGCTATTCGCCCATTAATAACAAGGAAGAAATCCTTTTCTCCATTGTCTTCATCCCCTGCGCGTGATAGCGTCTGGCATAACCATGAGAATCCAATTAATTGCTCGCCCCTATCGTACAAGTAGCTTTAGATTACTTTTCATTATTTGTGCCTGCCTATTC
>JBGSSO010000321.1:0-8795 GCA_041737015.1 Nitrospirales bacterium
ACCGCTTCCTTTTATCTGCCATTGGTTGCTTATGCCTTCCTGATTTGCCTTTCCAGTAACATCGCATTTATGAATTCCTGGGTAGTCGTTACACTTGCGGCCGCCATCACGTCGCATAATCAAATTCAACCGCCTTCACCAAGGATAGTTATGGGCAGAAAATTTAAAAAAGGGAGTTTTCGGTAAACGGCTGTCATTTTTCTCGTGTACCCACTGAAATTTTTTTCTTGTCATTTCGAAGCCTCACATCGTCTCCCTCAAATGAAGAATCGAATTGTATGAAGAATAGTATTGTGAAATTGAATCACTCGAAGGATAGCGAATATTGCCGCGTGCGAGAGGGTAGAGCAAAGCTATTATCAAATTAACAATGATAATTGAAGAAATATGGGCGAACCGGGAATATATAGGCGTTCAGCAAACCTAGTGCGGAGAATTAGCTTTTCCGGATGGTGCCATTTTTAAAAATTGAATATCTCTGTTTTCTCAAAGATGAGAGGTATGTTTTCCTCTGGTAGTTCAAGCGAAAGTTGTATGTTAGATATTCTTGAACCAACGTTGCCTTATTCCTCGTCGAAGGCTCAGTATGAAAATTGCCGGCTACTGTATCTTGTAGGGCAATTGCAACCAGGCGGTTTGGAGCGACAACTTTGTTATCTGCTGCAGGGAATGAATCGTGAGTCCTATAAGCCTGCAGTTGTCGTGTGGAATTTTTGTAGGGATGATGTTTATGCAAATGAGTTACGCAGGCTTGGTGTACCCATCTATTCTTTCTCAGAAGGATCAAACAGAAGCGCAAAGCTCAAGGCCCTTAAAACTCTTTTGAGGCGATTAAATCCTGAAGTCCTTCATTCGTATAGTTTCTTTACAAACTTTGCGGCACAATGGGCCGCCCGCGGGACCAGAACAATCCCGCTTGGATCTGTGCGCAGTGATTTTTTTTGGGCAAAAAGAGAATGCGGTTTTTTACTGGGTCGCCTAAGCGCCCGCTGGCCTTCTGCTCAAATCTTTAATAGCCATAGCGCAGCTATACATGCGCAAGCAGCAAAGGGCATCTTTGTGCCCAAGAGAATTTTCGTGGTAGGGAACGGACTAGATTTGAAAAGATTTGTTGGAACATCACAACCCATTCCTGTTCCTGCGAATATTCTGGGAGTCGGATCTCTTTATGTCGTGAAAAGATGGGACAGGCTGTTGATGGCAGTAGCCGAGATAAAACGGAAGAGGGTGGACTTCAAATTGCAAATTGCTGGAGAAGGGCCATTGCGACAGGTGCTTCAGCAACAAATGGAAGGGCTGGATCTTTCTGATCGTGTCAGGTTTCTGGGCCACAGTCAGGATATTGTTACCTTAATGAATAATGCAAGGCTCCTTGTTCATACGGCCGATTCTGAGGGCTGTCCAAATGTCATAATGGAAGCAATGGCCTGCGGACGACCGGTTGTGGCAATGGATGCTGGAGATATTCCATTCCTTGTTGATGACGGGAAAACAGGATTTGTTATTAGCCAAGGAGACCATGCCAGTTTGGTCTTTCGAATAATCGAACTTCTGGAAAATCATTCCTTGTGTATTCAGATGGGCGCTGCTGCCCGGGAAAAGGCTGCACGAGAATTCGGTTTAGAACGGCTTGTCGAGAAAACAATGAAGGCCTATCAGGGTGCAGGATGGGATGGAACCATTAACAACTAGAAACAATTTAAGACCGACAAGATGCAGATTCTTCCAATCTCTACGGTGTTCTAAAGCCGTAATTACACACCAAGGTAGCATATAAATAGAATTAACCTTGCTGCCAGGGCATCCTTGTTGGGCCAAATGTATAGCCATTTAACTAAAGGGACAGAGGCATGATCCGTGTGGCAGTTGTTGGTCAAATGGTAGGTCGAAATCGAGGATATGTCACGACGCAAGGAGAAATTCTTTCTGATGGGTTAAGGGAGAAGGGGTACCCTGTATTTTGTGTGTCTTCCTTACCTAACCGGTATCTTCGGATTGCCGATATTATTAGAACAATTATTCTGAGAAAGCGTGATGTCGATCTGCAATGCATACAAGTCTATAGTGGCCCTGGATTTTTAATTGCAGATATTGCTAGTAAGATTGGTAAATTAATCGGGCAGCCAATTGTGATGGTTTTACATGGTGGCGCTCTTCAAGAATTTATGGCCCGATTTCCCCTCTGGACATGCCGTGTTTTGAAAAGAGCAGATGCGCTTATTGCCCCGTCTGCGTTTCTGGCACGAGCAGTAGTTCCGTATGGATTCCATGTTCAAGTCATTCCAAATATTATTCATCTTTCCCATTATCCATATCGTTATCGGCAGATAATCGGCCCGCGTCTTTTCTGGATGCGGCAATTTCATCCGATTTATAATCCGGATTTGGCAATTCGTGTTTTGGCACGGTTAAAGGATGAAATTCCCGAAGCGAGTCTCGTAATGGGTGGACAAAGTGGCATTCTCGAGTTGGAGGTAAGACGGCTGGCTGAAAAAATTGGAGTTGCCAGTTCGATACGCTTTCTTGGATATTTGGATATGGCTGCAAAAGTTAAAGAGGGAGATGCTGCTGACATTTTTCTCAATACTAATCATATTGACAACATGCCTGTTGCGGTCGTAGAAGCCTGTGCTATGGGGTTGCCGGTGGTGGCCACAGCGGTAGGAGGGGTGCCTGATTTATTGACGCATGAAGAGACTGGTCTCTTGGTACCTGATGATGATGATGATGCGATGGCAGGAGCTGTAATGAGACTACTTGCTGATTCTAAATTAACCGGGCGACTGTCTGCCAAGGGACGGCAGCTGGCGGTTCATTCATCATGGGAGGAAATATTTCCACAGTGGGAAAGGGTATTTAACGAAGTCATGGACAGCCGGGAACAGTTAAGGTAAGCCAACTGATGCTCTCCCTATCCTTTTCCATGAATCTATAGCATTTTTTCCTCTCTGTTGTTCAGCGGTGTTTGGAAGGCGAAGCATTTTTGCCAATCATTCTATAAGGAGAGAGTACAGTTTGTGTCCCAGCAGACCGCCATGAGGGGATCGAGGGGCAAGAGCAGTCAAAATATTTTATTGAACAGAGAGCAATCTGAAATTCTTTGGAGCACCAAGAATTGGCTGAGTCCCTTCAAAAGCACCAATATTATAGGCTCCTCCTTGAGGCCTGGGAGTTCCTTCAAAATCCACCGTTATTTCCCCTAATGTCAATCCTTTGTTAATCGCAGGACTTCCATATTGAAGGTGAAAATCTCGCTTTGTTGGATCGACAAAGAGCGGGTTTGTCCCATCTACGATATTATTGGATTCAATGGTCCCTATACCGCGATTATAGTAATTTATTAAATTCCCGTATGAAATATTGTTTTTGATGATTGTGTTAGTGGCATCGACAGCCGCTCCAATTTGAAGTCCATTTTGATCATTATCAAAAATGGTGTTGTTATATACTACCGCCCCTACCGAGCCATTGCCGACCGCAATTCCATGTCCGCGGTTATCATAAACGAGGTTGTTATAAGCCATGTTACCGATGCCGGAAGCAAGGAGGATGCCCGCAAAAGATATTTTGCGACTATTGTTATTGTACACGCGGCAATTTCTGACAATGTTATAGTCTGGAGCATGGCCGGTGGAACTTGAATTATATATATGTACTCCATAGCCGGTTGCATTATAAATTTCCGCTCCATCAATGAGGTTATGATCAGTTGTAATATAAAAGTTGTAGGCTCCGTTCTTAAGTACTGGACTCCACCCACTATTATGATATTTTCCTCCAATAAATTCATTATAATCTGTTCCACCAGTTCCTTTAGAGAGCAATGCATTATTTAGTGGAGCATTTTTAACCTCAAGATTCCGAAATCTCACATGATTCGCTCCGTTGCTCATGGAAATACCCATGCCGTTAACAGTGTCTTCGTTTATGGCATCGACAATCAATCCATCGAAGATGACATATTGAATGTAAGAGTGGACGAGACCAATGGCCTGTGAGCCACTGTTTGGCTTTAAAGTCACCACGTCTCCAGGGTAGGCTGCAATGATTGGAGCATTTTCCCAGGATGTTCCTGTAGGAATTGTGAAAAATTGGCTGTCAATTTGTTCTGCGTAAGTGCCGGCCCTAATCAAGAGTGTATCCCCTGTCCTCATCGTTGTCATGCCCTTTTGGATGGTTAGGAATGGGGAGGAGTAGGCGCCAGAGTTCGCATCATTACCTGTTTTGGCGACATAGTATTCAATGGCGTATGTCATTCCTGGACTGAAGGATCCGGAAACAAGGAGCAAACACAAAATTATCTTACGCCACCCCAAAGGAATATTTCCTGTCTGTCTCATGCAGCCTCCTTGTCACTGAATCCAATGATGTGTTTAGCATAGCCGATTCTTTACAAAGGCCCCATCCTTTAATTGGTTCCCTTGATTGAGTTCTCTCCTGAAATCTGAAAACGCATTGTCTTTCTGGCTCATTCCTTTATCGTAAGCGTAGACTCGGTCGTATCACGTTAATATCGACCGCAACATTTAAAACTTAAGGGAAGAATTCATTTTTCAATGGCCATGGGAAGCTTCACCTTAGAGAATTTGTTAACCTAAAAAATTAGGAATGCATGAAATGAATTAAAGGAAGGGCAGCTAATTTGTCTGAGAAATTGTAGTTAAAGATCCCCTTAGGCATATGAGTGTATGAAAATTGGTCCACATAAAGGCAGCCAATCAAATTAAGGTATTTTATCATTGAGAGCAAACGTCGATCAAAACACTTAAAAATTCAGTGAATTAAAAGTGAAAGGAGGGTTATCTTTGTGAGGCATGGGACCGAAGAATTTTAGGTTTTTCGCCAAAAATTTATTCGTCTCCTTTCCGGAAATTTTGGTATGGATTTGAGAATAAGTGTTTAATTTTGAGTTAGTTTAATGAAATAGGGTGGGGTTTGAACTTCCCCGGAATTTTTGGACTCCTGGGTAAGCGTCGATAGCCCCTTTTCCACACTCGGCGGGAGTCGAGCTGAAGGCAGTGCATCGAAGCGGTTTCATTTTTCCTAACCTAATAAGTGGGGTCGATTGCCATCAATGGATAGAATTGAAACATCAAGTGGGTTCGCTCAGTTTCGAGTAAATTCTCGGACCTGGCTACTACGGAGGGTCGTATTCCCTGCGGGAGACCTTATATTTGGCCAAAACATGATGAAGCGGCTTTCTTTTTTGGAGAAGGCCCAATGGTTACCATCCGAGAAGCTCCACTCGATTCGCGATCAATCCCTGCGCGAGCTGGTAAAAGTGGCGTATGACGAAGTGCCTTTTTACCGCGAATTAATGGATAAGGCCTCGGTAAAACCGGCAGACATTCAAAAAGCAGCGGACCTCGGTCAATTGCCTATTGTTACTAAACCCATGCTTCGGCATGCGTTTCCTGACCGTGTGATCAGGAGCACGGGAAAAAAAGCCTATGTGTCTCGTTCTTCCGGATCTACCGGGGCCAATTTTACTGTGCTGTTGGACCATGAGACCGAAGGAATGTTCCAGGCTTCCTTTCTGCTCGCATTGGAATGGGCAGGCTGGAATATGGGAGAACCGCATCTTCAAACTGGGATGACTTTGAAGCGAGATTTTCCCAGGAGAATGAAAGATGCTTTGCTGAATTGTCATTATGTCCCGGCTCACGACTTGAGCAATTCCCATCTTGATCTGTGTCTCGACATTCTAGAGCGATATTCTCTAAGGCATCTCTGGGGTTATCCAGGAAGTCTGTATTATTTGGCGCGGAGAGCTGTGGAATGCGGGTGGAATCGGCCGATGCGATCGATCGTCACCTGGGGGGATACTCTCTACCGGCATTATCGCAATACGATTGAGGAAGCGTTTAAGACCCAAGTAGTGGATACGTATGGATGTTCTGAAGGCATGAATATCTCCGCGCAATGTGGGGTAGGCAGCTCTTATCACCTTCACACTTTGGACGTGATTGTGGAATATCTGGATGATAGTGGAGTACCTGTTTCTCCCTTGCAATCCGGTAATATCATAGTGACCAGACTTCATCCGGGCCCCATGCCATTGATACGGTATAAAGTGGGCGATGTAGGTATTGCCGGAGAATCACGCATGTGCGCATGTGGCCGTGGGTATGATGTTATGCAATCTATCCAGGGTAGGGATACCGATATTGTTATTACTCCATCAGGAAACCGGTTGATTGTTCATTTTTTTACAGGCGTTCTTGAGCATTTCGAAGAAATAGACTCATTTCAAGTAATTCAGGAAAAACTCGATTCTATTGTTTTACGGATAGTTCCCGCTGGGGAGTTCTCTGCCGCGACAAGACGCCGGATAGTTGATGCACTTAAGGAAAAGGGTGCCGATCTGGATATAGAATTGGATTTGGTCCAAGAGATGCCACTTCCGCCATCTGGGAAGCGACGGTTTATTATTAGTCACTTAGGCAGACCTCATGATGCTCACCTTCCAAATTTGGAGACGTGATGGCAATCGCATGTGGCTGTTTTGGAAAATGGCGGCGATATAGGATTTTTAGGAATAGTGAAAAACTTCAGTTGCCGAGTAAAAGGAAGGCCCCATGGATTAATGACATACGAGAAATGACGAAGAAAATAAATTCTGGACAAGGGAAGAGCGGATATGGACCCCGGATTTGGGACAGGGCGATGAATGAAAATTCTGTCTGTCATTATGCTGTCCCAATGGCAAGTCAGTCTATCGAGTGCTGCGGGTGGAACGCTGGTTGGTACATCAACAAATTCGGACTCCACGTCCCCGTGCTCAGCGTCTGCGAAGCCGGACGGTCCAGAGTAACCGGCGCTGGGCTCTGGACTTAACGCATATTCCTGGCGGGGAAGATGGCCGGCGCCATTTGACCTCTGTGAGTGATTGTCATGTTCGCGAAATCTTGGTCTTGGATTTCGCTCTGCGCGGTCGGACCAGGGAAGCGAACCTGGCTCTAGAGGCGGACTTTGTAGCTCGATTCTGGACGTTTCGTCCACTGGGTAAAACCACACCGGTTGGGAATGATAACGGCCTCATCTTTCAGGGTCGGCGGTTTCCTCAAGCGTGTCGGAATTATCTGCTGCAACAGGAATTCATCACCATCCCTATGCCAGAACTGAATGGGCTGATCGAACGATTTTTTCGAATTTTGGAAGAGGGTGTGTTTGGCAACAGCGATTTAAAGGCCTTGAAGAGGCCAGACAGGCGGTCCCCCAGTAGATGCAGTGGTACAATGAGGACCTTCCGAATCTGGGATTGGAGTATGGAAGCCCTCGACAATTTCGTCTGGAATAACGCTCGAAGATGGCTTGAGTGCATTAAAGCATTGTCATATTGTATATGATAATAACGGAGTCACCTCCAATTTCGTCGGAAAAGAATCACGGGCGGCTCTATTTCATGGGTACACTCCATATAGGGAAAAATAATATCATGTAGCTATATGTGGGGTTGATGTTTTAAGATGCAACCCTCTTTTTCTGGCATACAAAATTTGTAATCTCCAGACGATACAGTCCTCACCCACAATCATAGTAATTTAGTTTTCAATAAAGCCGTTTAGCCAAGATCAGAACAAAGGGTTACACGGCCACAAAAACCGCACGATTTCCATAAAACTTTTTGCGGGGAGGAGATTTACATTATGCCCGGAGTTTATGGTTGTTTCGGATGTTCTAATGAAGAAGAATCTCATCTTCAAAAAGAATTCTCAAAATCTTGGGGGAAATGTGAACAGGTAAATTTCAGGGGAGGAATAATAGGAGGACATGCCTTTCCTAAAAAATCTGCATTACATAATATTAAGGAAAATACTATTTTTGCAGTTGATGGTGAAATCGCTATTTATCACATGGCAGAAAGATTCACCACAAAAAATTGTAAGGAATTATTTGATATATCTTCAGGAAATTTAAATGGTGGTAATTTCCTGAAGGGAAATATGGTTGTAGTGGACAAAGCTTCGGGCTTCTGTCAGATAGTTACGGAGTGGACTGGAACCTTTCCACTTTATTATGCCCAGATAAATCAGAAATTTTTCTTTTGTAGTCGACAAAAACCTATTGCGCAAGTATTAGGTTTAACCCCAGATTATATTGGAATTTTGGAATATTTCCGGAATGACTATATGTATGCCGGGCGAACTTTTTTCAATGGCCTTCGTCGGCTGCTACCAGGACAAACTCTTAGTTTTAATCAGCTAACAGGCGATCTCAAAGTTAAGGAATCCAGTCGATTTTGGGCACCAAGAGAAAACAAAATAAATTCTGATAATTTTATTGAAAATTCTAGGAATAAATTGCAGGACTCTTTAAGTAGATGTTTTGGATCAGATCTTCATATTGCTTTAATGATGTCAGGAGGATGGGATTCTAGGCTTCTTCTCGGTGGTCTTTTAAATCTAATAAATCCTGCAAAAGTGGAAGCGTACGTATATGGCGACATACGTAGTCGAGAAATAAAGCTGGTAAAAAAAATTTGCCAATCAGCAAAAGTTAATTGTTTTGTTGATAATTATGGTCCGGAGATCTTGAGTACTACTCTCCTTCAAAAAGGATTCAATCGATCCGAGCTAATTAGATTTCCTTATTGGTATTCTGCGGGAGTAAGGCTAGCTAACGAAGGAGTAGATTGTGTCACTGCCGGTGTATACGGTGAGGTTCTTGGAGGACACTATGGCTCTGCAATGTGGTTAAGCGGTTGGCGAAAAATATTTTCCGTGGGCACCCAGATGCTTAAAAAATCAACATCCAGCATAGACATAAGACAATATTTCCGATTGAATGGAATA
>JBGSSO010000335.1:0-5943 GCA_041737015.1 Nitrospirales bacterium
TTGGATCTTCGCGGGTTTCTGGGGCTGTCCAAAGACGTTCGACCAGGCTATCAAAATCTCCGGGTTCATTTCACCGTGAAAAGTGACGCTCCGGCGGAAACGCTCCGGGAATTGACGAAGTACTCACCGACTTTCGACATCGTGACGAATCCCGTGCCGGTGGCCATTTCGGTGAATACGGAAGGGAACAACTGACGACGAAACCCGTCGACCGCCTCAGGCCCAACCTGAGGCGGTCGGCCCTTACATGTCCGAATCAAAAGGAGCTAGGATCATGAAACGTCTCGTGTTTTTTATCTATGGCACCCTGTGCTACCTATCTTTCCTGGGCATCTTTTTATATGCCGTAGGCTTTCTGGGAAATTTTGGCGTCTCCAATACCATCGATGGCCAACCCTTGGTTCCAGTCTGGCAGGCTCTGGCCATCAATACGTTTCTGTTAGGGATTTTTGCGGTCCAGCACAGCGTCATGGCGCGGCAGGCTTTTAAACAATGGTGGACACAATATATTCCCAAACCTATTGAACGTAGCACCTATGTGCTTTGTACCAACATTGCACTGGCTTTCCTGTTTTATGCCTGGCAACCAATGGGAGGCAAAATTTGGCACATTCACGACCCAGTAGGGCAGGGCCTGCTGTATGGCCTGTTTGCAGCGGGTTGGGGATTAATTCTCATGGCCACATTCCTCATCAATCATTTTGATTTGTTCGGTATGCGGCAGGTCTGGCTTTATCTGCGAAAACAAAAGTACACACCATTACCATTCAAGACCCCGGCCCTGTATCGGCAGGTGCGGCATCCTCTCTATGTCGGTTGGCTTTTGGCCTTCTGGGCCACCCCCACGATGACGATTGCCCATCTGCTCTTTGCGCTGACGACAACCATCTATATCCTGATGGCCATTCAATGGGAAGAGAAGGATTTGGTGGCCCTCCATGGAGAAGCGTATACAGACTATCAAGAACGAGTACCCAAACTTATTCCAGGCATTTTCAAAGTGAGCCTCATGAGGAAACCACAAGCTGCAAGGACAATGGCTACATGAAGGCCAGAAGTGCACAATCCGCTGCGTGACAAAATCACGCAGCGGCCGCTCTTTGCCAGAGAAGGGAAACAACCATGCGCACATTTAAAACCGAAATATTTCAGAATCCTTTCCAGGAAACAAGCTGGATGAAAAAGTGTGGATGGTATGGAGTGGTGTTTTTCTTAATCAAAGGAGCATTCTGGCTTATCATCCCCTTTATTATCTATGCATTCAACTAAATCTCTCGACCTATTCCCGAACTGCCGACTCATAAGTACATTGAGCAAAATATCCAAAAAGAAGAAGGTCTCCCACGGGATTAAATTTGAACCCCAGTAAGACTCAATCCTTCCAAAACACTGCGAGCCAGATCGTGTCTTGTTGGGGATCGGTCCATTCTACGCGGTGCCTCATATGCGCGGGAAGATGAAGGGTATCCCCAGGACCAAGCATCATTTCAGGTTTTCCCTCAATTTTGAGCGTGGCTTTTCCTGCCAGTACCACAACGCATTCATGCTCTGCCTGGTCATACCAAAAGTCTGGTGGAGACGCCTGGCCCCGTGACACTATCCGTTCAATTCGTTCAGAACGACTCCTCAACACCTCACTCGTCAATTCGTGGTCAAAGTGTTCAGGTATGTTGGCGAACAGATTTTGACATGGTTCCATTCCCTGCACCTCTCTTGACAGATTAGACATATAATAGAAGATCCTAGGAAGTTCCCTGCCTTATGGCATCCTCTTGCTTAGCCCTGCTGGCTGGTATGGATGCATGGAACATGGCGATGACAATGGAGAATAATCAGGAGTCAGAAATCTCTGGTGGGAAATACCGAAGGATCAGCCGCTGGGCATTGAAAATGTAAAGGATCAAGCAGATGAATCAGGGAGATTGCCGATAATTCGAAAGACGGGAATATACGGAACGGACCCGACAGATTTCCCAGGAAGAATGACCTCCCCTTTTCTCCATTCAAGACGCTCCTACATGAAACGTCTCTAGCCCAATTGACTTAAACTTCTTACTGCACGACAAAATGTCCGCGCCGGTTTTCTTGCCAGCACTGTTCATTCTGGTCCGTGCAAAATGGCTTCTCTTTTCCATAACTCACAACCTGAAGCTTCTCACTAGGAACGCCCAAATCAACTAAAAACTCCCTCACCGCATTTGCTCGTCGCTCCCCAAGCACCATATTGTAACTTTCCGTGCCACGCTGATCACAATGCCCTTCGATCACAATCTTGTTATTCGACAAACCGGAAGCCAGTGCTTGGGCATTTTCTTGCAAAACTGAGATCGCATCGTTCCGAATAGAAAATCGGTCATAATCGAAATAAATATCTCCCAGGGACTTGAGCAGACCTTCAGTCTTCTTTTCAATCGCTTCGGGCAGTGCTGGGGCTTGCTGAACCGATTTGTCCGCCTCGGGTTCCACCCGAGCGATCATCTGTTCCGGCGGAGCCGCATCTCCACGAATTATCGGGCGTGCCGGCATTTCCGGTTCAAACGAAATCGGCGGGATTCCAAACACTTGTGATGATTCTTGAGGAGAAACTTGGCCTGGTGCCGTAGCTATGATGGGAGACGGAGGAACTACGGGTTCAGCTACCAATGGAGCTTCAAGAGGCGCAGAAACAGCCGGTTCGACGACTGGCGTTCGAGGAGTGGCAAAAATATCAGCAGGAGCCGAAGGACGAATAACCGGACGGGCAGGTTCTTCAACAGGAATGTCCACTGGCGGAATCCCAATGAACTTTTCAGCCTGTACGGGTGGCTGAACGACCGCCTCAGCATGCGGCGTCACAGGTTCAAGCTTTACCACTTGGGGCTTGGTAGGAGGTTCAGTCACACTTATAACCGTCGTTTGTAATTTGGAACTACACCCCGCCATTATCGCAATCAGGCATCCGCCCAATAGGCCAATTTTTCCTACTCTCCTTACGTTCGAAAAAAACAATACTTCGATCATGTTTTACCTCCACCATTTCTTTATCTTGACTGACAGACGTATCGACATACATCCCATTCAAGAATTTCTCTAAGCAAGGCCTCTGCCTCTCCAATGTCTTACTTTCAAAACTGTATGCAGTCCCTTCGAATCATGTCAAGAACTCTGATGAGGCATCCTGACCACTACTCCTGTTTCATCTCTTAAGAATGCCTTTTAGAAGAATCCAGGTCAAGGGTCATAAGGACAAAACTATATAAAATCCTTATGTGAGACAAACTCTTATCCTGATCTTTGCACTTCCAATGAAGCAAGCTTGGCCCTCTCGATCATCCCTTTTTGTTGCATCACGATAGCCTGGTCGCTTCCCAACCTATGGATACTGTTTTTCGTTTATCGTCAGAATATCTATCGAAGACCCCAAGTCGCCTCCATCGGGATTTATTCAGAAAATGGCATTCACCAACCATTTGGCAACATTAGGCCAGAAAACCCGAGAGTTCCTTGGGTTCTCTAAAGTTCTACAAGGCAGCCCCCAAATATGATTCCCAGAAATGCGAGCCGCTAACTAATGCTAAGTGAAATGTCGAAAAAGTACCTACATCAATACGCACCAGTTCATATTGAGGTTTTTTAGACAGGGAGCCCCAATTTGAAATTATTTTGAGACACATCAATCCAATGAAAGAATCGGCACTTTCCGGTTCATGCTCACGAATCACCTCGCCTCGTGCCTCATTCATCTATTTCTCTATTCCTGGCGTTCGTGGGTGAGCTCTTCTTCAAGCAGGCCCCTCAAATGTCTTCCTAAGTTAATCGATGAATGAATATCATCCATCGATGGATGGAACGATCATAAAGTTTTTGGCCTCGTTCTTACCCGTACACCCCCGTTACTTCTGAAGGAAGTCGACTTCGTTCTGTAGGGTTTCACCTGCATGACTTTTATCAAATCTTATGCCCACTAAATTCCTAACCAGTTGAAATTTTTGAATTTTTATAAACAATAACACTTGGAACACCCTTTGCCTTTAAATCCTTCAACTATCGCTAATCGCCCATCTTCAGGGCGAAGCGATTTTTTGAATATGCCGGTTTACATAATCGGCACAACGACATGGAGATCGACGTGTTTCAGATGTCATATTAATGAAAGTTGAAACATGGCAATACTGGAATTGAGCGCCACTATATGAGCCTCGGCGGAGGGACTGGTTTCAGGGGAACTACGATTTCGACCGCACCCGGAGTCTGGTCTCCTCATCAGCCACCTTCTCAAAGGTCCCTCCGCCACCTTTTGAGAGAAAACATTACGACACCAATCAATGTAAAGCACCATGAAAATTTTAGGCGTGTATCACCATTCACCAAAATCCAATCCTTCCAAGGTTCCCATCAAAGATCGGATCTTGCTAGTTGACGATGATCGACATCATCGAACCTGCCTGAAAGAATTTTTAGAACTTCGAGGGTATGTGTGTTCAGAAGCAGGAAATGGTGTGGAAGGGCTTGAAATTTTGCAGAAAGAGTCCGTCTCCATCATCATTACCGACAACAATATGCCCCAGATGGATGGACTTGATTTCATTGAACAAGTCAATCATAAATATTCCCAGGAAATTCTCTCCATATTTCTGATTACTGCCGAATTATCCCACATTGTCCGTCTTCGCGCATTTAAAAACGGGGTCAATCGAGTCTTTGAAAAACCCCTGGATTTTCAAGAGCTCTGTAATGCCGTGGACTGGGTCACGAAATTTGACATCCATCAATCGACGACCAACAAATATTCATCTGCTAGATACCTCTAAAATTCTGTTCTCTTACAGGTGTAGCCGCACAGCCTGAGATCCACCAGGAGAAAAAAGACTCATATCTGTCTCCAAAATGGACTGTTCTGGATATTCCTCATTGGATCTCCATATGGCCATTCTTTTTTCAATGGCGCACATGCTTTCTCGAACCTGAGACAGGGCAGCACCTGCCCAATCTTCCTCTCCATCAGCGTCTCATTGGAACTTTCCATCGTGATGCGTTTCAGCCAGACGTCTTATCCAAGACGAATTACTGACGTCGGAAAAACAGTTGCGCATTGATTGCCCCGCGAGTTGGCCCGCTCTTCGATAGCTAGCGTCCGTCCCGTCCCATGAGGCCGGAGGGAGCGTTCATTTCCATAGTGCGTCTCGAGGAGCGCGACCGTTGTTTGGGGCCTTTTCCGGAAAGAAAATGACCTCGTCCACCGCGCCGAAACCCGGCACAATATAGATTCCTCAAACCCATATAGGTGAACACCGGTGAGAAATTCAGCATGGCTACCATTTCGCACATGGATGTCGTATTCACGCATGCCCATCAACGTCAGTCGGTTCGATGTCGTCTTCTCTCTTCAGGGTTTGTACCAGACTCATTTCATGTTTCATGGACGATGCCGATCCTGAGTGACATTCGTATTTCGAGCTTCATGCAATTTAGTCCAAAAATTTTTCGGCAAAAACCTCCCGGTTGAGAATTCAGAGAACCCCTCATTCAACAACACCTGCAAAGAGAAAGGAGAGACGTTTGAAGTCGTGGATGTTTCGAGTGGCAATGGTGGAAAACGTGATAGCGATGGGAGGGTTACCGGCCTCTGCCGGGAGAAGGAAGGATCTCTGCTTAGGATTTCCTCTCCGCACATTGGCGACATCGTGGGATCAACGATTGAACTGACGTATGACTGGGAAAAATGGACGAAAGGCGACCACGTGCATGCCTTTGTCGACGGCCAATATCAAAAGGGATTCGTAGTCACGCTTCACCGACTCACTCTGGGAAAACATCAGATCACGGTCAAAATGGCCGATCATGACCAGGATCTTCTTGAAACATCGAATGCCATCGAGATTGAGGGGAAATAACCAACGACAAGATGGGGAAAACCGGCCAAAGAGTCGATGAGACGTTGGCATGCGGCTGAAGGGGCGGACA
>JBGSSO010000348.1:0-8649 GCA_041737015.1 Nitrospirales bacterium
GCACGGGCGTATTTAGTAAATCTGGGTGTGCAACCGGACCGGATTAAGATTGTCTCCTACGGCAAAGAGCGACCATTTTGTCAAAACGACAGTGAAGATTGTTTCCAGGAGAATCGGCGAAATCATATGGTTGTTCGAGTCAATTAACGATTCGACTTTCATAGGGCCCTCAGCGGCCTTCAAACAAGAGGATGCGAAGCACTCGCATCCTCTTGTTTTTTGACCTGTACATCGGTCCTTTAATCAAAAAGAAAAAAGGGAAATGACTAGGGGATGCTTTGGTTATCCTCTACCGATGTTTCTGTCTGAAAATCTTGCACCGGTTTTTAAGGAGTGGTACAGTCTCGTCGCCAATCTGTGCGAAGCCGGAGTGGCGGAATAGGCAGACGCAAGGGACTTAAAATCCCTCGGGCTTACAAGCTCGTACCGGTTCGACCCCGGTCTCCGGCACCAATCAAATCAACAGCTTGAAGCGAGTTTTCCCCCAGTTCCCAGAAGGGTCTGAGAATGAATTTTGGGGGATAGTGTGAAATAGATGAGCAGCAGCTTGAAGGTCAGAATCTCGGAAGCGGTTGAGCCGGGTAAACCAGGCCATCGCTTTGTGCCCGGATATGCGCAAGAGGGTCAAATACTCAATCCCTGCCCGTCGCATATTGATGATGGCCGAAGGCCGGCAATCATGAAACCGGAGTCTTTGAATGTCAGCATTCTGACAGTCAGTCTTGAATGCCTCTCCCATGTATCGAATTGAATATCTCTCCGTAAGAACACCAGCGTAAAAAGTTGTGCTCCGAAAAAACCCGACGGTTAAGGCTTGAAAAGTCATCGGCCCCTTGATCCGCTCGCCGCCAGTTTTCTCCACCATAAAACCGGTTGTTGTCTTGGCCTTTTGTGGCCTACCCACGGTCGTGTTCGTGGTGAGAGTTTTCGATCGCTGGAGTTTGGCTCCCTTTCCCCCGTACCAACACCTAAACCTTCCCATTATCCACGACCGGAAAAACCCCGTATCCCCCGCCATTTTTTTGTCAGCTCCATGAGCCGCTCCTTCTTTGTGTGTAGGTTGCGCAAGAAGATCACGGATACTTAGCTCTAGTCTTAACGAGTAATTGTTAGGCCCACCCGGAAAAGATTGAATATAGCTCTACGTATTAAAACTTCCCATTTTGGTGCTTTACGAATGAAGAGGTAGATAACATGCTCCAAGTCTGCGAAAAACTGAATCATCAATCCACCGTCATCATCTTTACGGGACGGTTTGATCGACAATCAACCATTGGAATCGGGGACCTGATTCTCGGCACCAAGGGAATGAGATGTCAGCACATCATCCTGGATTTTATGGGTATCACCGGGATTGACTCGGTGGGTCTTGGGCTCTTGTACCTTTGGTACCATAAACTACAACCCCAACAGATTGGGCTAAGTATTGTGGGGCCTTCTCCTAACGTCCGAGCTGCTCTGGAGGACTGTCACCTTCCCGACTGCGTTCCGGTCTATGCCTCTGAGCACGAGGCAGTCCGACAGGAAATCTACGGTTAGCTTACTTTGGCTTCTTCCTTCAGGTATCGGCATGATCGTCTGCCCTTTGATTCACTAATCCAGGGCTGTAGGATCAACAGTCAGCAAACTCTGCATTTTGTTTTAGGGAATATGTCGCCTTACGGCCACCTCATATAGGTATTTATCGTAAGGCCAGGGCTTAGTCTGTAACGAATCTTCATGGAAAACCTCACAACAGACTCTATAGGTACTGGCCACGGAAGATGAGTATCTTCAGGGGGGAAGAAGTTTGTGGAAGGATTTGAGCATGACGGAGTGGTGTTTCTCCTTGAGTCGTAAATTTTCAGGTTATATCAGTTTCGTTTTTCTTTTCTGGTGTAGATTGGATATGCGTTTTTTTATTTTCTCACATCAGCATTAACCATTCAGCTCACCGGCTTTTTCTCATATCAAGAAGCCATTGACCGAATCCTTCCCAATCGGATGTTTCTATATTTCCTGCGGAGAAAAAAGAACTTTTGAATGGATAGATACTACCTTGAAGTTCTGCCGGAGTTAACTAATGGCCACCGCCAAGTCACGGCGACAGTCGGAACACTTGGCCCCTTCTTTTGAGACCGCAACCAATCGAATGTAATGTGCACACCACATGCAGTAGAGATATCCTGGCCCATTGAATCGAAAAGGATAAGTGGGGGAGAGCTTCCCCCAATTGACCGTTTCTATTGGACACCAGGAGAGTGTGTTGGAGACCATCGCGTACAAATCCTTTCTCAATGAATTGCTCTTTGTGCTCCCCCCTATGCTGAGGGGGGGTGATTTTGCTAACTCCAGAACCAGTGGAGGGAGAAGACTCCCAAAAAGGCTATTGCCGTTTCGATCATCCATAATGTTGTCCAGTCCATGAAGGCATCCTCCTTGTTCCTCCGTTGTCTTCGTTTTGCTTCTAGTTCATGAAATAGCAACCTTAATGCCACTTATTTTTGCGCATCCGACCGACCGACTCCCATGCTACTAACTAATTGTTATATTGAAAGAAACAGGGAAGGTGGAGGTAGGGAATTTTCGATCTGGCCATGCAGGCCGAAGTATCGGAACTGATACAGACCGTATCTCTTTCACACAGTGAAGCTAGTTTCATGAGGATCACGAGATTCAGAATGATTGGGAGGACGAGGGACATGATAGGAACTGACTCCTTGTGGATTCGGGCTTTTGTGTTTTATGGATCTTAGGGATGAAGGAAGGATATGTTTGATTCAGGGGGATGGAACAAGTATTGAAAAAGAACACATCATTATTGCTTTATGTCATTCCAATTTACGAATACATTCGAAGTATTCTGGCGAACTGACAGTTTGCCAGGATACTTTTTCCCCTACGGCAATCCATTCGGTACCTCACAAGAATTCTAAGTGGGTAAGGATTTCCTAATTTTCAGGATAGGGGTCAAGAAAATGGATACCCTCCTTTCTGTCTCTCAAAGAAGGGGGCTGAAATGAGTGGTTAATAGGTATGAGAAAGAGGGGCAAAATGGGGGAACCTGGTGGAGGGGAAATGAATTCTGAAAACATGAATCCCCAGGGAATTTGTCTGAGGAGAAGTGGATTGCCCGTTTTTGCTGGCCCTTTATCAATCCCTTGGGCTTCCCAGGTCGTACCGCGTGGACCTCGGTCCCGTCATGGATTTTCTTCTCTGTTGTGGCCTCCCATTATTCCACTGTGTTGTAACATGTGGGGGCCGGAAACTGCCCTGTCCCTTAGAATTCCCATAGAACGTTTTTACCCATTGGGTAAGGTCTGCTTGATTGTTGGTATGAGGTTGAGAGCCTTGTGGCAGGCTCTGTTCTTTATACACATGTTTTTTTGAGGGAAATTTTGATATGAGAAAGGCGGAGGTCGGAATATCCCAAAAGAGGAGCGTGGCACATCTGTTGCTGATTAACCGGTTTGAAGGATAACGAAGCAGGGGCTATTCAATGCCAAAATGTGTCACGGACAATAAAGGAGGAACAGGTGCATGTTGGTACGAGCACGGTGGGAGAACGAAACGAGAATTTTGATGCTGTCTGGTCGGTTCGATAAATTTGGACGGGTCCCAGTGGAAACGGCGTTGGCGGCGGGAGAAGGACGACCTTGCCATCACGTCGTCATGGATTTTTCACGAGTATCGTCTATGGATAGTGCAGGAATTGGAAGATTGTTGTTGCTTTATCATTCGCTTCGAAGGAAAGGTATGGCTTTAACGGTGATCAATCCCAAGCCCTCTGTTGGGACACTTTTTGATCTGGCGGGCTTGGCCACCATTATTCCGATTATGCAGGAAAAATCTGAAGTCCGATCGGTTGCGTGATCCCCTGAAAATGAGAATTCAATTTTTTAAGTTGCAGAAGAGCAAAACCGAAATGGAAATGATTAAACCGTGATGTCTACGATGGATACCCAACCGACTCCCATTCACGATATGCATGTTATTACATTCGGAACCTGCTTTGATGGGTCTGCGGAACCTGCTTTAGAGGCGGCTGTCTTGCAAGTGCAGGAAATACAAGGCAAACACATCATTCTGAATATGGAAGCCCTGATCAGCCTGAATAGTCGTGCCTTAGGCAAATTATTCCTCACCTATCATCATCTCAATCGGAAACAAATCCGACTGAGTATGGTCAATCCAAAGCCGGCAGTCCGTGAAATGTTAACCTTTGTCAACTTTCCGCAGATCGTGCCCATTTATGATTCGGTTGATGCCGTGTTGGCGTTCGAGCAACGTCAAATGGAATCTTCAGCTCTGCCACAGCGACCGGAGTAAAAAATGGCGCATTGAGGCTAAGGGTATCTCAGATGGAAAAATGCGGCGTGGGGTAATTGGCCAAGACTAAGGAATGAAGGTTTCGACCACTCGTTTGCCGCAAGGAGTGCTCCTTTCGCAATCGGGATGCGGCATGTCTGGTAAACAGGTCAACCTACCGTCGAACGATTCATGTCCAATCTTCTCCTTCAGGAAGATCCGGACATTCGAGTGCATGCCGCCCTCCAATTGGGAGGGCGAGCCAATGGAATTTCTGCCCAACGTCTAGGGCTTGGGCCCTAACGAAGGCACTCCATGACCCAAACCCGACAGTTCAAGATTCGGTTTTTGCTATCTTTGATGCGTTTGTCCGCCCAAATGCCCAAAGCGGACATCAGCCCATCCCGACAGTCGCCATAGACTTCTTTGTCACCTCGCTCGCCTTCATCGGGTTGCTTATGGCATGTAATGCCGGTGGCCCTTCATTGACTTCCATTTTCCTCCCTTCCTAAAATCGTCACCCTGGCGATTTGTCCATTCCTCCCGGAAGGGATCTCTGGCTCGTGAATGAAAGCGTAGTCCTCGATAAGGTTATCAAAACTCATGGCCTCGTGAGGGCGGTGGATCATGTATCCTTGGCAATCCAAAGCGGAGAGTTTTTTTCTATATTGGGGCCGAGTGGATCCGGGAAAACCACGATCCTTCGATTAATTGCCGGATTAGATCGGCCCGACCAAGGGGACATTGTTATTCAGCAACGTGTTGTCACCTTGGATCCCCCTCATAAGCGACCCGTAAATATGGTGTTTCAGCACTATGCGCTCTTCCCACATCTGTCCGTGTTTGAGAATGTGGCCTTCGGCCTACAAATGAAAGGAGAACGCCAGGCCAATATTCAAAAGGCGGTGAGTCACATGTTGGCTCTGGTGCGTTTACAAGGAAAGGAGAAGCGACTTCCAGGGCAATTGTCTGGAGGGGAACAACAACGGGTGGCGCTCGCACGAGCCTTAGTGAATCGTCCGGTCGTCCTGCTGTTGGATGAGCCCTTGGCTGCTTTGGACCAGCAGCTACGCCAGGAGATGCAAGGAGAGCTGAAGCGGTTGCAGCGTGAGGTGAAGGCGACATTTATTTGCGTGACTCATCAGCAGGATGAAGCTCTGATGCTGTCTGATCGAATTGCGGTCATGCAGGGTGGGAAGTTGTTGCAAGTGGGGACGCCTCAGGAGATTTATGATCACCCTGTATCTTCAACTGTGGCTCAGTTTATCGGTCTTTCTAATGTCTTGTCCGGCACCATCGCCTCCTATGAAGGTGGGTTGTGTCGGGTTGAACATGAAGTCTTGTCACCCGTGATGGTCATGGGTTCCCCGCATGATACTCTGCAGGGGGCTGTCACAGTCGTGGTTCGCCCAGAACGCGTGCATGTGTCCGCTGACATGTCCGTTAAGGGATATGACAACATGCTTCAGGCGATTGTGCACCAAGTCGCTTTTTCCGGTAATGAAGTGGTGTATCATGTTCGGCTTCGAGACGAGGCGATCTGGATGGCTCGTGTGCCAATTGCCGAAGCGCAGTCCAGTCCATTGGCCGTTGGACAGCCCGTGTATGTGCAATGGTGGGCACAGGAGGGAATGGTCTTGCCCGCCCATCCTGCACCATGCTGAACAATCTTTCGGACACATCTTCCGCTTTCCCCGTCAAGCTGTCCCTCGTATCGGCAAGTCTCTTTTTGGGCCTGTTCTTTTTTCTCCCGCTGATATTGGTCTTTGGTGTAAGTCTGGCGAGTCGGGGACTGTATGGGGGAATTACCTGGATCGCCACCTGGGAAAATTATCAACGTGTCTTCGATCCACTCGTGGGGGTGATATTTTTCCGGTCTCTTTTTTTGGCGGGATTGACGACTTTCATCTGTGCGGTGGTGGGGTTTCCCTTGGCCTATTGTCTGGCCAGGGCCTCCAGGCACTGGCAACTCATATTGCTGACTCTTGTCATGATTCCATTTTGGACGAATTTTTTGGTTCGCACCTATGCGTGGGTCCTGATCCTCCGAGCGGACGGTATTCTGAATAGCCTGCTGATCAGGCTGGGATTGCTGGATGAGCCGCTTTCCCTATTGTTCACCGATCTGTCGGTATTTGTGGGACTGGTTTATGGCTATCTGCCCTTTATGGTGCTTCCTCTGGTGGTGGCCATAGAACGTATCTCTCCGCAATTGGAGGATGCGGCGTTTGACTTATATGCCTCTATGGGCGGGATGTTTCGACATGTGCTGCTTCCTCTCAGTATTCCCGGTTTTCTGGCCGGTGGGGTGTTGGTCTTTATTCCTTCCCTCGGTGCCTTTATTACGCCCTATCTGTTGGGCGGAGGGCAAAATATGATGCTGGGGACTTTCATCCAACAAGAATTCCTGGTCGCACGAGACTGGCCCTTTGGATCCGCGCTCTCTTTCGGATTAATGGGAACGGTCCTTCTCCTCTGGTTTCTGCTGGGTCGTACGTCCGTTGAGAAGGATCCGTCATGAAACGGATGCCGACCAGCTTCATCGTGATGAGCCTGCTGGTCATGCTGTTTTTATATCTGCCGGTAGTCATCCTGATCGGGCTGTCTTTTAACGCCTCCACGATGGGAGTGGCGTGGAAAGGGTTCACGTTCCAGTGGTATGAAAAGCTGGCGATGGACCAGGCGATTCTCGAGGCGACGGTCAATAGTGTGGTCATTGCATTGGTCTCAACCGGACTGGCTCTCATCCTTGGAGTGGGGACCGCCATCGGTCTGGAAACCCGTCAAGAAACGCAAAGATCCTGGGTCAATATGATCCTGGTTTTGCCACTGGTGATACCGGAAATTTTATTGGGCGTGGCCTTATTGATGGTGTTTGTTTTGTGTCAGGTCCATCTGGGGTTTGGGACCATTATTATCGGACATATGGTCTTCAATCTCCCGTTGACCATCGTAATCGTCAGGGCCCGCCTCCGTAAGCTGGACCCTGCCTGGGAAGATGCGGCACGTGATTTGGGTGCTACGTCATGGGATGTGCTCACCCGCATAACGCTTCCCTTGTTACGCCCGGCCATCTGGGGGGCGGGCCTGTTAGGGTTTACCGTATCTTTGGATGACTTTGTGGTGACATTTTTTGTCGCCGGTCCCGGTTCAACGACATTACCACTCAAAGTGTTTTCGATGATCAGAACAGGGATGACCCCGGAGATTAATGCCTTGTCGGCGGTCATGGTGGTGGTCTCTATGCTATGCGTGGGGTTGTCCTGGTTCCTCCAGCAGCGGTCAACCCCGGCCTCAGCGGAATCCTCGTATTTATGAAGGGCTGCAAGTCATGAACATGTTGTGTCGGTGGGTGGGGCCTTTGATTCTATTGATGGCTGCAGGATGTTCGGAATCTTCCACATCCTCGGAATCACCATCGTCCCAGCACTCTACCCTTTATTATTTTACGTGGTCGGATTATGTGGATGCAGGGGTGGTGGCCAAATTTGAAGCGACCCGAGGGGTTCGGGTGGTCATTGATACCTTTAGTAGCAATGAAGAGTTATTAGCCAAAGTGCAGACCGGCATGACCGGATATGATGTGGTGGTGCCATCTGATTTTATGGCTGGCATCATGGGACGATTGGGATTGCTGGCGGAGTTGGATCTGGCAAAAATTTCTCATGTGCAGGATCTAGAGCCTCACCTCCGACAGCTCTCGTTTGATCCCACTAACCGGTTTGCCATTCCCTATTTATGGGGCACGGTCGGAATAGGGTATAATTCTGAAGTGGTGACGGAACCGCCAACCAGTTGGGAGGCTTTATGGGATCCGAAATTTTCCGGCCGAATCAGTATGCTGAACGATGAACGGGAAGTCTTCGGGGTGGCACTTCAGACATTAGGGTACTCGCTCAATAGTGTTGATCCTCAGGCTATTCAACAAGCCAAACAGAAGTTGACGAGGCAAAAGCCATTGATCAAGGCCTACACGAGTGAACAGTTTGACCAACTCCTCGTGGCGGGGGAAGTGGTGTTAGCGCATGCCTGGGGCGGGCCGATCGCCAGAGCGATGCGTGAGCACCCGTCAATCCGGTATGCCCTCCCCCAGGAAGGAGGGATGATGTGGACAGATTGTCTGGCGGTTTTGGCCAGTTCCCGGCAACAAACGCTCGCGATGGACTTTATCAATTATCTTTTAGATGAAGAAGTGGCGCTTGCCACCTCGCAGCGACTTTTATTTGCCTCGGCCAATCGACATGTTCGGGATCGTCTGCCGGCAGACATTCGCACGAATACGGCCGTCTACCCGCCTAATGTTATGCTTGCCCGGATGGAGTGGTTGGTAGATGTGCAGGAAGCCATTCGCTATTATGATCG
>JBGSSO010000365.1:0-3489 GCA_041737015.1 Nitrospirales bacterium
CAATAAATTTAATCAGTCCGGCAAAGTCGCCCTCGTCGGCGTTTTTCATGGCCCTGATATAGTGTTCGCGAACCTGGTTTCCCTGGGACATGAGTTGGATTTGAGGCCACTGCGGAATGGCGTAGTGGCGGGAGTATAAAAAATGTCAGTCATCAGCCTGGCCTGGCGACCATCCCATTGAGAAACGGATGAATATGGGTCAGGCGATGCTGAAGCCGTGCCGCGATCTCAACAACCGGCATAGTGGAGTTCGCCTCGTTCCACGAAAGGAAATCTCCCGTTAAAAGTTTAATCTGTTCGCGGATCAGATGCGGTTCAACCCCAATATTCAATCGGGTTTGACGGTACTTCCCTCCCCACTCCCAGATGTTCCCGAACATATCCGCATGCACTTGACGAATGTAATCATCCGTCAGCCATTCAGTCCCGCGTTTCTTTCTGCGTGCGCGAAACACATGTTTATCATTAGCCCGGCTGATGGTTTCGGTCTCTGCGGCATTGCGGGCAGCCGGGGTTGATAGATGCCCGAGAATAAGGCCCGAGATGTCCCCTCCCGATGTCGCGCCGATGGGCCTGGTGTCATCCGCCATTTTCTTTGCGCCATAATTTTTCGCGAGGATCGCGAAGGATGTCGTCCGTCCGTTTTTCCAGAAGCTTCCGAAACATTTCTTTCTCCGGAGCCTGTTCTTCCAGTGCCATGGTCCCCATCGTTTTTTTCAACCTTTGGAGAGCTATGGCTCGAGCGCGACCACGGAGAAGTTCCTCTAAAGGTTTTTGAGGTCGGGGCTCAACGCTGAGGTGACAATAGAGCCCTTGGTAAATCCGTTGAAGAGTGCTCACTCGTGGATCGACTTTTCCGGATTCAATCGCCACAAGGTTGGCTTGGGTAATGTTGGCTCGTTTCGCCAGCTCCGCCTGAGTCATCCGCAGATAATTTCGCATAAGCCGGATCCAACCTTGGGGTTTGAGATTGTGATCCTCAGGCGATGAATCCACCTGTAGTTTTGATAGGGAAATGTCATCCATAATCGTGGTTTGTTTTTTCGCCATTTCCATAGTATATATCGTAAACAATATTAAATAAATTATTAAAAGTACTGCTTACAATATAATTAATTATAAATTTAGTATTGTTTAAAATATAACTATAATTTTAAATATTTGAAAAATATATGTTTTTATTGCAATTTACTAAGAATGGCACTCTATAGAGTGCCAATTTTTATGAAATTAACTTACTTCGTTCGAGAAGATGTGGGAGTGCGTCTCAATAGCCAATAACTTGAAAGTTGGCCTTTTTAGGGAAAAATATGGTGGTTAAGGGGTGATCAGAGGATGACAATTCATTAAGGGGTTTGAAAAATTTTAGCCTCGTCAAAATAAAATGAAGGTGCGCATCACAACCTTGAGATAAGATGATTGACGATTAAAAGAGATCAATGAATGGGTAAAAATGATGGTGTGCCCGGTCCCTTAAAATCGCACCGGCACCGAATACATAGAATATGGCAAATAGGTCCTGCATTTTTTTCTGGTTGATAAGTGAAACCACTAAAGTCTCATGAATTTAAGATCTGAACCTTATGGCCGAAAATATGAGTAGGTCTTGGCCGTTCGGGCTACGGATACGATGCATAAACCTTTGTCAATCATGAACACGCTCGAGGAATATTCTTATCAACCTCTCCTGAATTTGAGGATCACATCTTATGCCTACTGAAACATTTCGATTAGTGACCCGCAGTGATTTTGACGGACTGGTCTGTGCGGTTCTGCTGAAAAAAGTGGGGATTATTGAGGACATCAAGTTTGTCCACCCGAAAGATATGCAGGACGGCAAGGTGGAAATTTCGGCCAATGATATCACCACCAATCTTCCGTATGTTGAGGGCGTCCACCTCGCGTTTGATCACCACCTGAGTGAGACGATTCGAAATAAGGGTGAGAGAAGCAACCATATCATCGATCCGAAGGCCCCTTCGGCTGCGCGGGTGGTCTATCGGTATTACGGTGGTGAAAAGACCTTTCCGGCTGCATGGAATGAGATGATGGACGCGGTCGATAAAGGTGATTCGGCAAAATACGATATCAACGAAATCCTCAAACCTCGTGGCTGGGCATTGATGAATTTCATCATGGATGCGCGGACAGGACTTGGGCGATTTAAGGAATTCCGTATCTCCAATTACCAGTTGATGATGGAACTCATCGAAAAATGCATAAGCCTGAGTATCGATGAAATCATTGCCCTGCCGGACGTGCAAGAGCGGGTGCAGCTCTTCCAAAAACATGCCGAATTGGCGAAAGAACAGATACAACGATGCTCGACCGTCCATGATAATTTAGTAGTGCTGGATCTACGGGATGAGGAGACCATCTATGCCGTCAACCGGTTTATGATTTATGCCCTGTATCCGGACTGCAATATGTCCATCCATGTGATGTGGGGATTGAAGCAACAAAACACCGTGTTCGCGATTGGAGCGTCGATCGTCAACCGGAGTTCAACAGTCAATATCGGTGAGCTGTGCCTCGCATATGGCGGGGGCGGGCATCGGAATGCGGGCACCTGTCAGGTAGGGAATGAAGTGGCTGGTAAAACACTCAAAGAAATCATTGGGATGATACGCATTCAAAGCATGACCCAGGTAGAAGCAGGAAAGCCAGCCTGTGCGACGGCTTAACAGGCGATAAACGTAGCAGTAGTTTTTTTCAAGGCCTGATCCCAAAGCCCAACCACAAACAGGAATGAGCTGGAACTTAGTCCTCGTTTCCTTCCGCCGTTTCTCTCGACATCCTGAATCGAGAATACTTGTGTCTTTCCGATCAAAGGGAAGAAAGACAACGGTTAACAGGGAAAAAAACAAAAATGTTCCGCCTGCAGATCGGCCAATCGGGCTGACGCTCAAACCATGAGGTGGACCTTGTCTGAGCCTTGCGAGTTGGTCCGCCCCTCCATTGCGTCAGGACGATTCAAGGTGGCTGATCTAGGCGGAAATGGTTTTGGGTCCTTTTGCCGAAACAAAAGGACCTCGACTGCCGGGTCGAAACCCGGCGCTTATAAAAACCAAGGATAAGGCACAGCACATTGAAGGAAACTTATGTAATGCGGAAAAATGACTGACTTCGCAAAGAATGGGAAAATTGGACTTGCGGCGTACACGCTATCCCAAGAGTGGAGACGTGGAGCATACCTCAATAGCAAGACCTACCCACCCTAATTCCTTAAAAGTATTCTTGCAGCTTTATCTCTTCTATTCTACTTCCTCAAAATTCAGCTGAAATTTACTTTTGTGTACGGATGCTTGGAAAAGTTTTACATGGGGTAATACTGCTTTTGCCGTGTTCTTAATTTGTTCCCTATTTCCAGAACTCATTCTACATCCTAGGAAGAGGCTATTGATTTCCTCCGGATGAAATGGAACGTCAACATATAATTGGTCAACTTGATCCGGCCAAAAATCGACAATTCGCCACTCTTTTTCATAA
>JBGSSO010000014.1:0-14322 GCA_041737015.1 Nitrospirales bacterium
GGAGGACGACCTTGAAAACGTTATCCCCATCAACCAACGGTGTCATTAACAACCCCGAAGAATTCAAACGCTTCATTCCGGCAAACTTTTCCTATTTCCTAGAACGATCTTCGGGCCTTATCCGACGCATTCTGCAAGACATGGGACAATGGGCCGACAATTCCGCACATGAAAAATTATTGTTGCGTCTTTCGTTTGATCTGGTGGAACGGTTTATCGAATACTGTCCCTCGCAACTCCCCTGCCGGCCTTCCCTGCTTTTGGACGGATTCATATCGGATTATTTTGGAAGACCTCAGGAATCCAAAGCGTCATCCACAGCCAATCCTGTCTTGTACCGGTTTCTGGATGGCCTGCTCAATCGAGCCGTACTCAGTCGGGATGGCTTAATCTGTCTGTTCTATCACTTTTACGGCATGAAGCCGGTCGAGGTCGGATTCCTTCTTGGCTTAGAAGAAGGCCAAACCCAACGCATCTATAAAAACTTTGCCCGCTGGCGGCAAAAGGGATGGTTCCAAGCTGTGGAGGAAGTGGGATTAACCACCAAAGACGTCCAAGCTTTAGTTGAAAATCAAGCTTCCAACCCTGAGTCTTTTCATCACCAGGTCCGGGAGAATCTGGAAAACTTATTGCCGTTTTATCGAAAAAGCGATCCCCCCTACTACCCATGCCTGGAAGATACCAAATGGCAGGAGATGTTCAGGGAAGGGTATGGATTTGATTACCGGATGTGGCATTTACCTCTCTGTCTTTCATGTATGGATGTCATTAACCGAGTGGGAGACTCATTTCTCCTCAACCCCGACGTATCCCTCAATTTCCATATCTCTCCTCATTCATTGAAGGAGGAAGAGTTTTTCTGGCCCGATTCCGGGTCCAAAACCTTTTCTGCGGATAAAACTCGACATCGTTTTTCTCGGGATCTTCAGATGGCATAATTTTCCCTCAATGGAATGACCGAGTTCGTGAATGATGAGCAGAACGTCGAGCATTGCAAGAGGAGCATGGGGTCAATGTATTCTGAACGTTCTCTTTATTCCCTATCTTGCTGGATAGGAAAACGCGGCATCAACTCACGACATGCCTGAGCAAATAACCTGGGGTTAAGAGGTTTCTCAAAGGTATAAGAGGCTCCCAGCAAATGGGCAAATCTTTTAATATTGAACTTGGGCGCTTGGTCGGCTGAGAACGTGGCAATGATGGGAGGATGGCGTTCTTTCGAGGTGATCTCAGCAATACACGCAAACCCGCTTTTTTGAGGGAGAAACAAATCTATGACAATGAGATCGACGTTCTGTTGTGTAGAGAGACTGATTCCATCTGAAAGATTTCCTGCAACAATAAACTCTACTCCGGACCAATCACAGAGACGTTCCCATGATTCTTGTGAATCCGGCTCTGGATCAATAACAAGAAGAAGACTCATCACAGCCAATTAACCAAAGGACCCTTGACCTTCGTATTATCCAAATAAGAAACAACATTTTCTATAAACCGCAGTCCACTCTCATCTCATCCCTTTGGTTGACCTCCAAATTTAGGGTTGGGAAAACCAAAACTTCGCTATGCATCATGATGTTGTCATCCAATTCATATTTCGTACTCGAAGAAATTGAACGGACGGACGAATAGCGCCCCGCTTCATGCCCATCTCCGATTCTGCGACCATGCCAATATGTGCGTCCGTTGACAGGAGATCGCCTCCCAACCTCCAAGGTAGAACGTAAACATCCCACATCGCCAAGAGATGCCTTTCGGTATCGTCACCTTGAATCCCACCCCAGGGTTGAAAAGAATAGATAAAGGTCGTCCCCGGGGGATCGGTAGGAAGGAATTCCTCATTAGGATATTTCTGTTGCAATTTTCCTTGGACAGAATTTGTCCACAAGCCTCCTGCAATAGGTGTGCGTTGAGGAATAAAAAGGAGGCCTGCAACCATAACACACAGCACAACAGTTAAAAAAACTAAAACTCCACGCCCTTCACGATATCCGAACAGTTGTATCGTCCCTGGCATCGGTGTCTTCCCCATCATTTTCGTCCTAGTAGGAATCCGGCATCATCGTGATCAGAATCAGCTTTACCACATACCCTCCAATTAACAAATGGACATTTGTTTTCAAGTTCTTACATAGCCTGTCCGGTAAAAAGGCCGCAGGAATACTAGGCTTGATCCGGGTATCAGGAGATACAGGAAAGAAATTCTGAACTGCGAAGCCTACATAAATAGAAACGGGCCCGGACATTTCTTTAAACCGAAATGCCCCAGGCCCGTTTAAAAGTCCAACAATACCTTACGGACTACGGTAAGAATTGAGCGACGTTTGACTTCAAGGTTGCTCAATCCCTTTAAAATACCCCGCCTCTGCGAGAGGGGTTTTTAAAAAGAAACAACCCCAAACAACCATAATACGAGAATGAGGCTTAACGGAACTCCTAACAGCCATAATAATATTGGCATGGCTTTATTCCTTTCCTATTAATGATAATTATTCATAGTCAATTGACTATTCTGAGTTGGTTATTGACGCGTCGGGCTCCGGCCTCATAGGCATTTTCGACTGCGGCCGCCATCTCCGTTCGATCCTCCACCGACCCCTGTAGCGTGACCACTCCTTGTCGGACAGTGACCTTGATAGGATCCTCATCCACATACGGACTCCAGGAGAGCTCCTCCCGTACAGCCTTTGCTAAGCTCCTGTCACTCATTTCTGCCCACGGTCGTTCTTCATGGCGAAATACTTGTAATTGGTTTCGGACTTTTCGAGCACCTCCCTCATAGGCCTTCTCCACTGCAGCCACCATGGCCTCACGATTCAATACCATCCCCGTTAAGGTCACGACACCATTATTCACAGAAACGTGTACTCTCTCTGTGCCCTCCCCCAACTCACCAATAATATCTTGCCGAATTGTTTCATCGGCCCGTCGAAGGTCATTTGGATACCGTGGATTCCGTGTGGAAGCCGTGGAACGGTATCCTTCCTGAGTCACATACCCCTCAGACCGGTACCTTTTGTCTTTTTCCTGATCTCGAACCGTATCCAGGTCCCCGTATTGGTCGGTATAAAACTGCCGATTATCATAATACCGATCGCGATTGGCATCGTAATGGTAACGGGAATCGAACCATCCGCGTGGGTCAACATCGGATCGGTACCTATTGTCCGTGTAATCAAAGGACGATCCGGACTGTGCCACCAATGGGATTCCCAGGCATAAAGTCACAACAGCGGATCCAATTGTCATAATTTTACGTGGCGCAATATTCATACAGTGCCTCCCTTACAATTGAAGTTAACGTCGATAACAGCTCTTCCTCAACAATAAATTCAGATTACCTTGCCTTCCTGTAAATTGTGAATGGACAATTTTTGGGGCAATATCCTAACATCATCCAATTTCCTGGGTGCTTCCTTCCGCGACATAGCTGATATATGAATTTTGGTTGGTCGCCACAGCTTGGGATTAGCACGATTTCACATGCCTTCCGGCCGTTTTTGATTCACCCGCAAACGCAATCGCCATTGAAGAGGGGCATCGGGATCACGTGTATAGTGGCCATGATCCTCTTCCACCTGCACCGCCCTCAACGGAATGGTGATTTGTTCTTTCATATGCGGGAAGGCCTCTTGAAATAACAAATAGACCACATTATCCGTGCATCCGAACACTTCAGCATTCAAACCCGTCTCATCTTTAAAATCCACCGTAATCCGTTCTGCAGGATTAATCCACGGCGCAATCAATTTGGCTTTTTCCTGATTGGTCATAACATCCCTTTTTTCATGGACCACAATCCTTCATGACAGTGACTCCATATTCAGTATGTTAAATGAAGATGATGGACAATCATCTCTCATCACTTGAAGACCGAAGTGGTTCACGTTATTTTTTTTGCGACAAAAACCCCAATGAGGACCATGACAATGCAAATTGCAAGAAAAATATAGAATAGGAACTGGGCGATGCCAGAAGCTCCCTCGGAAATCCCTGAGAAACCAAATGCGCCGGCAATGAGCGCAATAACAAAAAAAATGGCTGCCCATTTCAAAATACTCATGAAAAACTCCTTTCACGCAATTCAAGAAGGTCACGGATACTGAGATGACTTTTTTTGATTTCAGAACCCCTGGTGCTATACCGGGAGTCGTCCACCGGCCAGCCATTGGAAAGACCGGCTGCCGTGAGCGACATACGAATGGGCTGATCCGACTTATCAGGGGGGTCGCCAATTGGTAGGGGTTGATCCTTGGGATCGGTTCCCGGTGAAGGAGGCATAGGCGGATCGTAAATTGGTTCCGGTTTCGGGTCTCGTTTCGGAGGGCCGATTGGTGGTGCTTTCTTCTCAGGTTCAGGTGGTGGTTTCACAGGCGTACGTTCTTTGGGTCCCTGGAAAGATTCATTGTCTGCTTCAATGAGATTGACCGCCCATGTCACAACCATACTGTCCTCCGTCTGACGCTTTTACAATGACAAATCCTATCCCTGGCCGCCTCTCCTTCCTGCAAAAGAGGGAGGCCATCAATTTTTGCTAATTCATTTTCTCCGATTATTCATATTGTCTCCATAGGTTGTTCATTCAAATAGACAAGTTTCGAAGGCAACGGCGAAGTTTTATCCATGTAGCATCATCCTGAACTTTGATAGAGATGATGAAGGGACATAATAGTGAGGACAACAATAATGGACACCCATGTATGCCAGCTCCATCTCCCTCTTCCACCACGATGAAATCTGCCCGCCATGTCCATCTCTGGGAAATTGTTGCCGTTCGTGAACTGTTTATCCTGGGGGTGGCTGTCTTTTGTCTCTGGTTGTGTTTTCAACTACAAGCCATTTTAGTTCCGGTTTTCATAGGCCTGGGACTGGCCTATCTCACTGAACCTGCCTTGGATTATGTGGAACAGACATGGAAACTCCCACGGTGGCTCGCCGTGACCTTCATGGCGATGATCATCTGCGCATTGGTGAGTGGGTTCTTCCTCTGGTTGGGTCCAAACCTTGTGGAACAATTGCGCCTTTTTATTGAAAAGGTTCCCACCTATCTGTCTCTTCTCGCCGACCGCCACGGCCTAGATGTGAAAGAGATAACACGAAATTTTAAGGAAATCTCAGGGAACATCCAGGAAAATCCGTTGTCTACACTTAAGACGTTTTTATCCGGAACCGGCCAGGTCTTTTATTTCACAAATCTTATTATCGGCACATTGGGTTCTTTCCTATTCTCGTTCTCTTTAATCATCCTTTATTTTTTCTTTTTTGCCTGGAGCTTTCCTTCCATTCAACACACGGTATGGAGTGTCGTCGAATCTCAGGAGGATGACCGGTGGGCGAAATTACTGTCAAAAATGGATCGGGCCATTGGAGAATTCTTCAGAGGCCGGTTACTGATTGCGTTAATGATGAGTGTGATGTTTGCAATCGGATGGTTTTGGGTGGGAATGCCTTATTGGATTCTCCTGGGACTCGGCGCAGGATTATTGAGTCTGGTCCCTTATGCCGCCACCTTGATGTGGCCTGTCGCCATTCTTTTGAAATATTTGGATATGTCCATGGGATCCGGCTCAACCGACAATTATTGGATGCAACTCCTTGTCTGGCCCAGTGCCGTCTACCTGGGGGTTCAATTCCTTGAAGGGTGGGTGTTAACTCCTTGGATCCAAAGCCAGTCAACCGACCTCAGCGCTGCGACCATTCTGCTGGTGGTGCTGATCGGCGGGGCACTTGGCGGCGTATTGGGATTAATTCTTGCCATCCCTTTCACGGCTTGTCTGAAAATTATGGCCAAGGAGCTGATTATTCCCCGGATTCAACGAGGCCATATCACGGAGGTACACCAAGAAATTCATACACCCTAATACGTTTGAACCGGTTTAACGCCTTTCATATATTCTATGGAACCTCTCACCATCACGATGAACAGTCTTCGGGATCTGGGACGCCAAATTCTGGCGCATCTTCCTCATGTCATATCGGCCGTGGTTATTCTTGTGGCGACCTGGGGGATAGCTAGAATTCTGGAGAGAGTTTTGAGCCGGATTTTTTCCCGGTTAGGCATTCGGGAGTCTCTATCGGAACTGCTGAGGAAACTTGTCTATATCGGCATTTGGATCGTTGGAGTGTTGATCGCGGCCATTATTATTTTCCCCAGCTTGACCCCAGGGAAAATTCTCACGGGATTGGGGTTGGGATCTATCGCCATCGGATTTGCCTTCAAAGATATTTTCGAAAATTTCCTTGCCGGCATCCTCATCCTGCTTCGCGAACCGTTCCAATTGGGAGATGTTATTGAATGCGATGAGCTGGAGGGATTTGTGGAAGAGATTACCATTCGAGATACCCATATCCGTCAGACGGACGGCCAACGGGTTGTCCTGCCAAATAGCATGCTGTTTAAAAATCCGGTCACAGTACGAACGGATCGGGATTTGCGACGGGTCACCATTATCTGCGGTATCGCCTATGGAGAGGATGTTGACCGCGCGCGACAGGTCATTCAAGAGGCACTCGACGGCCTGGAATCAGTTAACCAGGATAAGGCCGTTCAAATCTTTGCTCAGGGGTTTGGGAGCAGTAGCATTGACTTTGAAGTGACCTGGTGGACGGGTTCCCTGCCCTTAGACATCCGGAAATCAAAGGACAAAGTCGTGGCGGCCGTCAAACGGGCGTTGGATCAGGCCGGCATTGAAATTCCGTTCCCCTATCGCACGTTGACCTTTAAGGAACCGTTGCAGACCCTTATGACCCGACAGCAAAAGAATCGGAGAGATTCTCATGACACGTGACTTTCTCATTCATGGCTTTTTCACAATCCCACCTGTTCGACAGAGCATATAAGGGAGAAGACTCACGATGGATGTGGTTTCTGAATTGGAGTGGTATCAAATATGGTCCCATTTCTATCATCTGATCATTGCGTTTTTATTAGCCGTTCCTCTCGGATGGGATCGCGAACAAGAGTCGCGCGGTGCAGGGCTGCGCACGTTTCCCCTGGTTGCGGTCGGGTCATGCGCCTATATGTTGACGGGAATCCATGTGTTGACATCCACTGATGCCGAAGGACGTGTCATCTATGGCATCTTAACCGGAATCGGTTTTATTGGCGGTGGCGCCATTCTCAAAGACAAAGGGAATGTGGCCGGAACCGCAACCGCGGCAAGTATTTGGAATACCGGAGGCATCGGAATGGCAGTGGCGTGGGATCGCTACGAAATCGCCCTGGTGTTAAGCGCATTGAATTTTTTAACATTTCGGTTCATGCCGTTGGTGAAAAAACGTGTCACGACCAAACCATCAAAACCCGATCACATGGAATCCTAATGATAGGATGGGAATGGCTCGCCTCCAGGAGTCTCTGCTGTCGTCCGGGAATGGCCGGGCTCTGTCAACCCTCCGGTATCCTCCAAGGATGGACCGTTGGACCCGGCCGGGTACACCTGTAAGGGTACCACGTTTTCTGCCCAGACATCAGCAATGGGTTGAATAATTTGCCACATCTCTTCGACCTCATCATCCCGCACAAACAGTCGTGATTGGCCGGACATGGCTTCGAGAAACAACCGTTCATAGGGGGAAAGATGTTCAGGAGAAATGGGATCGTCCACCCCCACCGGTGCAGGTGTGACCCCACCGGCTTCCTGGATAGTAAATATCCCAAGATTGACTTCTTCACTCGCGAGATTCAATCGCAGGATGTTACCGCCTTCTTCTGAAAGGAGCGATTCCGTATTTTTCTGCCCAGGTTTAAAATGCACTCGAATTTCTTTTCGATCCCGACTTAACGCTTTTCCGGAACGTAACACAAAAGGCACGCCTTGCCAGCGTTCATTGTCGACCCAGAGGATCACCTGAGCAAACGTTTCGGTATTTCGTCCGGGAACCACCCCCTTGCTTTTTGCATAACCGGGAACCCGCACACCACCGATCTCCCCTGACCGGTAACGAGCTCGTACGGTCTGCGCTCGAATCTCAGTCTTTGACGGTTTTCTCACTGATTGAAACAATTTCACTCTTTTGTCCCGAAAATCAGGAGACCACATGGTTTCCAAGGGCTCATGAGCCAGGACGGCCAACAACTGAAGGAGGTGATTTTGAATCATATCCTTCAGGGCTCCGGCGTGATCGTAGAAGTCCGCACGCCCTTCCACGGTCAAGGTTTCATCCCAGATCACCTCGATCTTGTTGATGGAATGCCGGTTCCAGATAGGCGTAAAGACCGGATTGGCAAATCGGAGACCAAAAATGGTGCACACGATCGGCATACCTAAAAAGTGGTCAATGCGATATATGCACTCTTCAGGAAATTTTTGATGCACAAGCCGGTTCAATTCCTGTGATTCGGCATAGCTCAACCCGAACGGTTTTTCGATGATGACACGGGATCGTGGCGGTAACGTGACCTGTCGTAGTGATTCAAAAACCGAAGGAAACACCTGCGGAGGTAGCCCTAAATATAGCAGCGTCGACCCTGCCCGATTACTGAAAACCGACTGAATCTGTCGAAGGTCGGAAAGATCTTCTACACGCGCATATTCCAAAGATTCCAAAATTCCCTCTCGGGTTCTTGGGAGGGGTGGAGTCTGATGGTTGCCGAGTAATTCGGACACATGCTCTTGAAGCTGAGGCGTATTCCAATCCCGTCGTCCAACGCCCGTGATTCTATACTCCGAAGGAAGACCTCTGTTAGCGAACACTTGAGCTAAGGCAGGAAAAACAAATCTCCTTGAGACGTCGCCTGTCGCTCCAAAAATGACCACATGCTCATACATCAGATCCTTATGACCCTCCCTGCTAAAAATAAGACGGGAGAAACCAACCACCTATACCTTATCCGCACGTCGACATGTATTGAGTACCTGGATTATGAGTCCGTTGCAGGAAAAGTATTCGAGAATTGATTCCGCTTGTATCGCATCATGGGCAGGACCATGGCTGAATGTTTTTACCTGTATGCTCTTCCAGGAACCATCCATAAATTAGTAGGTAATTTTTCTCAATTGTTCTACCAGTAATGGGGTTTCCCATAATGTTTATACAGATTGATTTCATACACTCGCTCAATGGGGGCCGCTGGATCGTACTCCGGAGATTTTTCAATTTGATCCTGATTGAGGTCCACGACCATCATTCTCTCTGCCCAGTTAATGGATTTATTCCACATTGGACTGATTAATACCTTTCTGCCGGCCAACCACTTCGAGGTATCCACGACCAAATAGCGCACGGTCCAGTTGGCATCATCAATAAGGAAGTTCACAATTTTTCCGATTTCACCATCTGTCGCCTGGAGGGAATAATCTTTGAGGCCATTCGCGCTGGTTAATATTCCAGGAAACACCGAGAGTTCCCTGTCGTCAATAGGATAATAGGTGCTCCATCGATAATAGTTGCAGATTTCCCGTTCCTTTTCCCAGGAAAATGGTTTTTCTATTTCAAACTCTGGGGCACCTTCGACTTGAGCCTTACTGACCAAAGCCCGGAACGACCCAATGTCCATATGGGGATGCACAAAACTCTGGGTAGAAATCAACACATGGCGGCCTTGCAACCAATTTCCGGTATCAGCAGCCAGATAATGAATTTTCCATGTCTGATCATTCGCATAGACATCCGCTACGGTACCAATAATCCCATCAGTACCTTGTAATACGCAGTTTTGAATTTTATTGAGATCTCGTAACATGTCATTTCCTTTTCTTATTCTTGATTAAATCAGTAACCGTTTAACCCAGGCTGGACGACCATTGACCCACCTGTACGGACCTCGAACCTGATTCACGAATGAGTCACCAGGAAGTGTGAACCGAGGAGTTGGCCGTCAATCCGGTAAACCAATTTGACGGCCAACTCATGACACGCGACCCGCTGCCACTGGACTCAGTGCTGCATCAGTGATTTTTTCCAGAAGAACTCTGATGGGAATCCGGAGCCTTCTTTCCTTTATTCTTCATATCTCTGGCGGCCTGGTCGGATTTACTTTTTCCGCTTGGATTCTGGGCAGACACGTCTCCCATCTCGGTCAATTGATCGGAACGAGTGCCAGGGCCGCTTCCATGCGAGAGCGGCTCTTCGGCGGATGGCGTACTTCTTTGTATATTTTCAGGGATATTTTCATCTGCGGAACCGCCCTTCATTCCCTGCTCGGCCATTCCCATGGATGCCATGCCCATAATGAGTGCCGCTGTCATACATACTCCTAAAATTCTTTCCATAGCACACCTCCTCAAAAAATGAATGTAATGTTCAATTGAAAAACTGTTGAGGCTCCACCATAAAAAGCTGAAGCCTTCCTCTCAGCTTCTCAATTGCCGTCTGTACATTATCTGTAGCATGTTGGGTGCAAACCGACCAATGGACAAATCGCCAATCGGAAAAAACCAAATGTATAAGGTTTGCTTCATACAAAGACCTCATTCAATCCCCAACCGGCCTTTCTCCTGAACCCAGCATTTCAGAAGGGATAATAATTGTTAGCGCCATAGACATTTTTTCTAACTTCAAAGAGTCACTTGTCTTTTGCATATCACGATCCGGATCCCTCATGATTTTCTAACAGTTCCACTTATTAGAATTGATTCCTTAGCCACTAAAGGGAGAGAAAACCCATGCATAACTTACCCATGCTTCCCCATCTTCATCATGTTAAATCTTTCTGTTCGTTAATTATCTTGATGGGCATGATGATGGGTTGCGAGACCGTTCCCTACACTGATCGATCCCAACTTGTCGTGGTTCCGCAATCTCAGGCCACAGAAATGGGTGAACAGGCCTTCCAACAAATTCTTTCCGATCCTCAGATCCAACAATCTCAATCTCCTGAGGAGCAAGAAGCCGTAAAACGTGTGGCGGAAAGAATTATCCAGGCGGCAAAAGAATCCAAATTTGCGGAAGACGCCAAAGCCTTTAAGTGGGAAGTCACTGTGATCAAAGAGGACCAGACCAAAAATGCTTTTGCCCTGCCGGGCGGGAAGATTGCCGTCTATACGGGAATCTTCCCCGTTGCGAAAACCGATTCCGGACTGGCAGCCATTCTTGGACACGAAGTCGTCCATGCCCTCGCGCGCCATGGTTCGGAACGAATGAGTCAGGAGGTACTTGCTCAAGCTGGATTATCCGCTGCCGCGGTAGGGCTTGGCGCAAGTGGCGCGAGCCCAGTTTTAGGGCAGGCCACGATGGCTGCCTTAGGATTGGGGGCAAAAGTCGGTGTTCTCCTCCCTTACAGTCGTACGCATGAATCCGAAGCCGATTCCATTGGACTAATTCTGGCAGCTAAGGCGGGATATGATCCTCAGGAAGCGGTTCGGGTTTGGCAACGAATGCAACAGGGAAGTGAGGGGGCACCCTCTGAATTTCTATCCACACATCCAAGCCATGAGACTAGGATTAAACGTCTTCAAGAGGAGATGCCTGAGGCATTAAAAATTTACCAGAATGTGGCACATGCTCCCGAACATCAGCTTCCCGTTGTCAATCAGTAATGGATCAACCACCTTTTCCTAGGGCAGAAACAGCAGGCAAGTCAGGAAGGGGGGACTTCATCGCGACCATGCACATGGGCAGGAGGGTGAGTCGCTTCCACTGCGGTGAATGTTTCAAGAATGGTATAGCTGTGACTTGCGCCTTTGGGAACCACCCAACAATCTCCCGCATCCAACAAAATTGTTTGTCCTTCGAGCTGAAGTTCAGCACGACCCCGGATCACATATCCGATGGTTTCATATTCCCTGGATGAAGATTCCTGTGTTTGGCCCACAGGCAATTGTTCCCATAATCGCATGGCTATTCCCACGCCCGTGGCTAAGTAGGTCTGTCCCATGGAACCCTTAGGAGAATGTTCTGATTGGACTTTTTTAATACTCGTATCGACCATGAGTCCCTTCGCCTCCTGTCTGTAGGTGATTGTCTGAATACACCATACCTGATTGCACCAATGGCATATACTCTGAAAAACCCTAGCTGATCTTTTGCAATCCATGTGAAAAAAATCGAAAGCGCGGTCTTTTAGTACATGGAGGTTCGTCTTGAAAATTCTCGCCGTTCATCCCGGTCCATTGATGTATACCAAAATTTTTCTGCGTTTGGAGCCCTTGGGATTGGAACTGGTCGCGGGAGCAGCCAGCCAGGCCGGTCATGACGTCCGACTCATCGATTTGCAGGTGGAGACACACCGGGATTATTTCAGAATATTGAAGGATTGGTGTCCCGATGTTGTTGCGCTCTCTTGTAATTATTTGCCGAATGTACCCGAGATCATCGATCTCGCAAAGATGACCAAGGCCTCGTTTACAAATATTTTTATCGTGGCTGGAGGACACAGCCTTTCGTTTGTCGCCAGGGAGGTTCTGGAGCATGCAGAGGGCGCCATCGATGCCATTGTCAAAGGGGAAGGCGAACCGGTAATCGGGCCTCTTCTCAACGCAATCCAACATGACCGCTCAAATGTACACCGGCTTCCCGGTGTGGTCACACGAGAAGGTGAGGGACCACCTCCTGAATTCGTCAAGTCTCTGGATGAGGTGAGACCGGCCAGGCATTTACTTCGTCACCGGAGCAAGTATTTTTTTGGGGTTCTGGATCCCTGCGCATCCATTAAATTAACTCGCGGGTGTCCCTGGGATTGTTCATTTTGTAGTGCCTGGACATTTTATGGACGAAGTTATCGCCCGGTCAGCCCTGAGGTGGTCGTGGAGGATCTGGCGAATATTCGTGAAACTGGAGTGTTTTTGGTAGATGATGTGGCCTTCATCCAGGCGAGCATGGGATGGCCATTCGTGAGGCCATAGCACGCCGGGGTATCAAAAAGTCCTATTATCTCGAAACCCGTGGTGATGTCCTGTTGAGAAATAAAGAAGTCTTCCGACTGTGGAAAACGTTGGGAATGAAATATATGTTTATCGGGCTGGAGGCCATAGATCAGGAAGGCTTGATCCAACATCGAAAACGCATTTCACTCGGCAAATATTTTGAGGCACTGGAATTTGCCCGCTCTCTGGGTATCATCGTGGCCATTAACATCATTGCCGATCCCAGCTGGGATAAGGATCGATTTGAAACCGTGCGTCAATGGTGTTTGGAGGTCCCGGAGGTTGTCAATATCAGTGTCAATACGCCCTACCCCGGCACTGAAACGTACCAGCAGGAATCGCGGAGAGTTACGACGCGGGATTACCGGTTATACGACATCCAACATTCGGTGCTCCCCACCCACTTGCCGTTGACGGAATTTCATGAAGAGCTGGTCAAAACCCAACGAATCCTTAACCACAAACATCTCGGCTGGAGTGCGCTAAAAAGCACCATGGGGATTGCAGCCGGCCTCCTCATCCGCGGGCAGACAAATTTTGTCAAAATGTTGTGGAAATTTAATAGTGTCTATAATTCAAATTTGCAAATGTCTGACCATCAACGCCCTGTTCCCTATGATTTGTCTATCCCTTCATCCAGCCATTTGCCACAGGGACACAACCTATTATTTATCCATAAAGGAAAAGGCCGGGCAGGCCGGGCGTTAGATCACTCAACGGAAGAATTTGTGGAGTCGACCAGGAATGGGGTCAGTGAGTAGTTTTTTTGGAGTGGCAGTGGGAGAGAAGCGTCTTGAAGAGGAGGATTCCGCAGCAGGACCCCGCCGGGATGGCGGGATCCTGCTGACTAGCTTTCCATCGTCTTCAAGTCTGGGTTAAGGGATTTAACACCATCGTGTTAATCCCAATAGGGGTCATAACCATAATAGGCATGAATGCTTTTTCCCCAGGTCACATCAGCCATATCCGGCCAGTTATCTTTGTCAAAACCGGGAGCCTGTTCTAATTTCTCCTTTGCCACGTTTAATATTAAGATTTCCTCTTCTTGAACGACCTGAAATGCCTCCCAGGGAATCGCAAACAGTTTATCTCCCATTCCTAAAAATCCGCCAAATGATAACACCGCATAGGCAATGCGTCCTCCTGAGAGATCGATCATGAGATCTTTAATTTCTCCCAGGTCTTCTCTTGCCGAATTTTGGACGTTAGTTCCCACAATTGAACTTGATGAAAGAACCTGACGAATTTTGGTAGTCATAAAACCTCCTTCTTTGGAACCGGCAAGGATAATAAAAGAAACAATTCTGATTCGATATACCATGTCCTCCCATCCGACCAAACTGGGATAAACCCTTGGAAAAAGAAATCCCAAACCAGGGTTTTCTCCAGTTGTACCGGTGCATAAATCATTTATCCTGAGGAAAGTATTTACTCAATTTTTCACTATGTAAAGGAGGTGCCACATTATGTTCACGCGGACCAAAATGGCCAGATCAGTTATCCTTGCCGGGATTCC
>JBGSSO010000083.1:0-40473 GCA_041737015.1 Nitrospirales bacterium
CGGAGAGTGACGGCTCAGTCATCCCTCATGCCTTGATACCGCGCTCAGGCATTCGGGCTGAAGACGCCGTGATCTTCGAGCCTGCCGGCGGTGGGTTCCTTCTTGGAGCTGAACCTCGGTCTTTGTGAGAGGTTCAGCAAAAGTTTTTTTAAATCAACCAACCAAGGAGGGCAGCATGTATCGAATTCCCCGTTACACCATTTCATTAGTCCGTGAAGGTTCTGTTGGTGTGGAAGACAAGATTGCTCGTGATAGTGCGACCGCACGGGATATTCTTGCGCCGGTGTTTGTAGGGCTGGATCGTGAACAATGCGTCGTGATGGTGTTGGATGCCAAGCATAAAGCGATTGGGATCAATGTGGTATCGGTGGGATCGCTCAATGTCTCCATAGTGCATCCTCGTGAAGTCTTCAAGCCGGCCATCCTGCTCAATGCCGCTGCGGTGATCCTGGCCCACAATCACCCCAGCGGCGACCCCATGCCCAGCGAAGAGGATCATGCGCTCACGCAACGCTTGAAAGAAGCCGGGAAATGTTTGGGGATTCCTCTTCTCGATCATCTTGTCCTTGGCGACCATGGGACTTTTATGAGCTTTGCCGATCAAGGCTTGATGGAAGGAAGCACACGATGAGCTTTTCCCCAGACGATTCTTTACATGCAGAGATCTTAGGTGATCAGGCCCGGCCCAATCATCGAGTCAAACACTTTGTGCGGTGTGGGCAGTGCGATGGATTCGTGCCGGTGCTCCGCTCCACCTGTGCCTCTGTCCTCGGCAGGCCGCTTTGTCGAGATTGTCGAAAATTCTTTGAACCAACCCCCTCCACATAGGAGGGGGTGAAGGGATGAAGCGAGAAAAATTTTCCCGGCACCAGCCTCACGAGTCTGGTGCTGGGATGGTAGGGCGTGGATATGAAGCCCTGCTTTGTTGGCGTGCAATGGCTGCTTCATGGGGGACCGGCTATGCCGCAGCGGTGGATTTCTGATGAATTGGGTCTTAGCGTCGGTGAATTGAGGGGGGGGTGGAAGCGTCCGATTCACTCCTCATGCCTTTGATCCGACATTCAGGCATCCCGGCTGAGTGGGCCGCGCTATGTCATTTCCATCAATTGGTTTGATTGTGTGACAAAACTCGATCCGCATTGATAACAATAACCCAACAAATGAAATTCTTTGCGCTTTCATCCCAATGCACATCCCCGCCGCCGGACACCACCAGCGCGTCTGCCATCAATCCCGCATCCTCGACAATGTTTTTGTTCGCTATAGTCAGCATGGTCATGGGATTGAAGGAGGCCTTCCAAGGCTTCACCCAGTCCGCCGTCCGCTCGAAGGGATCAAGAACATAGACTTTTTGTTTAAGCCCTTCCGCCCTGCGTCTTGCGGTAATGCTGGCCAGCTCTCCCTTGGGATCAATTACCAGTACGCTGCCCCGGTAAAAGAGCAGGTTCGGAATGATCATGGACACACCTTTGCCAGAACGCGATCCCGCCACGGTGATGATGTGGCGGTCGTCTTCCAGACCGATCAGACGGCCGTCCAGCTCGCCCAGGAGAAGTTTTGCGCCGGGATTGCGCGGATCGTAGAGCAGGGCAGGGGAGGCGAGGATGGCTTTGTCGTCCATCCAGGCGGCAAAAGGCAGCTCGTGCTGATTGAGCTGGCGAGAGCCGACGCCGCGCGGGAATTCATCAAGGATGGTGGACATGGTTCACCAAAAGGTGAAATTTCTTACCATAGGGGAAGTTATATATCTACTGGAAAAGTTTTTCATCAAAATAAGGGCCAGATTGAAAATTGTTTTTTTTATGGCACTATGATACGCTAAAAAGCGGATTTGGGTTTATTCTAAAATTATAGAACCTCATTTTTGATGTCTAATTACAACACCTTTGGTCAAACAGTTTCCGAGGCTCGGAAAGAACTTAAAATGAGCCAGAAGGAATTGGCGGAAAAAATAAAACGCGAAGATGAAGACGGCTCGATTTCTCCTCAATACCTTAACGATATTGAGCGTGACCGTCGAATTCCAGTCTCATTTTTAATAGAACAATTTTCAAAAATCCTGAAAATAGACCAGGATTATCTTCACTTTTTAGCAGGCCGTGTCCCTAATGATTTGCGCTCTTTAGGGATGGACCAACAAAAATTTGCTAAATCCATGATGGCCTTTCGCAGAGATTTGGGAATTGGAAAGAAGTAGAAATAATGCCTCTTCAGATAAAAGACACCACGGGGCGATTTGGAACCAGGCCACATTTCAAGCCGGAAGAACTCGACATGGAATGTGAAGATATCATTAGAAATTTCCTCAAGGAATATTGCGGAGAGGTTCATTACCCCATAACAACAGATAATTTAACCAAGTTGATTGAACGGGACACTGCAAACCTTGATCTTTATGCTGATTTGTCAAATTTGGGAACTGATGTTGAGGGTGTTACAGAATTTTCCCCTGGACGAAAACCTTCCGTCCGGATATCACGCCTTTTAACTGCAGATGACTGTCGCGAAAACCGCCTTCGAACCACCCTCACCCATGAATACGGGCACGTTCGTTTCCATGCCTATCTTTGGGAATTAAAGGTGATGCAGACAGGTCTTTTTGATGAACATTCTAAAAAATTGGATCCAATGGCCTGCAAAAGGGCAAATATACTCTATGCCAAGCAATCCGATTGGATGGAATGGCAGGCTGGATATATCTGTGGTTCTCTTCTCATGCCAGAAACCCCTCTTAAAAAGCTTGTTGCCGAATTTTACACCTTGAACAATATCGCCAGTCCTATACAACCTGCTACCGTTCACGCAAATAATCTCATTCATGCCGTATCCAAACAATTCCTCGTTTCCAATGAAGCCGCTCAAGTACGTCTTGCTCAACTGAATTTCTTAAAATCTGGTTCCTATCAATCCTTTTTAGGATAGTTCAAGCGACAAGTTTTTCTTTTTAGGTGCCTTGCCTTTTCATAATAATTCATGATACGCTGATAAGCGTATATGCTGATTTATGTAATTAGTTGGAGCTTGTCAAATTTAATGCCTGGCAAAACCACCACATGAAGAAAGGAATAAGGTATGGTTTATCAAATAAGTTACGATCTAAAAAAACCAGGGCAGGATTATTCAGGTTTGTTTGAGGCTATTAAATCCTTAGGCTCATGGTGGCATTACTTGGAATCCTCCTGGTTGGTAGATACCCATTACAATGCCTCTCAGATTTTCGAGAGGGTAAAAGGCCACATAGACCAAAACGATTTAATCTTAATTATTGGGGTAACGAATGATTACGCAGGATGGTTGCCACAAAAGGCGTGGGATTGGATTAAATCGCGGCAACTCCAGGCAGCATGAAGCAAATTACTAAAAAGGCAGAAAAACAGATTCGCAATATTTACCTAGGAGAAAATTATGGCTGGAAAATCTAAAAATGATCGTTTCGTTGTCAAACATGATGATGGATGGGCAGTAAAAAAGCCTGGAGCGGAAAGAGCGAGTAGTCTTCACCGCACCCAACATGAAGCGGAACGCACTGCAAAGGAGATTGTTTCAAATCTTGGAGGAGGGGAAGTTCGCATCCAAGATCAAAAAGGAAAGTGGAGAGACTCTGATACGGTTCCTCCTGGGAATGATCCATTTCCGCCACGTGACAAAAAACATTAGGTTTATGAAATAAATAGGTCCCCAACTATATATTGCTAAATGCTTCTACGGTTGACTCCGGTTGAGGCCATTGCGACTATGCGGGCATGGGTCGTCCGGAGTATCCGAAGGACATGCGGGAGCTCCGGCAACGCTTCACTACACCCCAGGCTTGCCTCGAATACTTGGTTCAGAGTCGCTGGCCCGATGGGTTCGTTTGTCCGAAGTGCTCGGGTCAGTCAGCCTGGCTGAACTCTAAGCGGTACGTTTTCGAGTGTTGGGAGTGCGGTCGTCAGACTTCGCCCACGGCAGGCACGCTCATGAACCGTTCCCATGTGCCCGTTCAGGAGTGGTTCTGGGCCGCTTACCTCGTGACGACACATACGCCAGGAATCAGTGCCGTCCAGCTCTCTCGCCAGCCTGGCCTATCGAGCGCCACCACGGCCTGGCACATGCTGCATCGGCTGCGCAAAGGCATGGTCAACGAGAACCGAAGCCATCTCTCCGGCTTGATTGAGGCCGATGAGTCGATCATCGGCGGACCGGCAAAAGGCAAGCAAGGTCGAGGCTCTACTGCAGCCAAGCACAAGAGTTTGCTGATCGGCGCCGTTGAGGTTCTCCCCTACGAAGACAAGAAGGGGAAACGGTGTGAACGGGCAGGTCGGTTGCGTCTCTCGATCCTGAAGGATGCGGGCGAGATCAGTATTCGTGATTTTTTGACAGAAAATATTCAAGCCGGATCCACACTCCGAACCGACGGCTGGCGAGGGTATTCCGACACGGCTCTGATGGGTTACACGCATCGCGTGCGAATCGTTCGGACACCGGAGCGAGCGCACAAAGTTGCGCCACATATCCACCGGGTCTTCAGCAATCTCAAGGCCTGGCTCAATGGCACGCATCACGGTGTGGAGCCGAAGTATCTCCAGAGCTATCTGGACGAGTTTGTCTTCCGCTTCAACCGGCGCAAGACGCCGATGGCTGCGTTTCAAACCCTCCTCGGAATCTCAGCGAATAAGGCGCCGTTAACGCTGCGCGATTTGGTTAACCGGAGTCAACCGTAGAAGCATCTTATTTTAATTTAGGTAAATGGTTGGGAGCAATTCCAATTTTTTTTTACTGTAATCTGCTCCAAATACTTTAATCTTTAAAAAAGAATTTCCTCTTTATCAATGCGATAACAGTTATTGTGGAAATTCGAAGCTTAAAATCACGTTGCTTCAGGTGTTCCTATTCCTTTAAAAAATACCCATCCCAGAAAAGCAATTCCAGCCACCCACAGAATAATGATTATAGCTGCTACTATCCGGTTCTGAGGCAGACGGTTATGTTTTTCCGCAGTGGCCCGATGCTCGGCCATAATTCCAGGCGGCACCAGACGGATTACCAGCAAAACACCAAGTGGCAGCAGAACCAAATCGTCAAGATAACCAATGACAGGGATAAAATCAGGGATCAGGTCAATGGGGCTTAACGCATAGGCCGCAACCAATACGGCCACACACTTTGCATACCATGGCACACGTGGATCGCGCGCGGCCAGGTAAACAGCATGAACATCCCGCTTCACTAAACTCGCCCACCGCCGCAGGCGGTTACCTATTCCTGACAAAGACTGCACAAAGTCCTTTTCTGCCAGACCGTTTTTCCCTCTTGACTCCGTACCATGGTACGGGGTGTATCCTGTTCTTATGAGGATCGGTCAAGTTGCCAAACGCGCAGGCGTGAATGTTGAAACCATCCGTTTTTATGAGCGGAAAGGTTTAATTAAACAACCACCGCGCCATGCTGGAGGATACCGGGAATATCCGCACGATGCCATCGCCAGGATTCGATTTATCAAACGGGCCAAGGCGCTTGGGTTTTCCTTAACGGAAATCTCAGAACTGCTCTTGCTGCAAGCTGATCCTAGAGCAACCTGTGGCGATGTAAAACAAAAAGCGGAAGTCAAAATCTCCACGATTCATGGACGCATTCAAGACCTTCAGAAGATGAAATGTTCCCTGGAACAACTAGCCGCTGCCTGCAAGGGAAGCGGCCCTCTGGATGACTGCCCGATTATTGATTGTTTTGAAACCCATAAAGAACAGGAGGACGAACCATGACTGCTACACGTCAAATAGAAATTTTCAGTGCCGGGTGTCAAATCTGTCAAGATACGATCGCTCTTGTTAACCGGCTTGCATGTTCCTCATGTGATATCAAGGTTCTAGACATGAACGACCACACGGTGGCCAGCCGCGCCAAGGAGCTTGGCATTCGAACCATTCCTGCTGTGGTTATAGATGGGCAGGTTGCGTCTTGTTGTACAGCTCAGGGGCCTAATGAACAAGAACTAAGCCAGGCGGGTGTGGGGCAACCGTTATCGTGATCCCGGAAAGGTTTTTCAATGGACACGAAGAAACCCCCTAACATTTCTCCGCTCAAAGCCGGATTCTTCGCAGGGATCAGTGTGTTTTCAGGACTTGGCGCTTTGGCCGCCAAGTCCTGCTGCATCCTGCCTTTCCTGCTGGCTTCATCGGGAATCGGCAGCGCCTGGCTCAGCCGTGAACTGGCCCTGTTCAGGCCCTATTTCCTAACAGCCGCTATATTGACTCTGGTGATTGGATGGGTTCTGGTCATTCGCCGGAATCGGTCAACGTGCCAAACAGATGCTTCATGTGCCACTTCCACAGCAGGATGGCCGATCTTCACGATGCTCGGTCTGGCCACGGTGCTTGTCGGTTTATCTGCCCTGTGGGATTTTCTCCAACCTGTTATTTTCGAATATCTGAAGAATTCAACATGATCTCTTTACACTCAACATTGGAATGCCCGGACTGTGGGTTTAAAAAAACAGAGGCCATGCCCGTTGATGCCTGCCAAATATATTACGAATGCGCAAAGTGCTGCGCACTATTAAAACCAAAGCCAGGTGATTGTTGTGTTTTTTGTTCTTTTGGAACTGTCCCGTGCCCCCCAATTCAGCATTCACGATTCTCTTCTTAGGAGTGAAGAAGTGATTGTTCTCCCAGCCTGGGTTTGTGCTGAAAAAACAAGAGACTTATTGGTCACAGGACGGCTAGCAGGCAACTTAATTGCCTGAGGATACAACTCTTGACAGTGTTTCAGGATTTCCACCAGGAAGGACATCCCCCGCCAGTTCAACAGATGCACGAGGTGATACCTGATCACCCCATGTGGGTCAAAGACAAAGCTCTGGCATCGGTTAGAAAAAGACTTACCTGATAACCCCAGCACCCGCTGTAACCGTCGTAACGGGTCCGCTACCAACGGAATCCCAAGGGCTTTGGTTTTGGGAAGGCTTGGATCGAGAATCGGATCTGCACAAGGAAGCATCCCCAACAGCACAGCTCCCTCTTTTTGGACCGTTCGATTATACTGATTGAGAAAGACCGCCTCGCCAAAATCAAATGAGGGCAGACAACAGACCATGCCCCATTGTCCTTGCAAGGTGCCCAAGTCTAACAAGATTAAATTTCCTTTTAATAATGCAGGCACGCGCATGCGTGGTATCGTGGAATGTCCTATTCTCATGGGTGAAACCTCCTTCGGTTTGTTTTTCTGATGATAAAAAGTGGGGTGGGGGCCCTAACAGGAGAGAAAGGCGCCCCACCCCCTTCGGGCGAGGAAGACCCTCGTCCGGGAAGATTGAATGGGAAGAGTCATGGTGAAACCCAATAGCGTTTGATTGGAACAACATCTTTTTCTTAGCGTGTTCTGGCTGATGGGTGGCCGTTTTGTTTTGCCACAGTTGTGACGGTTTGGTCTTCCGTTGGGAAGGGAATGATATGGAGCAGCTTACAGCGCCGACATTGCACTTCGAACCCCTGGTCCGTCAGTCTGGCCATGAGCTTTCCACACGCACAGCGGCAATCATCTTCATGGTGTTCTTCAATGGCGTGAGACATAGGGGGTGGCCTCTTTCCTTTTAAAAGTCGTGGAGAAAGTCCCTGGGGAAATAATATTGATTATGAGAATCAATATTATTTTCATAATATATAAACTCCCCTTGGGTTTGTCAACACCATTAAAGATTCGACTTTTTAGAGGAAACTAACGAAAAGGCAGGACGATTATTTGGAAGGCTAGCACCTAAAGGTTAACCGGTTAACTGCATAGGGGAAAAAGGATGTTGGAACTAAGAGAAAGCCACATGAGAATTTTTCAAAAATCCTTTTATATTTTTCTCTCTCAATAAATCAGATTTTAGTACCTTACTCGAAACGTTGGACTATCCTCTGGCCTTGATTTTCTGCGGTCATACAATCGTGTGGTCGAAACATTGGCATGGCCCAGCCATTCCTGGACCTTGGCAATATCGGCTTCGTGTGACAGGGCGTTGGTGGCCGCCGTCGCCCGCATGGAATGCACGCATAGCCCGTTCACTTCAATATTCAATCCCGTTTCCAGACCATATTTCCGAACGATGTTTCTAATGGAATTCGTATTCAGCGCTTTTTCAAGGGTGCCGGTCCGGTTATTCCGCACCGGGCGGAAGAGTGGGCCAGGCAAATCCTGTTCATGACCGGCCAGCAGCACGTAGTTCTCAATCAGGCGTTGGGCCATTGGATGCAGCGGAATATATCTGATCTTGTCCCCCTTGCCCTTCACCCGTAAGCTACAGAGTTCTTCCCGCCGCATCCCGTGATAGAGCAGGGTCGCCAGAATGGCCCGGTCACGGACACCTTTTAGCGTATCTTCCGGCGGGGCTTCCAAAAGTCTACGTGCCTGGTCATCGGACAGTGCCGGAGTGCTGCCTTCATTGTTATTCGCCATTGGGCGTTTGACGCCGTCAACCGGGTTCCCGGCCACGGCATTGTGCTCACACAGATAATCGTAGAGCGAGGACAGAGAGGAAAGTTTCCGGCGGATCGTGGTCGGGGACAATACCCGGTCTTCCAAATCTTCCCGCCAGGCGATGATATGTGCCCGCGTGACGGTCCGGAATTCTTCCGGTTTTTGTAACCCCAGAAAATGGGAAAACTCGCTCACATCGTTCTGGTAGGCTCGCCGGGTTTTGTCATTGGTGATATTTGTCAGCCATTCGATCTCCGGCGGCACATCCGCCAGTTGGTCAAATTGAACCGGACTGAGCGCGTTCTTTTTAACCGGAATAAGAGATTTCATAAGCGACACCGTTTAAACATGATAATGGATTTTATCATGTTTGAAATTCGGTTCTGTCCCAAATAGCGTGATGTGGCACCATCAGCCCTTTTCAGGGGAGACTCACATGCCCACGATATCCTTCAAAGGCCGCCATTTCTAGCACGGCATGATCCTCAAAAGCGTGCGGTGGTATCTGGCCTACGCCTTGAGTTACCGGGATATTGAAGAATTGATGCAAGAACGTGGATTCTCTACGGTGGCCGTGGACGAAGGAGAAGCCTCCTTCACCTTTTGGCCTCCTTCTACCATCAGTCTGAAAACTCTTCCTTTTCGGGGATACGTGTAAAGGCAATCTTGGTGCCGACTTTTTCTTTATTCAGTGTGCCTAGCTGCAATGTGGAGGAGCCATATCGTTGATTGATTGTATCCATGGCATCAGACAGAGCTTTATCCTGTTTTTTGATCGTCTGAATTTTCTTTGAAGCAAAGAGATCCAGTGTAATATTTTCTCCTGCCTGCAAATTGTGCAGTGTCACCGCAACCTGCTTCAGATGAGCGCTCTTCGTATCTCCGAGCATCACTTGCCACAGAATTTTCAGATTGGACAAAAAATCCGCATTGGATTGTGATGGGTCACATCGATGAGATTTAATCCATTTGACTCCCTTGACGGTTCGAACCTTTAATTCTAAGTCCGAGGCATAGAGTTCATAGCGACGCAGTCGAGAGGCAGCTTTAATTGTCAACTGCCTGATGATGGTATAGGCTTTATCAGGTGTGCGTGATTCCGGTTCTAAAACCCGGCTATGCCCCACGACGCGCTTTTGTGTCTTGGCTTCTTCTATGTCATGACCATGTAACTTATACCAAAAGCGTTCCCCGCCCACGCTCCCCCAAACGACGCGCGCTTGTTTGGGCGCAAGATTATAAAACTGCTCCACCGTATGAACCCCGCCATTATTAAGGCGGCGCTTCATATTGACATTGATCCCCGTTAAGTCTGTGAGCTCTAGAGCAAATAAGGCCTGCGGTAAGTCATGCTCTTGCAGCAACACCAACCCATCAGGTTTTTGCATGTTGGAGGCTGTCTTGGCCAGAAAACTATTGGAGGCCACACCGATGGAGCAGTTAATAGCAGTTCCCACATTATCCCATATACCTTTCTTGATCTGATGAGCGAGCTTTATCACATGATCCGGCTCTCTTTCCCTGCCGAGCAATTGACAGGCCGCTTCATCAATAGAGCACACCATTGTGATGGGTAGATAGTTTTGAAGTTCGTCAAATATTCGGTGATGATACTCAACATAAACATCGTGCCGGGCTTCCACACAGATCAGGCCGGGACACATCTTCTTCGCTTCATGAATCATCGTGCCAGTTTTAATACCGAAGGCCTTCGCTTCATAGCTGGCCGCGATCGCACAGGTACTATCCGTCATCATTGGCACGACCGCGATCGGTTTGCCACGTAACGCCGGTCTATCTTGCTGCTCCACACTGGCAAAGTAGCTGTTTAAATCCAAAAACAGCCATTTGAGACCGCGCTCTTTATCTTCTGTTGCCATGCTCTATTGATGCCTGCAAATAAGGACAGAGTCAAGAACGAAAGGGGAACACATGGTCAGGGCCTAGCCCCCTACTACATAGGAGGCCATCAAGAAGTCCGGGGTCCCAAATCAAGCACGTATTTCAATCGGTTTCAATCCATTGAAAATTCGCAAGAAATTCCCAGCATGACATGCATGGATTTTGCGCTCGTCATCTTATCCGCGAACCTGTTTGTTGCCTAGTCATTTCAAAGTCCCGTTCTTTCAGTGGTTTACTCAGTTTTGGCTGAAAAAGTAGCTAGATCCACGACTTCTTGATGCTCTCCGTCTTTAGGAAAGGCCGTCATTTGGCCCACGGCCTTGCCCTTGTTCCACGCTCCAAGATCAGCCGTCAGGCGCGGACGCCTCACGGCCTGAGCCCCTGCATGACGATCGTGGCTTTCAAGTGCAGACACATCAAAGCCAAGATACCACGGTCAGATAAGTTGTACACCCTTGATTGTATGTGATTCTTGTTCTTTGCTTTTATAGAAAGCAAATATTAAGAGAGCCCAAGATATTCCTTCCTCTTATAATAAGGGAAGGAAAAGAAAGCCTTGGGAAAAATGGAATGCCAACCGAAGAACTCAGGAGAGGCTATTGGATAATAGATTTTATGGCTTGGATATCACGATAGGTATCCAAATCAACGTGAGTATCTTGTTTGGGTTGGAAGTGAGCATTAAAGCAGCAAGCCATTTTATTGCGGAGGTGATTATGGATAATCCATTCGTATGGTTATCGTGCGTATGGTGCGGGGGTGGCGTTTCTGCGGGCCGAGTTGGGACACTTCCAATCCAGACGGGAGATTAGCGTTGCAAAGTAGAGCTATCTGATCCAAGAGAAACGAGAGGAGGTGCAACTCCTCCTCCCCGCACCATTTTCGCCACTCAAAAAATATAGGGGAAACGCCATCTCTTTTTCTTGAACAGCCTCCCTCCTCACACTCACGCGGCCATGCGGTGTGTGGTTCTCGCCTTCCTGATGCGCTAGAAGTCCCACACCAAAACTGTTGTCGCGCTCGTGGGGGTCGTGTGTCACGCGGCCTCACGTGTCCACACATCCACAGCGTCTTCTTGTTCGTGAGAGAGGGTGGGTAACGCCGGTTGGTTGCCCCCGCTCTCTCACCCTTTTGGTATTGGTTTGCCCTGCAAAGAATGCATTGGTGAAGTGCGGGGTGTGGAAGCGACCCGTTCATCCCTCATGCCTTGATACCGCGCTCAGGCATTCGGGCTGAGTGCGCCGCGTCATCCCATCTCCCTCACTTGTCTTTCCTTCTTGGCGCTGAATCTCGGATGTCTTCGAGAGGTTCAGCAAACATTCTTTTTTAATACTACCAACCAAGGAGGGCTATGATGACAGGCATGGTGCAATTTTCAAGGGATTTGAGGGTGTTGTTGGACGGGAAGCAAGCAGTGAGAATTTCTGTTGGCGGCTATATGCCGTTGAGTGTGGAACAGATTGGTCAAGACGCGGACGGCCATGCATTGATTGCCATGTCCCATACGAGCATTCAAAACGGAGATCTCATGCGTGACCCTGAAATGGTGTTTGCCCTGCACCAACACGCTGAGGCGGTGATGGCTGAACCCATTGAGTTTCGCAATGATTATATGGGTTTGCACCAAGAGGTGTATGAGTACGATGCCAACGGCCATCGAACCCATATTCGGCCACGGCTAAAAAAAGAGCTGTTGGCCTTTGCGCGGACCTGGTTTCAGAATCTTCAGGACCAGGGCTTCTTGGGGCCACACGCGAAACGGGAAGTCTTGCAAGGCTAGGAGATTCAGGCCCAGGGAATCCTCTTCCCAACCATTCATCAATATTTCACCGGCAGCTCAACGAATGGGGTTGCCGGTGGTGGCGGGGGAGTCTCGAATATATATTGACAACTGTGCATGAACAATGCACGCTATAATGAATGATTGTAAGTGTGAAACATCGGGGGCTGAAACGGTGGTTTTATAAGGAAGACTCATCGGGCCTAACCCCGCATCTGGTGCCGGTCATTGACGATATTTTGGCGCGATTGAACGTGGCTGAAGATGTGAAAGCCATGAGCCTTCCTGGATGGAACCTGCATCCGTTAAAAGGGGAGCTGAAAGGGTTTTGGAGTGTGAAGGTCACCGGAAACTGGCGCATTATTTTTCGGTTTGAAGGCGGTAACGCCTTGGATGTGAATTTGGTTGATTACCATTAGAAGGGAGCTTGTTATGGGACTGCACAATCCACCTCATCCAGGACGCTCGATTAGGCGGGACTGTCTGGAGGCCCTCGGGCTGACGGTCACGGATGGCGCAAAGATTTTGGGGATTACCCGGCATATGCTGTCGAGGATCCTCAATGGGCAAGCCGGGATTTCTCCGGAAATGGCCGTGAGGCTGGAAAAAGCGTTTGGCGGAACCGCGCAAAGTTGGCTTGGACTTCAACAGACCTATGATCTCGCACAGGTAGAACGGGGGAAAATCAAAGTCCGCCCGGCGTCTGTAGTTTTGGAAGATGCCAGAGTTTAGGTGTAAGAGAAAATGGATTCTGTCGCCATTTTGGCTTGAATCAGTGTTGGGGTGAGTTATTCACGATTGGCGGCAGGATTAGGCCGCCAAGGCATAGACCTGTTCGGCCGCACTGAGGGCCTCATCCTCGGGCCCTGCCATCTGCCCTTTCTTGATCATCCGCATCCACTGGATGTCAGCAAGGGTATGGTGGGCGGCGTGCAAGGAGTGGAAGCCCAACATCGGGCGAGTGAGGGGTTTCACGCCCCGATGGTTCTGTTCGACGTCAATTTACGGGCTGTATTTGATCACCCACCAGTTAATGAGGGAGTGATCCACGTTGATTCCGCGCTCTTCCAGAAGTTCGTCGACATGGCGGGTACTCAGCGAATACGCCACATACCAGCGAACGCCCATGAGAATGACCTCGGGAAGGAAATCCGCCCCTTTGAAGTGTACCGCCATCGTCGCCCTCCCTTTATACCGGGTGGGATCATCGAGGACGAGCCTACCTCAATGGGACTCAATTGAAAATTGCGACAGAACCTTCGAAGGTGCTTCGATGGGAGTCATCATGAGGGATAATTTTTGAATAGGGAGTGTCTCGTGGCAAAGAAACGCCATTGGCTGACTCTGATTAATGACAAAATGTGCAGTTGCGATTACCGGTGTCGGGCGTCGAAAAGATTGATTTGGTGTGGTCGCATGAATAGGTGCCGTCGTTTCGGCATCAGTGGATTATGGAAGCCATTGGGGCGAAGCTGGAAGCCCAAGGCGCGGAGTACGGCCTCACCTTTCACAAATAGGGGAAGCCGGTAAGGGTCGTGTGAAAACGGATCTCCTGAGTTTTTCCTCTCCCCCCTTCGTTTCTCTAAATGGTTTCATATTCAACTGCTCTCTCTAAATTATGAGTTTCCGGTGTGGGATAACCTTCCCTTTATTTTCGGTTGAGTTGGATATGACTCGTCAAATTCTTGAGATATTGGGGAGTGGCGAGTCCGGTATCTCCTTAGCAAGAGAGCTTGGTTTGCAAATGAAGAATGTTTGGGGCCAGGGGAAAAAGCTGCTGACCGCATAATAAAGATAAAGAGGCTCACATCTAACTATGCCAAGGCCTAATCTACCCTTTTCTTTTGCAGTTCCGAAGGAGCGCAGAGTGGGGAGAAGTCCCTGATTCACTCAGCTTACTTTTCACGGCACAGAAGAGATAGGCGAGTGGCCCAATGTTGTACTTTGGGCCATTTGGGGATTACAGCCAAGGCACGCCAATGTTGAATCAGGTTCTATGGCCGGCTCCTTCGCGAGATTCCTCAACTACCCGGCGACATACTCACCGGAGAACATACGTTGTCATTCCATGGGTCCGTGACATGAGTCACATTGTCGCGGGGATTCTGCCGATGTAACACTTGGTTGCACGGGTGGGATGGGGGCAAGCGCTGGAACTGGATATTCTCCGCGCAAGAGCTTAACCAAATGGGAGGCAGGGTATCGGAGTACCAGTTTTGGGATGAGAAGGAGCAAGGCCACCATGGTGAGTCCCAGGAGGATGAAGAGCCACTGTCCAGAGCCCACACGGCTGCCTGCGTAATTGAACGCGAAGGTTGGGGGAATCATCCCCAGAAGCGTCACACTCGCGAAGGCCCGAAGGGACATGTTTGTCAGCCCGGCCCCATAGCTTATCAGGCTAAAAGAAAAGATCGGGATCAGTCGAGACAGAAACACGAAGATTGCCAGGTGGCGGTCCGAGCATCGTTCACAGAAGGCGATGTTGGTATGGAGAAATCGAGTGAGCACGTCACGGCCCACTGCTCGCGCAATAAAAAAACTCGTGATCGCTCCGATTTCCCCTCCGATCACGGCATAGGTGGTCCCGAGAGCTGGACCAAAGAAGGCGCCGGCGGCAATGTCCAGTGGTAGACTTGGCAGGGGACTGATGATGACCGTCATGGCCATCAGGACGATTACCACCACGGGAGCGAACGGCCCGGTCTGGGACAGCCAACCGGCAATTCGTTCAGGGCGCAACAATTCCCCGAAGTCGACCCATTGCACTATTCCGTACACTCCTACAATCAAAAGGAGCAAGGCGCCCGCTTTGGCTGCCGTGGTAGACGTGAGATATCTTCTGGATTTGGAAAAGGCGGACGCAGGTCCTAGCGAAGGCACGAAAGGCCTCCCTTCGCGGCAGTCACTGGAGGCTTCTTCTTGGATGGTTTGCGGTCATCACAAATGTTCAACGCTCTTTCCCAAGTATAGAAAGAGAGAATTCTACATAAGAAAGGAAACCGTTCAATCATAAGTTTCTCTCGCCAATGGTTTCGTTCAAAAGGTGGTGCAGGGAATACCCAGAAGGTGGCAACCTTTTGGACACAAAGTAGTCTACACCGGGGCCGGTCATTATGCTAGAAACGCAATATAAAATTGCTGCCCAAGGGCGGGAGTCCACCACAAAAGAATGACAAAACCTTTCTTTCTGTTTCCTCTACCCGTTCTTGCCGTGCCCTACCATATTGAATGCGTCTCACAAATCTGGACGAATTCAATTTTTTTAAGATGAGTTTACGATTTAGCCAAGTGCCTTATCCGTCTCCGAACTCAAGATTCGGCGTATCTGAACAAGAGACCCATCACGAATCTATTTGTGAACTTCTTGAGTACGCAAACCTTCTTCCGGCAAAGCCAGGATCATGGTGGCTGCTGTCTTGATGACCGGATTGAATGATGTTCTTGTGGGGTATCGATCCCGGAGGAAGTGCCACGGCAGGCGCTAAGATCGGAGTTGGCCGGCTGTTGGCCCAGTGAATCAGATTGCTGACAGGGCGTGGTGAAGTCTTCTATTCAAAGGTGAATGTGTGCTGGAGGGGAAGAAGAAGGCTGATGCTGCCAACCATCTGTTCCACCCTTCTGCGGACTACTACATAGATCCCCTTCTCTAATCGAATTTTTGAGTTGTCTTATCGAAATGGTAAAGCCAATTCAAATGCGATGAAGGTGATGGAATGGACTTGCCGGGATTTTGTGAAGTGGGCCGCTGGTGTGTAATCAGTGGGAAATTTGAAAATAGTGCAAACAGCCCAGACAAGGCGAGTCCCTATCAGCCGCGGTATCTTGGAGCGTGGCGCAATGATCATTGGCAGGTTCGAATGTGGAAAGCGGTTGAGGGTTTAGGCGCGAAATTCTTATGTAACGGTTTTTGTGTCATTGAGACTACCGAGTAGGTTGTGTTTCATCGAGAGACAATTGAAAGTTCATGGACGGATGAATAGTGAGTACGAACATTGGGGGAATGCGCAGCAGTCAATACCAATTCAAAAAATCTAAGGAATGGGCTATTGGGTGGGGAAGATGAGGTGTCGACAAGTAGCCGAGGGGGTGACCGAATTTTTAGAAGGCCGTCTTTCTTGGAAAAACGCTCTTCGCTTTCGCCTTCACTTCTGGCTATGCGTTGGTTGTCGAAATTTCTTGCGCCAACTGAAATATATACCATTCAAATCCTTCAGCAACTTCCGCGAGCGCCAATTCCTTTGAAAGAAAGAGAGGTCTTACTTCAGCAGTTCCGCGTATGGAAGCAAGGCCATCTGTAAATGGGAACAAGAGGCGCTACCCGTTCCCAAGAAAATTAAAAGCCGCAGTCTGCCTCCTTCCCTCTTTCGTGAATCTTCTCCCGTTGCAGAAGTGTCTGGTGAGAACATGCCGTGTTTTCCCTTCATGAAGTTAGGCTTCTCTGATCCCATGCTGGAGGTGCCCCAGGCCTTCATCCTACTCGCGCAAGTTACGAAATATCAGAGATCACACGAAAGACGGGCATTGGATGATGTGATGAAGGAAGGCTATATACAAGGGATAAAATTGTAAAATCTCTTGGAATAACTGCTGACATTAATGATTTTGATTCTGTGCATTTTTAGGCATACCACATGCAACGATATGGATTGAGATTATATGAAAGTCCTGAGGATGAAATCGAATAGTCGGAGTGAGTCGGTCTGATTTTGTCAATGTTGGCCACTAGGAGATGTTTAGGGCCAGTAAGGTTCGGGAGGAAACATTTCTCCGTATGATCTGTATTCAAGAGATAGAACTGTGGTGGATTCATTGCCGAGAGCCAGTCGACGTAGGTACAGCGCGGCGTTCCCACAACATCAATGGCAACACAGAAAAACCTCCAACTCCTCGGATTCTTGGGATGAATGGCCTGAAAGCCGGATGAAGGGTGACCTAAGAGGGAGAGCCTTGCAAGTTGAGAAAGATGGTTCAACGTGAGGTCACGCACTGTAGGGGCATTATCCCCGCTTGGCTTTTATTTTTAAGGGATGTTGCAGATTATGTGGAGGAACAAGGGGTCTCATAGATCGCCAGTGAAAGGACGAGTGAATCGTAGTACAACGTGAGTTGTGAACAACCAAATACAGCAGGGAGGTGGATCATGCAAAAAAAGGCGAAGAATCAGGAGCCCAGGGGAATTCAGTCTCAGCCGAATGCGGACCCAAGAGAAGAGGACATTCGTACGCTAGCCTATCAACTCTTTTGTGAAGCAGGATTCCAGCATGGACAAGACCAGGAGCATTGGCTGGAAGCTGAGCGGCGGGTCTTAGGGGGATCCAGGACCGAATGAGGAACCGAGGCTTGTGTAGTCTCCCTTTCCTGTTAGGGGAGGGAGGACCAATCGAATAGTGAGGTCGTATCTGGTCGGGTGGATACGCTGGGGGTGAAAGTAGGGCCACAGTCTGCGAGAACCAACAATTCTTTTTCGTTGGATCGGGGTAAGGCTTGTAGTCTTTTGCCAGACATAAGGGTGAGAGGTACTGCACTTCAGAGGCCTTGCTCTCTTGCTTCTGAAAATGGGAGTCGTTTTACTACGGCATTCTTTCACATGCCGGTGGACTGCCGGAGGCATTTTCTGGACCTTTTCGCAGGTGCCTTCCTGCCATAATAGAGGGCCTCAGAAATCAGAGCACACCTTTCCTAGGGAAGCAGAGAACAAAATTTATGAGGTGGTCATATCTAAGGAGAAGATTTTCTGGATTTTGTCCATCCGTTCAAACAGAAGGTTGGGGATTGGGAATCAGGGTCGTATAGATCTCCCCGCCGCGTTTCAAGATGCCGAAGTACGGCACCTTTTCAACAGGTCCTTACGGAAGCGTTGATGAAACCTGCCCACCGTGTTCCAACTCACTCTCAACAGCTGGGCGGTACTTCGAGCCGTGGTCCCCACAACAAAAAGTTTGAATGAGCGAGCATGTTTGTAAGCAGAGAGGCGACTTTTCTATTCGTCTACGGCGCGATCATCGCTCAATCATCAATCCTTAGTGGAGAAATCCTCAAATACTGTGTAACATTCGGTGCAGATACAGGACTTTTCAACAAGAACAAGAAAATTCTCAAAAGAAGCTTTTGGCTACCTCCTACTAACTAAAGGCTACCTCCGTGGAATCAGTCAATGCCCCCTTGTCCCCTTTGGAATCCGACCAGAAATATCGGTTGCTTCTGGAGATCATGAATGCGCTTGTCTCCAATCTTGATCGTGACGAACTCTTTCAGGCCATTGCCCAAGAACTCCAGAAAGGTCCAACCTTTGATCGGACGGGGATCACCCTGTTCGACCCTTCTTCTGACCATTTTCAGATCTATGCCTTAGAAACGACCGTGGTTCCCCTTGCTCTTCAGCGGGGGGATGATATCCCTCGCCAGGGGAGTGGCATGGGGGTCGCATTAGATCAACGACAAGTTCTCTATCGACGAGAATTGCCCGACGAACACCGATTTTTTGAAGATGAGCACTTTATTGCGGAAGGGCTTCGGTCGGTGGTCTATATCCCGCTGGTCACCCAGAGGGGAGTGCTGGGCACGTTTCAAATAGCTAGTCGGTCTCCCCATCAGTATTCCGATGCCGATATCGGGTTTCTTCTCCATGTCGCCAAACAACTTGCCTTGGCATTGGATAACACCCTTGCCTACGAGGAAATTAAAGCTCTGAAGGAGCAACTTTTTCTGGAGAACAAGTATCTTCAGGAAGAAATCAAATACCAATGTAATTTTGAAGAGATTATTGGCGGTGATCGATCATTGCTGGCGGTATTCAAAGGAGTGGAGAAGGTCGCGAGAACCGACGCCACGGTGCTGATCACGGGGGAAACCGGGACGGGCAAAGAACTCTTTGCGCGGGCCATCCATCAATGCAGTCAACGCTGTGATCGACCGCTCATTAAGGTCAACTGTGGCGCCATTCCTGCGGGCCTTGTGGAGAGTGAACTGTTTGGTCATGAGAAAGGGTCCTTCACCGGGGCTATCCAGAGGAAAATCGGGCGGTTCGAACTGGCGCATAACGGCACTATTTTCTTGGACGAAATTGGGGATATTCCCCTCGAGACGCAAGTAAAATTATTGCGGGTTCTCCAAGAAAAAGAGTTCCAACGGGTTGGGGGGACGGAAACGCTGAAGGTGAATGTGCGGGTGATTGCGGCGACCAACCGCGAACTGGTCTCGGCCGTGGATCAGCAAACCTTTCGGGCCGACCTCTTTTATCGACTCAATGTCTTTCCCCTCCCTATTCCGCCCTTGCGGGACCGGAAGGAGGATATCCCTATTTTAGCGCAATATTTCGTGGACAAATATGCGAAACTCTTGGTGAAATCCGTCGAGAGCATTCATCCAGCAACCAGGGAGCGACTCATCCAGTATCCCTGGCCCGGTAATGTTCGGGAACTCGAAAACGTCATCGAACGGGCCGTGATCCTTTCCGAGGGTTCGATTCTGGACATCGAAGACGGATGGCCATCAAGGCTATCAGGGGCGAACCAGGGAGGTGCATTGGTGACGATGGAGGAGATGGAGCGGGAATATTTAACCAAAGTTCTTCAAAAAACCAAATGGGTGATTGGCGGAAAAAAGGGGGCTGCGGAAATCCTGAATGTCCATCCCAATACGTTGCGAAGCCGATTAATCAAGCTTGGTATCGAAAAACCGGAGTGACTTTTGAGAAATATGGATCCCCTGCCGGTACGATGTTCCGAATCTGATCCGAACGGTCGGACCAAGGTTCCCGATATTCAAGGGGCATTTCCTCTGCTCTAAAACCCGAAAACTCCTTGAATTATAAAGCCGTTCAACCTTGGTTGAGCGGCTTTTTTATTGTGGCATGGTGTTTGAGTATGAGTAGTAATTAAAGAGAAGGCGAGATGACAACATCGATCATCTCTTGAACTCAAAGCGGGTCCTCAATTTCGAAAAGATGGCTTGAGGATCATGAATGAAAAAAAATGGCGGAAGCCAATCTCATGCAAATGAAGAACCTCGTAGTAGACTTTTCCGACAAGCCGTTTATTGATCAAGGAGGGGTGAATGTGCTCAACAACATTATTGAAGAATGCATGCAGATTATTGAAACCAGCCTGATCGGCCAGCCGTTCATCCATAGATACCGGCATGGTGGCTAGTCAGTACACCTAGAAGGTCAAAGGAAGTGAGAGGAGAGTCCCGAACAGAGCCTTAAATTCATTACTAAAAAAAAGGAGAAAGAAAGATGTCTCAATCACTCAGGAAGCTGTATCAGACGGAATGGTGCCCCTATTGTCAAAACGTGCGGAAGAAGCTGGCCGATATGGGCCTGAGGTATATCACGATTAATGTCCCTTCTGTGAAGGTCATGAGAGGGGATCTGTTTCGTCTGTCCGGCCAAAGAGGAGTTCCGACTTTGGTGGATGGTGACGTCATCATTCCTGACGATGATGAACCCATTATTGCGTATCTGGAGGAGCAGTATGGCCAGGCTCCCGTAACGCGTATGAGAAAAATGCATGCATACGTCTAAGTTTTTTACTGAAGCCGAGGGACGAGTTCCTTGCCGCAGGCAACTGTGAAGAAGTAATTCCAACCGAGATGAAAGGCTTGTTTCGCTCGGATGCGAAGGAAATCCCACAGACTCTGATTGTTCTTTTTTGCAATTGTTATGTCTAGCCACCAGATCCCCATCCGGTTCGGTAGCCTGGAAAGGCTTCCGATCAATGTATAACCATGGCGTGCTGAGACGATTCGGTAGTCTCGGATTGTTGGTCTTGGGCATGGGCGCCGTGGTTTGGATGGTGTGGACCGTGGGCTGGGAGGCGATTCAGGAAAACCTTTCCACCATTGGTTGGTGGTTTGTCTTCCTGGTCGGATTGTTTCTCGTCGCACAAATATCCTTTTTTGTCGGGTGGTGGACTGTCATCGATCGTAAGCTGCTGCCTTTGAGCCCGCTGAGGTTGTTTGGAATCTATTTAGTGGGCGATGCAATTAATTACCTTATCCCCTCCGGCAACATGGCTGGAGAACCCGTTAAAGCGCTTCTCTTACGTCGTTCAATGGGATTCGGTCAGGCCATGACATCCATTACGATTCATAAACATGCCGAGTTGGTCGCCCAATGGCTGTTCCTGGTCTTGGGGGTGCTCGTCTCATTGGTGTATTTCGATGTGCCTTGGTCGATCCTGGGGCTCACGACAATTGTGGTGGTGGGACTGGGAGGCGGCTTGTGGCTTGTCACGCGATTCCTGAGAACGAGAACGTATGGGCCCATCGTTGAATGGGTCGCACAAGGGAAGGTATGGGGAGCCGTGTTGGCCAAGAAACTTGACCGGCACCGATCGGAAGCCACGTCCCTCGATGACCGTCTTCAAACATTTTATCGTCAGGAAGGCCGGTCGTTTCTTGCGGCAGTCGGATGGTGCTTCCTGGGTTGGTTCGGAGGAGTCCTTGAAACGTATGCCATCCTTCGACTCCTGACTCCCACTGGGGGCTGGCTCATGGCCCTTTCGATCGAATCGCTCTCGATGGCACTCAACAACCTGTTCTTTTTTATCCCCGGGAGAGTGGGCAGCGCCGAGGGCGTCCGCGTGGGAGTGTGCCTGGCGTTTGGCATTCCTGCTTCGCAAGGGGTGGCCTTGGGGCTTGTTCGTCGGGGACGCGAACTCGTGTGGCTTCTCCCCGGTTTGCTGTTGTTAATCATGAGGCAGGCCGGCCGACTGGGACACCCCCGTCTTGCCCCTCCGCTCAGGTAAGGAGTCACAGACATGGCCCACAGCTCCCATTGGTCAGAAGAAAACAGGTCGCCGGACACCGTCCTGTTCGATTTTGGCGGAACGTTGGATGCGAATGGCGTTCCGTGGAAAGACCGCGTGTTCCGGCTTTACCGTGACGAAGGAATTGCTGTGTCTCCTGTGCATTTCGATCAGGCGTTTTATCGAGCCGACGACTCTCTGGTCGGCGTCATTCCACGCTCTCTTTCCTTCCGGGATACGGTCGGGGAATTGTTGCAACGCGTCTCGGCATCGCTGAATCTGAACGATGCCCATCTCACCTCGAAACTGGCGAATCGGTTTGTGGATGAAACTCACCGGCAGGTTGCGCTGAATGCGGACCTTTTGAAACGCCTGAGCCGTCGTTATCGTCTCGGCATCGTTTCCAACTTTTATGGCAATCTCGCCACCGTGTGCCGGAATCTGGAGCTCGACCCGTACTTCATGGTTCTGGTGGATTCAGCGGTCCTGGGATGTCTGAAACCGGATCCCCAGATCTTTTTACGCGCATTGTCGCAATTAGGAACTCCTCCCGACCGAGCGGTCTTTGTCGGAGATTCGCTGCGCCGGGATATGGCCGGAGCTCGGAATGTGGGCATGCCCCATATCTGGCTCTCGCCGGCAAGTCACGAAGGCGAAATGCCTTGTTGTCCCGGCGATCCGGTGATTGGAGCCTTGGAGGAAATTCAACAATGGTTGCTCTGAATGTCTCTTGCCCGATGCAGGGGGGGATTATTGCGGCGGGGTCTGGATCCCGTCTCCGGCAGGGAGGATGGACCGTCCCCAAGCCGATGGTGACGGTTGCCGGGATCCCGTTACTGGAACGCGTCATTGGAAATTTTCAGGCGGCAGGGATCACGTCGCTTGTCATGATTTTCAATGATGAGCATCGTGACTGCGAGCGATGGGCACGAGCGCGGTTTCCGCACCTCGATCTCCACATTATCGTGAAGACCACGGCCTCCTCGCTTGAAAGTTTCCTTGAAGTGTCATTACATCTCGGATCGGGTCCTGCACTGATTTCAACTGTGGATGCGTGGTGTTATGAGAAAGATTTTGTTTCGTTTGTCCGGGCAGCCACGCAGTATCCCTCCGATGCACTGGTTCTCGGGGTGACGCCCTTCGTAGACGATGAACGACCCTTGTGGGTCCAACTGGATCCCACCACCGGACGGGTCACGAGTCTCGGGGAAAAATCCGGAAACGTCGTCACAACCGGCATGTATCTGGTCCCTCCTCGAATCCGTCGACTCTCTGGTCCGGATGGAATGGGGCGTCTCCGGGAATTTTTGACGTGGGTGGTCAAGGAGGGACTGCCGGTGTATGCCGTTCCCATTCAAACGGTTGTTGACGTCGATCGTCCAGAAGATATCGCCACGGCGGAGAAATTAGAAAATCTGGTTCTACCTGCGAGCCACGAAAGGGGACAACCTTGAGGAATGAACGAAAGTGTTGGGGTGTCTTTCGAGAACGCGCACATAGCCCGGGCCGGGAATTCGACGATTCCGAAATATTCCGCCTGACGGCGAAACATCTTGTGGAAAAGGGCTTTCAGGTAAGCTTAAAGGCAGAGGAGGAACTCGATTCATCGATCGCGGGGTATCCTTCGTGCCTGTTTCTGATGTGCGAAAGTATCGCGGTGCTTCCCCGGCTTCTGGAAGGGGAGCGGTTGGGGAAACGCCTGATTAATTCCCCCGTGGCGATATGGAATACCTATCGGAATCGAATGATACCCTTATTTCAACAAAACGGGATTCCTCTACCGCAAAGTGCACTCGTGGCAACACAGGAACATGGTATTTCCCTCTCCGGGCCCACATGGATCAAGCGTGGCGATATTCATAATACGCAAGAAGGCGATGATGTGGTCTATGTGGAGACTGAGTCGGCCGCATATGAAGCCCTGAGCCGGTTAGCCGGGCGCGGGATCCCCTCTGCCCTCGTTCAGGAGCACGTGCCGGGCGATTTGATTAAATTCTATGGAATCGGGAGGTCTGCTGGGTTGAATGACCAACCCGGTTGGTTCCGGTCGTTTTATCATCGAGACCAACAGGTGGTCGGTCATGCCTTCGAGCAAGCCGCCCTGGCATCACTCGCCCACCGTGCTGCGCAGATCCTCGGGCTTGAGATCTATGGAGGAGATGCCATTGCCACTTCAAGGGGCCAGCTGTTGTTGATCGATCTGAATGCCTGGCCCAGCTTTGCGCTGTTTCGCGAGGAGGCCTCGGTACATATTGCTTCCTACTTGGCTCACCGGTTCGAACGATCCTGACGATGGAGATCTATTGATGCAAAATTATCACCTTCCCGGCCCACGATCCCTGAAGTTTTTCAATGATGAACAACGGCATATGGCCCCGGGTCTTCAATCCTTTGCTTTGTATTCCCAACTGGCGATGGCAAAAGGGAAGAACTGTACATTGACCGATGAAGATGGCAATGAATATATCGATTTTATGGCAGGGATCGGGGTCGGTAGTGTCGGGCACTGTCACCCACATTATATCGACTTGTTGAAACAACAGATCGAGCAGCTCACGTTTGGAAGTTTTACCACGAAGACGCGTGCGCGATTTCTGGAGTTGCTGGCCTCGCTCACTCCTTCCGGCCTGACCCGCATCCAGTTGTTTTCCAGTGGGGCTGAAGCCGTGGAGGCTTCATTCCGGCTGGCGAAATCGGTCACACGCAAGTTTGAATTTATCGGATTTTGGGGTGGATTTCATGGGAAAACCGGCGGGGTGTTGGGACTGTTGGGCGATGACTTCAAGCATCGGCTTGGACCCTTTATGCCGGGGTTGTATTCCTCTCCCTATGCCAATTGCTACCGGTGCCCCTGGCAGCTTCGTTATCCGGATTGCGGTCTGGCCTGCGCCGAGCATCTTCGCCAGGTCATCCGGTATCAGACCCAAGGCGAGATCGCGGCAATTATTATTGAGCCGATACAAGGTACGGCAGGAAATGTGGTTCCCCCGGAGGGCTTTCTTCGCGCGATTCAGGACATCGCCAAGGAGCACGATGCGTTACTGATCGACGATGAAATGCTCACGGGATTCGGCAGGTCCGGTCGTATGTGGGGGTGCGACCATGATCAAGTGGTTCCGGATGTGCTCACGGTCGGCAAAGGGATCGGGGGGGGCTTCCCCATGAGCGGGGTGATCTCCACGGATGCCTTGACTCAAGCCAAACCGTTTGCCAACCCAAGCGGGAGTTCTTCGAGCTATGGCGGTAATCCTCTTGCGGCTTCTGCCGGCCTAGCTTCTCTCGAAATTATTCTGAAGGAAAATCTGGTGAAAAACTCGGAACAAGTTGGAGCGGTGATGCTGGCCGCGCTCCAATCGATGAAAGAAAAACATCGGTTTATTGGGGATGTGCGAGGGAAAGGACTGATGCTCGGGATGGAATTGGTGAAAGATCAGAAAACCAAAGAGCCGCTACCCAAGGAAGTCACCCGGTCCCTGTTTCATGAATGTTTGCGACGAGGGGTGATCGCGATGTGTTACGCCCCGGTTATTCGAATCAATCCCCCGCTGACCATCGACTCGGCCACCGCGTTAGCAGGGCTCGCTGCGATGGATGAGGCTATGGGGGCCGTGGCGAAGGAATGGAACCTTGATTAAACCTCCGCTCAGGGGAGCGCTCGTCGGGCTTGGCAATGTGGCCATCCACGGCCATCTGCCGGGATGGCTTGAACGAGCCGAAGTCCGGATCGTCGCGGCCACCGATGCCCAGCCCACGCAACAACACGCGATGGCGGACAAGCTTCCCCATGCTCAATGGTTCGAGACCATTGAAAGTCTGTTGGCCGGCATGCCGCTGGATTTCATCGATATCTGCACCCCGCCCGGCACCCATTCGACGCTTATCGAGGCGGCCCTCCGGCATGGCCTCCATGTCCTCTGTGAAAAGCCCTTGGTCAGTTGCCTGGAAGATTTTCAGCCCTTAGCGGATCTTGCGCGGCGTCGCCAACGGGTGTTGTACACCGTCCATAACTGGCATGAGGCCCCTCTGATCCGAAAGATCTCCGAATTACTGGGCCAGGGCCTTATTGGAGACATTCGATCATGTGTCTGGCAGGTGTTGCGGACCCAACCTGCGGTGGCGAACGATGCACATGGAGACAACTGGCGGGTGAATCCGGATCTGGCGGGCGGCGGCGTGTTGCTGGATCATGGCTGGCATGCGTTATATGTCCTCACCGCATGGATGGGGCGCCATCCGACTTGTCTCCGGGCGCAACTGGAGATTCGACGGCACACTCAATGGCCGGTCGAGGACACCGCAAGCATTGAGATAGAGTTTCCTTCCGGCAAGGCGGACATGTTTCTGACCTGGGCCGCTGAGACGCGAATGAACGAGATTCGCCTGGAAGGGACGGAAGGAACGATCCGGGTTGAGGACGATTGGGTGCTCTTGAATCGAGCCGGAGACCGGACGCGGAAATGGTCCTGCCCTCCATCACTCTCGAAGGGATCGCATCACCCGGATTGGTTTGGAGGCGTGGCAAGCCGATTTCTGACTGCGCTGAGTGGGGATACTGCGGAACAAGAACGTAATCTGTCGGAAGCGGCTCTTTGTGCCACGCTTATCGCGAAGGCTCAAGAGTCCAGTCGAACGGGAGGCATATGGTTGCCGGTGCCCGCCTTCACGCATTCCGGGAACCGTTCTGTGTCATGACCATTCTGTGTCATGAAATGTGTGTGTACATCTGGTGAGCGATGCGAATGCAATCTGACTCCAACTCCAGCATGATACCGTCCTCATCGAAACAGACGACGATCGTGTTTTTCGACAATTCGACGTCCGATACGGTGCCACCCCATGCCATGCTCCTGGGCCTTCCGTTGTTGCAGCGCAGCCTGCTTTCGGCCAGTCGGGCCGGAGCGAATCGAATCGTTCTCCTCACATCCGATCAGAAGAAAGTCGGCCCGTTTCTTGCGAAGACTTCCGCCGTCGCGGCCTCGGCGGTAGAACCCTTTCCAATTCATCCCGGTCGGCTCATTCTTCTTTCCGGTCAGATCCTTCCAAGTCCGCAGTGGCTGCAAGCCCTCAGTCAGCGCCCTTTAGACGAGAATGTGCTTTACCTCATTGGAGACGGTGGAGCCGTGCTTGATGCGACCTATCCGGCGACGGTTCTCCCTCCATCCGATTCCTCCTTGGGGATTTTGCATTTCCTCTCCACGCTTGGACAGAATCGCAGGGTCGTATCCCTGCCTGACGATGAAAAAGGACGGTTCGTTCTGGCGTCGCCGCAGGATATCTCCCAAGCAGAGGACTGGCTTCTGAAGGGGTTGGTCAAGACGACCGAATCGTTCATGTCGCGACATGTGGAACGCCCCATTTCTCTCGCCATTTCTCGCCGGCTTGCATGGACAGGAGTGACGCCGAACATGATGTCCGTGGTTAGCCTGGCTATTGGACTCTTGAGCGCTCCATTTTTTCTCACGCCTCAGATTGGCTCCCAATTCATCGGGGGCTTGCTGTTCCTGGCGCATTCGATTCTGGATGGCTGCGATGGAGAGTTGGCCCGATTGAAGTTTCAGGAATCCCGCTGGGGCGGGCTGTTGGATATTTGGGGAGACAACCTGGTCCATATTGCCATTTTTCTGTGTATGGCCATCGGCTGGAGCGAGGCCATTCACGCGAAATGGCCGCTGTTGGTCGGCGCCAGTGCCATTGCAGGAACGCTGGGCAGCGCGTGGTTCGTGTATCGGCATACCATGCAAAAGCCGGTGGGAAGCGGCCCGCTGTTTACTTCGGTCGTTCGGTCGACACATTCGCCTGTTGCGCAGGCGATGGATACGCTGGGAAGGCGAGATTTCATTTGGCTCGTGCTCCTCCTGTCGGCCTTTGGGAAAGTCTCATGGTTTCTTCTTTTGACTGCCGTCGGCTCTCCGATTTTTTTCCTGGTCTTATTATGGTTGGCACGCCAGGATGCCAGTAAATCTCCGAGGAACGTTTATGAGTGAACACAGTTCGTTGTATCCGGAATTAGCAAGAGAGATTCTTCCCGCAGAGGGTCGGTTAGGTGTTCTTCTGTCGGGATTGGGGGCGGTCTCCACGACATTGATGGCTGGTGTGTCTCTTGTGAATAAGGGGCTTGCCCAACCAATCGGGTCGTTAACGCAGATGCAAAAAATTCGACTGGGAAAACGTTCCGCCCCTCGTTTCACCCCGATTAAAGATCTCGTTCCGCTTGCGGATCTGAACGATCTCGTGTTCGGTGGATGGGATATCTTTCCTGAAAATTCGTATCAAGCAGCCTGTCACGCGGGGGTTTTGAGCCCGGAGGTCTTGGCGCCTGTTCGGGCCGAACTTGAAGGCGTGACCCCATGGCCGGGTGTGTTCGAGCAACAATATGTTCGCAATCTGTCCGGGACACATATCAAATCGGAGCCGACCAAAATGCATGCCGCCGAAGCGCTCATGAGGGATATCGAAGGATTTCTGGCCACCCATGACGTGCAACGAGCTGTCATGGTGTGGTGTGGCTCAACAGAAATCTTTTTTCAACCAAGTCCGGTGCACGAAACATTGGAGGCCTTCGAGCATGGGCTTAAGGAGAACGCCCCGGAGATTTCGCCCTCGATGATCTATGCCTATGCGTCCATTCGATGCGGGATTCCCTTTGCGAACGGCGCGCCGAATCTTGCCGTGGATATTCCGGCCCTCATCGATTTCGCGGCCAAACAGGGTGTGCCGATTGCGGGCAAAGATTTCAAAACCGGACAGACGATGATGAAAACAATGATCGCGCCGGGCCTCAAGGCCAGAATGCTGGGACTCCGTGGCTGGTTTTCAACCAATATTCTTGGGAATCGGGATGGCGAGGTTCTCGACGACCCCGGATCCTTTCGAAACAAAGAGGTGAGTAAGGGCTCCGTCTTGGATGCGATTCTCCAGCCCGATCTCTATCCCGATTTGTACGGCAAGTACTACCATAAAATTCGCATCGAATATTATCCGCCCAGGGGGGATGCCAAGGAAGGATGGGATAACATCGACATTGTGGGGTGGCTGGGGCAACCGATGCAAATCAAGGTGAATTTCCTCTGCCGGGATTCTATTCTTGCCGCCCCGATTGTTCTGGATTTGATTCTTTTTTTAGATCTCGCGAAGCGAGCCAAGCTTTCCGGCATTCAAGAATGGTTGTCGTTTTACTTTAAATCTCCCATGGCTCGAGCCGACCTCAAGCCTGAGCATGACCTATTCATTCAGCACCTAAAACTCACCAACACGCTTCGCATTCTCATGAAGGAAGAGGTCCTTGATCATTCAGGGCTTGATTATTATGAAGGGGATTAAGCAAAAGACACCATGAAGGCGCTTCGAGTGCCGGCGAGAGCAATCCACATGGGGACCACAAAGGAGAGGTTATGAATTATCAACTCTATAAACGATTGCTGTCCTGTATCGTAGCGAATCCCGCGTATTTTTATTACGTCATCTTTCGAAAAGATCATGAGCGAATCACGAATCGACTCAAAAGGGGGGATATCCCTGACAAAGACTCTTTTTTCCCCTCAAAATTAGATTTACGGGTGACCTATGTCTGCAACTTGAGCTGTAAAATGTGCGGCCAATGGGGGGAAACGGGAACCTATAAAGACTACAGTTTTGAGAAAAAACATACCAACCTCAAGTTTGAGTCGATCAAGGAAATCATCACGCAACTTTCGTCAAAAGGACTCCGTTTCGTGGATATTGAGGGGGGCGAGACTTTCTTATATCCCAATATCCTGGATCTGTTGGCGTTATGTAAAGAACGAGGACTGTTTGTGAAACCGGTAACTAACGGGTCGCTGCTCTCTCGGTATGCTGCGGATATTGTGAAGCTTGGCGTGGATGTGGTCGTGGTTTCCATCGATGGCGAGCGAGATACTCACAACCTCATTCGGGGCGCTTCCTGGTCGTATGATCGGGCAATCGAAGGCATTCGAGCGCTCCGAGAGGAAAGGACACGCCAAAACAAACACCTTCCCCTCGTCATCATGAGTTATACCATGAGCCGTTACAATGGCGCGGATTCCTTAAATCGCTTGGTCGACGATCTTTCGAGTGAATGTCTGGCCGATGTACTTTCCGTTAAAGTGAGTCCTATCTTTGTGCCTCAATCTGCTGGCGAATCCTATGTACAAATAGTCGAGAAAAATTTTCAGGTGAAGGAAGGCATCACGTCGTGGCAAGGCTTCCAAGAAGATTATTCGAATTTCGAGCCGGAGACCAAAAAAATTGTCGAGACGTTAATCAATCTGAAAAAAAGGAAACTTCCATTTCATATTGAAACATTTCCTCGGATCGATTTGCATTCCATTCCTCGACTGTATTTGGATTATAATTGGACGTTAGGAAGAACGCATTGTTCCATTCCATTCGTAGAACCCACCATCGACGCGGATGGGAATGTGTATTCGTGCAATCTCTTCACGGATGCATCCTTATCGATGGGGAATATTTACGAGGAGCCATTTTTAAATATTTGGCAGGGGAAGATGTTCGATAAATTTCGCAAAATGGTGCAGGATCAACCGAATGGCTTGCTTCCAATTTGCAATCGGTGTTGCCAATTCGTGGAGCATTAACAGGCATGTACTTGGAATTTATTCGATCGAATCGAACACCTTCTCGCTCAATGAGAGGCGTTCAAGTTTTCCCGCACACCCGCTGGGTGATTGGTGGGAAGAAGGGAGTGGCTGAAATCCTGAATGTCCATCCCAATACTTTGCGAAGCCGATTAACCAAGTTTGGTATTAAAAAACGGGAGTGATCTATGTGAGAGCTTTGGGTCTTCTACCAATACGACTGTCCGAATCTGTTCCGAAATGTCGTATCATGGGTTTCGGTGTTTAGCGGGCAGCTCCTATATTCTAAAGTACAAAAACTTCTTGAAGAACAAAGCTTTTCAACCTTTGTTGTGCGGCTTTTTTATCGGGGCATTAGTTTTGCTAAGATTAAAAATAAGTAAAATGACAGATTGATAGCGGCTCATCCATCGAGGCTCTGGGGTTTGGCCACAACCGATAATGAAGGAAGTGGTTCAAGCGGTGTCCACATGCTTGATGAAATTGCCTGGAGGAAACGTTTCAGCATGAAGCCACGATTCACCTCGGGGAAACAGAGTTCATGCCTATATACGGATCCCAACTTTGTTGGGGTGGTGGGCACAGGAAGACAAGCTGAAAAAGAATGGAGAATGGGAAAGAGATCTGATGGGGCTGGATTACTTTTGGAGGCGGTTAAAGGTGTCGGTCTTACACATGCAAGAAATCGGCGCTATGCCAAGTATCCGAAGGTCATGAATTGAGGCGACTTCTCCTGATTATTGTGATGATGTCTCTACTGATGGAGGTCTCTCCGTCAAGTGCCGGTGAAGCGACGAACGTGGTCTCCAGACTGCAAACCGCTCTACTGACGGTGATGAAGGATGCGAAACAGCTAGGGTATCACGGGCGCTACAAGCAATTAGCCCTCGTGGTGGAAGACACTCATGACTTGCTTTTTGTGGCCAGATTCGCTGTAGGTCCTCAATGGGCAAAGTTAACCGAAGACCAACGAACCTCCCTGGTGGCGACGTTTGATCGGCTCAGCATTGCCACCTATGCTGCACGGTTTGACGGCTATGCTGGTGAACAATTCATGGTTATTTCGGAAAAATCGCTTCCCCGTGGACAAGGCCAATTGGTGGAAAGTCATTTCGTCAAGCCCAACGGGGAAATCGTCCACTTCAACTATGTGTTGCGTCAGGAGAATGAACACTGGAAGATTGTGAACATTATCGTGAATGGGGTAAGCGATTTGGCCCTGAAACGGGCGGAGTACGCGAGGGTATTGGAAAAAGACGGATTTCAGGCGCTAAAGGCCAAATTCGAGGAGCAGATTCGCCACTATGCTCAGGAGAGATAGAAGGAGCGGATCTGGGTTCGCCTCGGCGGGTTCGGTGGTCATCAGGTTGTGCGTGAGGGTGAGGAAGGAACAAGCCGGGTCATGACAAGGAAGTGCCACAAGCCAGCCTATCCGGTTTTGGCCATGCTGGTCACTGTGGTGGGACTGATGACGGGATGTGCCACGGTTGCAACTTCCACCGGGGAAACCCAGGATCCCCTGGAGCCGGTCAACCGGTCTGTTTATACCTTTAACGATTACCTGGACCGGTACATCGGAAAGCCGGTGGCGGATGGCTATGTGTTTGTGACTCCCGAGTTTGCCCGTCTGGGCGTGAGCAATTTTTTAGACAACATCCGCGATGTCAATGTCATTGTAAATGATTTTTTGCAGGGAAAGGTCAAGCAAGGGTTTTCCGATTCCGGGCGGTTTTTGGTAAATAGCACGTTCGGACTGGGAGGTTTATTCGATCATGCCACTCCATTAGGATTGCCCCAACATACGGAGGATTTCGGGCAAACCTTAGGAGTCTGGGGTCTCGGAGAAGGTCCGTATTTGATGCTCCCCGCATTTGGTCCGAGCACGGCACGGGATGCCCCCAACTTACTTATCAGTACCTTCGCGAATGTGCTGTTTTTTGTGACGGGTCCCGTGGCGTTGTCTTTGAGCGCCTTAGGATTTATCGATAAACGTGCCCGCGCCGACCAGGCCATCCAAACCCGGGATGAGATGGCCGTTGAACCCTATTTATTTACCCGCGAAGCCTATCTTCAACATCGACGGTTTTTGGTCTATGATGGCAATCCACCACTACCGGAGATGAACCTTGAGGAGACCTATGCGGAGATGATGGATGATCCAGTCTTATTACCCGATCAGGATGACCAGGACTCAGAGATGAGAAGGACAGTTGATTGATCAACTCAACGAGAAGGATGACGCCATTCCTGTCAATTGCCCCGCATCTTCAGTGATTAGTGAGAAATCAAATCTCTCGCTTCTACCGACGGATTGTTCCCGGTTGCCCGCATAGTCGATTCTCCCGCTTCCACTACCATATCAACGGCTATCAATACACTTTGACCTATGAACGACTGTCTCGTTGCTTGGAAGCAATGGGTTAGTCTCTTAGGGAAAAAATTCTGTGTTTTGCTGCAAAGATATTTTTGGCGAAGTTCCAAGAATCTTGTCTATCAAGATGATAAAGGCCATTCCGGGCAAATCCAATTCTTTGGAAACGGGCATTCTTCCGTACCTTCGTCTTGCTCTTTTCTTCTCGCTTCCCGCTTTACACCTCACGCTTCCCGAGTCTTCCCCTTGTTGGGTTCCGGCTCGTCCGGGTTAGGCCATGCATAGGAAGCTCACGGCGACTTTCGACTTTCCATTTCAGCCAGCACCGCCGGCAACATCACTAATGAGCACAGAAGGGCGATAGCCAGGGCCAGGGAAAGGAGGATGCCCACACCCGACATTCCACGGTGACTGGAAAAACCGAGGGTGCCAAAGGAGGCCATCGTGGTCAGGGCGCTATACAACACGGCGTGGGCGGTACTGCTCTGCATAAGGCGGTCGATGGATATTCCTTCACGGGTTCGCAGCACTAGATAGATGCCGAAGGCCATACTCAATCCAAGCACCAAGGGAAGGGCGATCACATTGGCTAGGTTAAAGGGGACCTGCAGGACGACTGTGGCTGCAATCGTCAGGATGAGGGTGAGGAGCAGCGGGAAGAAGACGAGGATGATCTCGCGCAGATTTCGTAGGAGGATGAACAACAACACGGTGGCGGTTATGAAGGCCAGACCCATGGCCTGAAGGCAGGCTTGCACCACCGCATCTCCGGCTCCGATGAGGACGACGGGTGTGCCAATAGCGTTGGGGGCGATGGCTTGAACCGCTTGGACGAACCGGCGCAAGGCCTGATTGTTGCGCAGGTCCTGTGAGGGAAACACTTCGAGCCGGGTTCGTCCATCGGCAGTCATGTAGCGTGAAGTAAGGTCTGGTGGAAGATCTTGCAAGGTGACCGGCTGCGCCGATAAGAGGCGTTGTAAGCGTTCGAAGTTCTCGGGCAAATTTCCCAGCAAACGGGTATGAAGCTCTTGAAGTGGACGATGAGGCCATTCCGTCTCCTGTCGGAGACGAGTGAAGAGCCCGTTTACTCGTATCAGGCTTGCGCGAAATGCATCATCTGGAGCATTGACGGTCTTCTCGTCAAGTAGGGTTTGAAAATCGTCTAGGGCCAGAATGGTTTCCTTGACGGATGGCGCCTTCATCGGCGTCATGGGCATCATGATGGGCTGAAGCATCAGGGCCATATCATTGATCACGGCCAACTTTTCTTCTTGGTCGTGGGGAACGAAGTTAGCCAGCGTGACGGTGTTTTCGACTGTTGTCAGCTCGTTCAGTCGAGTTCCCAACTCTTGAGCGGCGGCAAGATTTTTGGTCAGAATCTGAATAGTATAAGGCGTCGTCTTGGGATCGCGAAGCAATTCTTCAAAGGTGGCCACCGCTTCCGTGTTGGGATCCTTGAGATTGAGGGGATTAAAGTCGAATCGAGCGTCAGGAAGGAAGATCGCGGCAGCTGCGGTGATGGATATCCCGATCCCAAGAATGGTTCGTCGATGATTCAGAAACCCCTGAGAAGGATGGCCCAAAGACGTATGTTGCGGCGATTGAGGACTGACACGAACGGGCCACAATGTGAGCAGAGCCGGAAGGACGGTTAGATTGGCCAGCAGGGTGAGGAACATGCCCATCCCGGCAATGAGACCTAGTTCCGCTAATCCTCGATAGCTCGTGGGAAGAAACGAGAAAAAGATCAGAGCGGCAGTCAGGGCTGAAAGGATCATGGCCACGCCGACGCTCGACGCGGTCCGACGAAGGGCCTGCGTATGCAATATTCCTTCGTTGCGATCTTCCCGATATCGCATTCCAAACTGGATGCCAAAATCCACGCCGAGTCCGATGAGCAATACCGGAACGGTGGCGGAAATTAAGTTCAGGGATCCAATGAGGAAGGTGGCGAAGGCCCCTGTCCAAATCAAGCCCATGAGCAGGGTGACCAGAATCGCTCCAACTAACCGAATTGACCGTAACCCCGCAAGCAGAATGGCGCACACGAGGATAAAAGACAGCAGGGCGGCTATCCCTGCACCTTTCGCCAGTGTCCGGCGCTCTTCTTCTTGAATGGCCGGAGACCCCGTGAGTCGAATCCGGACGTCATACCGTGCTTCCAATTCCTTAACCAAAAGTCGTAGGGCCTGAATAGGGCTTTCAGCGGCTTGAAGACGAGAGAAATCCAGTCGGGGTTTCACCAGAACGAACTGTCGATAGGCGTTTCTCTGTGGGACAAGATTTTCCAGCATGGCTTCACGCCAGAATTCCCGACTAGGCCGATTGGCAAACTGGGCTTCCATCGTGTCACTGATCGAATCGATGATCCGTCGAAGAGGTTTCTGGTCTGGTCCGCTCGTGCCATGATCCAGGGCAGACCCCAGAACTGAAAACAGGCCCCGAAGACTAGGATCATGAGTTAAGGTGCCGAGGAACGGTTCCCATTGGGCCAGGCGTTCTTCCAGAAGCCATAGTTCGGGAATATCCAAATACAGCAAGCCCGTCCGATCGAAAAAGGCATCGTTTCCAGGCTGGTAAATCGAAGAGAAGAGATCAGTATGCTGGCGCAATTGCCAGGCAAGAGTATCGGCGGCTTTTTCTGCCTCCGTGGGATGTTTGGCCTCAATCACGCCAACAAGAAGATCCTCCAACTGAGGAAACCCTTTTCCAAATTCTTCATCCAACTGGCGAAAGGGAATTTTAGGATCGAGCAAATTCAGGGGATTGGTATCGAGAGTCAGATGGGTGGCGGTGTAGGCAAGGAGCCCGATGGTCGAGATGAATGTTCCGATCACCAGCCAGAACGCAGCCCGTCTGGCTCCATCGACCATGCTCACGACGCGCTGCTGAATGCTTGACGTCAGGCGGGTAAAGGCAAATCGAGGAATTTTCAAACCGAGGAGTGCTTGCCACGTTCTGCGTGCCTTCATACGATGACGTCATTTCTTTCTAGCAAAGGGGTGGGGCAAAGCGAGTCGGAAGGGCGGGAGCCCCCTCTGTAGACGATCACGGCCTTTCTTTTTTCAGATCGCCTCTTGCGGGAGAAGGAGCGAGTGGTTCCGATTGTCGGGAACCATACCGGAAGAACAGATGGGTGAGAAAGGGGGCGTTCATGTCTCATCCAGTCCTCGTTCCTTAGGATGCGGAACTCGGATGTCCTCGATAGGGCGTCACCTCTTCATGAGAAAAGTTCTGGATAACAATGGGGGAAAGGTCCTGAAGCGCCACAAATTTTTGGATGATCATGCCCACGCAGACCTCTGGGAGCCGACGATCGGTTTTCACTAGGCCATCGGAATGAACGGGCATTTCGTACACCTCGGAGATACCGGTAAAATGGAAAATGTTCCCTCCCAGCGTTTTGATATACAGACCTTTGGTATCTTGTTGGAGAACCCAAAATTTTCCAATCGGCAATGAAGCAATTTTGCCAATGTGTTCTTGCCAGAGCTGGGCAGTCCAGTCAACTACACCGTACATCCTAAGCGCGGGACTCCCAGCTCTGACTGCGTGCCCTCCGCGATTGGCATGGTGATACGGACTTCCTTCGTTTTTTATGTCAGGGTTCCTTCCTTGAGCCAGCGTGCGTTCTTTTTGTTTGCTTTCGCGGTTCTCCTCAACATCTCATTAAAAGATCCCCGCAGCAAGCTGACGGGGTATTCAGAGCAATATCAATCGCACACCCTCAAGTAGAAACCCCGTAATAAGCTACGGGGAATAACAAGTTTAATAATCAAAATTTGTGCCTTATCCATACATCCAATCCTATTGGTGGAATGACTATGATGCGCAAGGGGTTTTTTAAGGGGAAAGGAGCGGAGTTCCCTTGTGCAAGGACTTGAGCCAGGTGACGATAGATCGTAGTCGGCACGAACCCTAGGAGTGAACAAGGCCAGGCGGGACGATGGTGGTTGGATAATTTGAGGAACTAGGACAGAATTCTTAATTCGTAGCCTGTTGGACATTGACGTCGTTTTTGGCGTTTAAACTCTTGGCTTCATGAGGGGTCGAGGGCAATGGGGACAATGTCCTTCAAGAAATTTGTGGCCCTGGAGGGTCTCAGAACCCTTCGAGTCGGTGATTCCGACGTGAGCGGGGAGATAACGGCACATGTCCCCTAACCTTTTTTCAATTCTTCTTTCTACGACATTCCTCATGTAGTCCGAAATCCCGTCCCCAAGTGCGGACGATGCACTCCATCGATGCTCGGCCTTAATACGGTCTAATGGCTTGAAACATTGCGGGAATATCTTAGCTAGGATGGACGGTCTTGGGGTGGCACGCTCTTTGATACAGTAATCTTTGCCAGGTGATTGGTTCTGATGAGGTCATCGTGGCGGTTTGAGCAATGGAAGGCCAGAGGTTCTGTTAAAAGTGCGAACCTTCAAAAGAAGCGAAGGAGGAATATATGAAGATCACGCGCAAATGGAATTGTCTTCTTCGGGGAGTAAAGGGTTTTCTATGGGCCACAGGAGGATTGATTTTAATGAGTCTGGCTCTGGGGTATAAGGCTTGGCTGGTGCGCGAGCAGGCGAATCTCGGAGAAATTTTGTTTTGGCTTTTTTTAGCCGAGGGGGGGAAAGTGCTCGCAATAGGTGTGGTGGGGGTTTTCCTTATTCTGGTCCTCATCAGAGCGTTGGGAACCTGTCAAGAAAGAAAACCTTCTCTCCTCTTGGGAGGCAGTCGGGAAAATATCAGGCTACGACGTTCGCTCACAGTGGGAAGAGTGCATGCCGGTGGAGCAAGACATTCGTAAAATTCAGAAAAGATCGGCATGGTGAACCTTTATGCGCATGCTCTCACAGGACAAGGAGGATTTATGACGATGGCCAGCGAATGGATGGGGGAAGAGCAGAGACAACGAAAAGCGGAACATGATTCACTCTTCTCAAGCCATTTGAGGCGTATAACCTCTGTGCTCTTGGCAAGCCTGCTGGGCCTCTTTTTGTCAGTGCTGGTGGCTGGAGCTCAGGAAAATGGCTCAGCCAAGGAACGAGTCATACACACGGTTGATTCTGTCATGGGGATTCTTTCGGATCAACGATTAAAGGCACCGGAACGGGTGCAGGAACGACGCCAATTAGTGAAGCAGGCGGTGAATCGGTTATTGGATTATAAGGAGATGGGCAAACGCACATTAGGGGCGCAGTGGCAAAGATTAACCGAGGTCGAGCAAGAGGAATTTGAGGATTTATTCCAACAATTTTTATCGAATTCGTACGAAAGCCGATTCGAGGAGTATTCGGATGAGAAAGTGCAATATGTGGGTGAGCGGCTAAAAGGCGATTTCGCAGAGGTCCGGACGGTTTTGAAATCCAATAAGGTACAAGTCCCGCTGGATTTCCGCTTACTCTGGAAATCCGGACAATGGTGGGTCTATGACTTGGTGGTGGATGGCATCAGTCTAGTCAAAAATTATCGAGCCCAATTCGCTAGAATCATTCAAACCTTCTCCTACGAGGGATTAAGGGAAAAATTGCAATCAAAAACAGATCTGATCAATGATGTCGTGTTGGCTCGCTAGGAGTAGGTCTCCGGGATTATTAAGGTTTCAGATGGGAGTCTTCAGGCGTCCGCGATAGTCTCACGAAGGAGCGAGGCGACGTTGTATAGGCGATGATAAAAATGAAGGAGGGAAGATCACATTTCATGAGATGTCCAATACGGAAGAGACATAGGATTCAAGCGGTGGCCCATCATATCGGGTGGGTGGTACCAATGGAAAACCGATCGCCTGCCCGGAAGGTTTTCACCGCCAGTCTAATTCTCGTAGGAGTCTTTCAGTTTTTCCCACCTTTCGGTCAGGTATTTTCTCAAACCCCTCCTACCCATGACGTGGGCCAGGGAGACCAATCTGAGCATGATGCGCACGTGGAGGCCCATTGGGCGTACCACGGGATCGAAGGTCCCGACCACTGGGCAATACTGACCCCCCATTTCTCAAGCTGTGAGGCTGGAGCGCATCAATCGCCTGTCAATATCCCTATGAGCCGCACGAGTCCCTCTCGAGGGGAACTCTCGTTGGATTACCAGTCAACAATGGTGAAGATGGTCAATAATGGCCATACCATTCAAGTCAACGTTGGGCTCGGCAGCATGGCGCTCGTGAACGGCCGCCCTTACAAGCTCAGACAATTACATTTTCACGAACCCAGTGAACATCGTTGGAACGGAAAACTCTTGACTATGGAGCTGCATCTTGTTCACCAGGATCCAAGTGGTCATGTGGTTGTCGCCGCGGTGCCGATAGAATTGGGAGCGGAAAATACGACCTTGGCCACCTTTTGGAATCAGCTGCCCACCACGGTCGGCGTACCCTTCCTGGCAAAAGGGGACTTTAATCCGGAAGACCTCATTCCTGAAGCTAGACACTTTGTCTCGTATGAGGGATCGCTCACAACCCCACCTTGCACAGAGGGAGTGCAGTGGATCGTATTCCAACAACCCATCCAGATATCTGCCCGCCAAATAGAGCAATTTCTTGAGGTGTGCGGAGATAATGCCCGGCCCATTCAAGCCCTCCAGGGCAGGGAACTTGAAAGTTATTGAGTGTGGGTTCGATGTCATCTGATGGTGGTTGGCGAGATGGGAAAAAAGGGCCTCTTGGTGTGGTCGCGGCCCACCTCATCTTCTCTTCAGATTTTTTCCGTTTTTCTCCATCCGATTTCTCTTCTAAGAGCGATTGCGGAGTTCTCATACTGGTCAATTATACTCCCATACTCCTCGCCGGCAGTCACTCGCTTCTTTGTTGTTTGGTAGATTTGGAAAATTTTCCACAAAGGCTATGAATTTGTGATAGAAAGGATAGATTTCAGTCTTCTATTCAGTTCTGACATCAGGCGAGTTATCTCGATATTATTAAATTCGTGTAACATTTCTCGACATGTCTAGACAGAATGGGCAGGGTATGACCTGGTTGTCATCGCTTGTCTGACGAAAACAGGGTAACGGGAACATACAGAGTTTCTTGAATTTCCATGAGGGTATTATGACCAATGAAACAACAGAGCAGAACCATTCCATCACCCAGTCTGTGAGCCAACGCTACGCCAAAGCGGTAACCAACGGGGAGCAGCTCTGTTGTCCGACCGGGTATAACCATGAGGATTTGGGACAATTTATCCCCGAAGCTGTCCTGAAAGTCTCCTATGGCTGCGGCACACCGGTTGGTCTTTCCACCGTCCAACCCGGCGAAGTGGTCTTGGATATCGGCTCAGGAGGGGGCATCGACTGCTTTGAAGCCTCACGGAAGGTTGGGGCAACCGGCAAAGTGATCGGCATCGACATGACCGATGAAATGTTATCTCTTGCGCGCACCCACGCACCGACCGTTGCCAAAAATCTGGGCTATCCTGCGTCCAACGTGGATTTTCGAAAGGGGTTTGCCGACGCCATGCCGGTTGAAGACGATCAGATTGATTTGATTATTTCCAATTGCGTCATCAACCTCGCGCCTGACAAGAAGAAGGTGTTTCAGGAAATGTTTCGGGTTCTTCAACCAGGTGGGCGGTTTACGATATCAGATATTGTGGCGGATCAACCCATTCCTCAATACATGATTCATGATCGCGCCAAATGGGGAGATTGTTTATCCGG
>JBGSSO010000087.1:0-6005 GCA_041737015.1 Nitrospirales bacterium
GTGTCTGTGTTGTCATGTGTTCATCCTCCTTTGGTATTGAATGGGGCTTTCCCCATCACTCACCTTCATGTCAATCTTTACCCGGTAATGGCGATTTTTTTAGGTTTAGCTTTTTCTGCTTTAGGCAAGACCACCATTAAAATACCGTGTTGATATTTGGCTTGCACTCGCTCATTGTCCACATCCGTGGGTAACGTCAACTGTCGCCGGATTTTCCCGGCTTCCCGCTCTCGACGATGATATCGCACATTGGATTGCTCATCCGGAATCGCCCGCTCACCTGTCACAGTAAGATTCCGGCCTGTTACCGAAACATCAAGTTGATCAAGCGTCATTCCTGGAACTTCTGAGCGAACATACACATTTTCGCTATCCTGTGACACATTCATGAGAGGATAGACGCCTGCTGGAGAATCCCCGCCATTCACCCTGGGTAGACCATTGAACAAGCGACCAAGATCATGCCGTAGCCGGTCTATCTCTGAGACTCCACCCGAAAAACCATCAAACGGCCAATTCTCTAATCTTCGAATGATCATAGTTTATCCCTCCTCTTTCAGCCTCTCGGCACATCCCTCATTCCTTCAAATCCTTGTTGATTCGTCGTGATACCCTCGAAGGTCAACCATGCATCGATGTTACTTATAAAATAATTTCAAAATTCCTGGAGTCAAGTAGGCTGATTATTTTTTGGGGAAATGCGTATAGGAATGGGATAATTCTCGATACAAAAGATCGAGGCAGGAACGAGGATGAAAGCGGAGATAAGGAGAAGCACACGGTATCCAATCAGGGTAAAGGAACTGAAGAAAACCATAACCACATAACTCTCGCTCCAAACCGTCCGGCATTTTAGATAATCTGCGAAGGGATAAAATTTTTCGCAATGGCACGCCTGTTTGTCTGGAAAGATTGGCCCGGATCGTAAGGGGAAATTATTCACCGATATCTGTCCAATGTTTTTGAAAAACATCTTCGCGCAAACTGAACTTTATATTATTATCCATTCGTCTTTGCGGCGTGACGACAATGGTGCTGAACATTTTGGCTGCTATTGACATTGCTCAACCCAAATCGTGAATGTATTACTTTCAAAGGAGTTTCTAGCGGACTGCCATAGCGCAGCTCACCATTCAAACAAGGAGGACTCGATGAATCAGCGATCTTTTGGTCTCGGATTACTGTTCCTCATGATGTTGGTATGGAGTGGATGCGATTCCGGCGAATACGGGAAAGAAACGAAACCGGAGCCCAAAGCGGAAAGTACGCCAATGTCGACAGCCGAAGCTCCTGGCATGGCGGAAACCCCACAGGTGGAAGGTGCTCTGATGGCAACTGCCGGAGTCGCCGGTGCAGCAGAAAATGAGGAAGGGGTCAATCATTTTCAACAGGGGCATTGGGATGTGGCCCAAGAACATTTTACGAAAGCCATAGCCGCTAATGCTGACCTTCCGGAAGCGCATTACAATCTTGCGCTGGCATTGGATAAGTTAGGGAACCACGGTGACGCCACGAGCCATTTCAAAAAGGCCTTGGAGTTGGCTCCGGCCGATCCGATGATTGCCGGTTCTAAAATTCTTCAGGCTCATGTGGGCGGGTGAAATACGAACGGTTAGATAAGTCTATCAAGACAGAGGGATTGTCATAGGATTTTCGGGCAGCCTTGTTGCTCCCGTATTGAGCTCCAACGCTGAGCCGATTCCCGGTATGACATTTTTCACCGGGGGAAGAAAGCTATGCTTTGAGTGCTGGTAGCCTTTCTCAAGACAGGGCTCGCACCGGGATTGTTTTTCCCACTACCACAATACATACGAGGACAGGTTTCAACTCACCCCAAACTCCCTAAGACACAAATTTGTCAGGTTCTCTCCCCATGGATGCGTTGTATTATCCCTTTCACCTGTGTCACGAACAGACTCTCCATCAGATTCTGAAGGATTACTCCCATGTCCATTTTCTGGATTTTATGGCTTTGCAATTAACCCCATTCATGGGGGCAACAGGGTTTCCAGACCGGATGGGAGATTATTATCCAGAACTATTAGCGAGCGGTAGAATCATTCAAGGGCATGATGTCAGTGGGGCGCTGAGTCCGACGATGGTTACGGCGGTCAATCAGGATCTTGCCGATCCTCTTTGGCGATCGATCTTTCATGAGGCCTTGAAGGATGATCGACGGTTTCAGCGAGGGTTAGTGGCATTCTCCCAGGATAGCCAAGGCCGAAGTTCCGTCCCGACAGACTCTGCGCTCTTGGTGGCATTCCAGAAGGCAGAAAGAGAGTTCGTCTCCTATTCCGTTGAAACCCTTCAGGGTATGAGCCGAAGGCGGTTGGCTGAACAGGAGAGCCTCGCATTCGAGTATGGATTTGGATTGATTAAAACGTCTGCGGCTCTGGTCTACAGTATTCAGCTCTGCCAACGGCTGGGCCTCGTCGCCGTCACCGATTCGCCTGCACATCATCAGCTCCTGACCAGAGCGTGTCAGCGGGATAACGTGGTGGTAAGGAACTTCTGTGTGAAGCGGGAAGGGTATTAAGGGGGAATATATAAAAATGCTACCTACGGGGGTTCCTCATTGCGAATCCGTAGAAAAACCGGAAATCGAGGGATGCCGTTTTCGGTCAATCCCTGGTGACGAAATGTGACCCGGCTTTGTAACGGTGGCGGGCGACGCCGTTGTTCATGACTGAGTCCGCTTCCGATAAAGAAGATGATCCCATCATCCGTGCGCACCTTGAGTGAACCAATCTGACCGGTAAACTGACCTTTGCCTGGTCGATACCCGATGACTGTGGCCTCGGCATCGGTGAATAATTTCAACTTCAATAAATCCTGACTACGGCCACTGGCGTACAACGCGGTGTCCCGGTGAAGCATCAACCCCTCACCGCCTTCATCGTTCACCGCGTACAACCATTTCAACAAGTCTTCTTCGCTCCCGACTCGCTGTTGTTCAATGATACCCAAATAGGGAGAGGCGCTTTCGGTCTTGAAGCGATTCATCTCGATCACTCGTTGGGCAAATGTTCCGCCCTGTGCCGGGAGATCAAAGATCATGAAGCGCAGGTTTCGCCACCCATCATGGGGTTGTTGTGTCCGGACAATGGACGATACCTCTTCATATCGGCCTCGCCCCATCCATAACTCTCCATCCAAGGGCACGGCTGGAAATCCTTTGGTAAACCATTCCGGTGCCGCAAACACATTGCCGCCTCGCGAAATCAGATGTGTTCCATCCCAACGAGCGCGGACGCCGTCGAGTTTTTCGCTGACCCGGTATTGGCTGAGATCAAGACCCTGCCGGTAGATGTCAGCCAACATCAGCTCGGGTATCGTGCCGGCTGGTGCCGCTGAGACCGGCGAAAGAAGGATCAGGACGATGACCGGTAACAGACAGTTCTGAAGCCTGCGGCCTGACTCTGACATGCCCCAACTATCAGACGTCATTTTTGGTGGTGATGATCCAGGAAGGGGTAATTCTTATATCTCTTCTCAGGGAGGAGTGGTCTGGTCATTCTGCAATGGTGTCCAGAAGTTCGATTTCTTCCGGCAATAACGCCAATTGTCCGGCCTGGAGATCGTCTTTCATATGTTGTTCGCTGGTCGTTCCGGTCAACGGGAGCATCCCGATCTGCATGGCAAAGCGAAAGACCACTTGCGCGGGACTCGTCCCTAACCGTTTGGCGATGGCCCGTATGTCGGGGTCGCCCAGGACGTCCCTGTTGGCCGTAAGGAGTGAAAAGCCCTGGTAAATGATGCCATGAGACTGGCAAATCCCCCTCACTTCTCTATCCCATCCATGGGAGGCGTAACACCGGTTCTGCACGACCATGGGTTTGATCCTCGCTTCCGCACACAGTTGGGTGAGTTGTACGGCCGTGACATTGCTGATGCCAATCATTTTAGTGTTCCCGGATTGATAGAGCTCCTCCATGGCCGCCCACACTTCCCGGTCCGATTCTCCCAATCCAAATCGTGAATTCGGCCCGTGCAAGACATATGAGTCCACATAGTCGGTGTGGAGGTGCGTCAGCGAGCTGGCAAATGATTGCTGCACCTGAGTGGTGAGTTCGGCCGAGGCATCATAGGGAGTACGATGGTCCTGTCCGTTCACCGGCGTAAATTTCGTTTGCAAAAACAGAGTCTCCCGCTTAACTCCTTGCTTGTCGAGTGCCAGCAGAGCTTCCCCCACCAGGTCTTCCCGGTAATGAATGAGCTGGTTGGCCGTGTCGATGGCCGTAAACCCCGAAGCGACCGCCAATTGCACCAGATGGGTAGTGGCGCCTTCTTTCCACGCCGTGCCATACATCAACGAGGGAAGTGGGACATTATTATGGGCTGTCAATGTCATAACGATTCCTCCAGATTCAACGACCTACCCGGTTTGTCTTCTACCTGTCCAGTTTCTGCAGTCGAAAGATGGAAATCTGGAACCTATTCTAGCTACTTCACTTGTATTTTTCAGGTAATCAGGCCCAATATTGGTGGGAATTTGAGAAACCATAGAATTTGGCGCCGTTGCAAGCAGCAATATCGTCTGCCGGAGCGGCAAATATTCCTGCAGACAGACTATCATTGTCACGGATGCCGGATGTCTTCCTACAAATGATCACGGCCATGGGGAGAGCAAAGATCCTGATCGGGACCGAGGGGAACGATACCCGTGGGGTTAATGTCCTCGTGGGTGATGTAGTAATGGCGTTTGATGTGATCCATATTCACAGTGTCCGCCACGTCGTCCCACTGATAGAGATCTTTGAGGTAGCCAAACAAATTAGGATAATCCACAATGCGCCGGATATTGCATTTGAAATGTCCGTGGTACACCGCGTCAAACCTGATGAGCGTCACGAACAGACGCCAATCTGTCTCCACCGGGTTCATGCCAAAGAGAAACCGTCGTGTGGTTAAGCGGGACTCCAGCTTATCCAGCATGGCAAACAGGCGACGGACTGCGTGTTCATAGGCTGATTGAGACGTCGCAAACCCTGCGCGGTAGACGCCATCATTCACCTGTTCATAAATATCGTTATTCAGTTGGTCAATCTCCTTCCGGAGATCAACCGGATACAGGTCTAACGTACTGCCTGTGAATTGATTAAAGGCCGAATTGAACATCCGCATGATGTCGTCATCGGAATTACACACGATTCGCCGGGTTTCACGATCCCACAACACGGGAACGGTCACGCGTCCGCGATAGGCCGAATCGGTCGCACGATACGCCTCACTCAGAAACCCAAACCCGTTGACGGGGTCGGTCGAATGTTCATGGCCGTCTCGAAAGGCCCAACCCCGCTCATCCCGGATAGGATCAACCACCGTCATGCCAATCACATCTTCCAAGCGCTTGAGCTTTCGCACAATAATTGTGCGATGCGCCCACGGACATGCCCAGGAGACATACAGATGATACCGCCCCCGCGCCGCAGGAAATCCTGAACTACCATCATCAGTCACCCATTCCCGAAATGCATCACCTTGCCGCACAAAGGCGCCTTCGCTGGATTGTTCGTCAGGGAATTGCGCGTTCATAATTTCCTTATCCTTATTGATATCGACCTGATGATTGAAAGGCCTAATCGACCGGGTTGTTCTCTTCTTGAAAGCACTATATTTATTGGGGAAAGTTTCCCTATTCAACCCCCTTTGAGAAGACACCTGGGTTTGGTTCCCAGTTTGGCTGTTTCACCAAACCCTGGGCGGTAAGTATTTTGTATCAAACTCTTATCGCGGATAGATACCGTCAGAACCATATCAACCAACGAAAAATGCCAGAGACCGCCCATCTGGAGCTGAAACAGACTATGGTGAAGGTCCACGGTTAAGAGACACTAAAATGTAAGACATATGTTTTTCTCAGGCACGCCCGGATATTTGGGTTCATCAAATTGACTAGATCTACAGTGCTGCCCTTAAGGTCTTACAAAAGGTATAGCTCGCATTGAGCATTATATTGAAAAACCCAGGGTTTTATAGAGTACCCATTTCTGAAATTTACCCTT
>JBGSSO010000097.1:0-1908 GCA_041737015.1 Nitrospirales bacterium
TATCGGCGGGTGGATGACTTTGGGAAGTCTGGTCCTGAGTCTTGCCTGGGGATGTACGGCTATAGGGCCAAACAATCCATCGGATCTCCCGGTCGGCGTTGTTGATCCTCAGCGAATATTGGCTGAAACGGTCAAGGGAAAACGGCTGTCGGACGCGCTGAATGCCTTCATGAAGGATCGGCAGACGCTTGTGGAATTAGAGCAAAAGGAATTACGTAAGTTGGAAAGTGAATTAATGGCCCAAAGTACGGTATTGAGTCAGGAGGCCAGGGATCGAAAGGAAGAACAGTTCAGGGAAAAAATGGCCGGGTATCAACAAAAAGTAGCCGATTTAAACAGGGAAGTTCAAGAAAAACAACGGGAATTGCAAAACGAATTTCGCCTCCAGGTGCAAAAGGTGGTAACGGAAGTTGCCGGTCAACGTGGCTTGGGTCTGGTTTTAGAATACGGAGTGAATTCAGGCACCTTGTTCTATCAAGCTGGGCTGGATATTTCTACTGATGTTATTCAGGCGCTGGATCGGGAGAGTGGTTCGATCAGTGCGCCCTAGTCCAAAGGGTGGTTCAAGGTCATGGCAACCAATGGTGGCAGAGAAACACGGAGAGAAAGGGGTCAAGTATGGCTGAGAGCGAGTTAGATATTCTCCAGATTCAGGCATTACTTCCGCACAGATATCCCTTCTTGTTAGTGGATCGGATTCTTGAAATCCAAGATGCGACGCGGATTGTGGGCATTAAAAACGTTACGGCTAATGAACAGTTTTTTCAAGGGCACTTCCCCGAGCGCCCTATTATGCCTGGCGTATTACTTTTAGAAGTGATGGCGCAAGTTGGCGGGGTGTTGGCCAGAAAAACGGCCAAGGGGACCGGCCGTCCTACCGTTTTTCTCACAGGAATTGAAAAAGCCAAGTTCCGTCGACCGGTTGTTCCTGGTGATCAATTACGGATTGAGGTTGAGGTTGTTCGACGAAAAGACCCATTTTGGAAGATGGCCGGGAAGATCCTGGTCGATTCTTCCTTAGTCTGTGAAGCTGAAATGACCGCCATGGTCAGAGTTGAAGAAAGTGAGGCCTAGTCGCGATCAACAGAGTTGTTGCGCGAAGTCTGGCTTTGGAAACATTTTCAACGCAATAAAGTGAGAATTTGATGAATATTCATCCCACAGCAATTGTCCATCCCAAAGCAACAGTAGGAGAAGATGTCGTCATCGGGCCCTATTGCGTCGTGGGTGAACATGTCACGATTGGAGATCAAACCGAATTAGTGGCCCATGTGTGTGTAGAAGGACATACGGAAATTGGCCGGTGTTGCCGGTTTTTCCCCTTTGTGTCTATTGGTACCCCCCCTCAGCATTTGCAATATAAAGACGAGCCCACCAGGGTCTGTATCGGGGATCATAATATTGTTCGTGAGAATGTGACGATTAATCGGGGTACGGCGTTTGGAAGCGGAGTGACCAGAATGGGACACCATAATTTCCTCATGGCCTATACCCATGTGGCTCATGATTGTGAGTTGGGTAATCATATTGTGATGGCCAATGCGGCAAATCTGGCCGGCCATGTCTCTGTGGGAAATTCTGTCGTGATTGGAGGCTTAGTCGGGGTGCACCAATATGTACGGATTGGTGAATATGCGATGGTGGGAGGGTGTTCGGCCTTAGGACGGGATGTCCCGCCGTTTGTGCGGGCGGCCGGTGGCTATCGTGCCCAAATGTTTGGGCTGAATACTATTGCCTTGAGGCGCCATGGGTTTTCCGGAGCACGCATGAATACCTTGAAAGCCGCATTTGAACTCTTATTCCGTCAGGCAGTCATGTTAGGTGGAATCCATAAAACGCATGTCTTTACCTCACTTCGACCCGACCTCCGAACCTTGGCTCTTTTTAGCCGCTTGAAACACTGGACGG
>JBGSSO010000134.1:0-8543 GCA_041737015.1 Nitrospirales bacterium
TAAGTGTCTCCATGGCTATTTGGTGGAGTTACGGTTCCAAGAGTCGATCAGGCCGGAAGACAAAAAGGTACTGGCCAACATTTGGATAAAAGAAAGATGGAAAAAGGCAAGGGATTTTTATCGAAATTGTCTGTTAAGGAGGGGAAGATCATTCTCCTGAAGCAAAAAAAATTCCCAATACACAGGAAGAATCTGCCGGTTGCCTATTGGACGCATTATAACGGTACTTTGAGCAAACATCGGTTTTGCTGAAACGTGAAGACGGCAAGCGAATGGTTCATAGAATCAAAGAACAAGTGAAACGCATGAATCTGATGATCTGCCAGGGCGACACTAGTAAAGTGGCGTGGATCTTCTTGACTGTTTGGATAGGGGCGACTGTCTTGTTCCTGTGGGAGGTTGGTCTAAGTAGAAGTGAAGAAGGTTTGGAGAATGAGGCCTTGTCAGGAGTTGAAAATTTTAAGCCAATTCAGAAGGAGAAAATAAACGTTCGCTTAGCCTATATGAATAAACAATGGGTGCCGGGTCATTTACATCTTGCACACCGCGAGGTTGCCTCGTCTCCACAGCCTTCGCCAGATTTTTCTTCAAAGAGAACTGGCTCGGCCTTGATTGGTTCCGTCATGGCCCTCTTAGCCACGTTTGAAAGTGCCAATGTTCTTCCGCCGGAGGGGACCTCCAAGGCTAATCAACTGATTCATGGCCTCATTCAATTGCAGTCGGCCTTAGTGAAATCTCAATCCTCAGAGTTGAGCGAATATTTCTCAGCGGCGGTTGAACAGCGTTTTGAAAAAGAAAGTGCAGGGCTTTTACAGTTAATTCATCAGAGTGGTTTGACATCCAAATTGTTAGAGGCCCTCGTGAGCTATAACCACAAAATACCAATGTGGGAGAAGCCAGCTCTCATTGAACTCTTTCAACGCTATAATATTTCCCGACAGGATTGGGAGTTGATTGAAAAAATCTTCGGCGAAGCCGAAGTAGCCTATCGTATGAAAGGATCATCCATCCATGATGCCTATGAGCTTTGGAGAGCACAAATGCCAGGAGGCCGGTCATGAAGATACAGGAATTAATTGAGGAAAACGGGTTTCCCAGTCTGTGCCGATCGGTAAGACGCATCAGCAAGTTCGACGGCTCGTAACCCATCTTCTGCGGTAACGGGCATTGGGCCTCCGGTTCGAATCGCCTGACAAAAGTCTTGAAGCACTTCAATCAACGTTGCACGGGAAGGGCAGGGGTAGTCTAATATCTCATTTCTTCCGGAAATTTTTCGAACGATGTTGGTCGTCCAATCGGCTAGGACTTGTCCTTTTGACGCCATAATTTCTGCGCGGGTGACTCGTCCCTGGCTGACGCGTGAAATATCGAGATAACAGGGGAGTCCTCTCTGCGTAACCAGTTTGATGAAAGCCCGATTTTCGGGGTCATGGGCCGTTGGTCGACTAATGTCAGCCGAGACCGAATGGACCTCATCTTGAGTGAGGGCACGGACCAGATCCAGCAAGTGAATTCCAAATTCCATGAGGGCCCCATAGTTGCCCCATGCCGTGTTTTTTTCAGGCAACGCTGGGCGGGATTCGAATCGCATGGTGCAAACAAGATAGTGCCATTGGCCTAAGGATGAGGCGATGGCTTGCAATTGCCGGATTGCTGGCTCATACCGCAGAGTCTGGGCTGTCATTACAGGAATTTTTGCTTTGGTGGCGGCCTCAACGATTTGGCGGCCTTGGGTCTGGTTAAGGGCAAGGGGTTTTTCCAGAAGAACCGCTTTGCCATGTTGAATGGCTTCTAAGGCAATGGGGAGATTGAGTGAGGGAGGGGTCACGATCAGAACGGCCTGAATTGCCGAATCGGCTAAGAGATCGTGATAGTTCGGGTAAAAGCGGAGGGGGTATTCTGTGGCGAGTCGAATGCCTTCTTCCACGTTTCTTCGGCTGATGGCAATCAATTCTCCTCCCGTCTCGATGGAGAGCAAATGTTGAAGGTAACGGGAGCCGTGTCGTCCTACGCCAATTAATCCAAGGGGAATGGGTTTCATAACAGCCCTTGTTCCTTCCTTTATCCCGCGTGAGTGAAAAAAAAGAAGTTGTCCTCATCCAATGCGTATAAAACACACGGGATCGCCTACCAAGGCTGTTGGATACGTTCGATCCTCAACTCGGTAAGGAATGCCCCGTGAGTTGCACCAGTGCTCAACCCAGGGCATTTCTTCCACCGAGGTAGTGAGCAACCCTGGCATGGTTAGTTTGGCCATACAATTGGCAAATAAGCGAATTCCGGTGTCCCGTTCGTGAGAAAAGGCCGATACATCAAATGCCAGTGGGTCCGCACGGCCGTATGAAAAAAGGACTGACAGATTGGGGAATTCTTCCGGGTCATTCAGAACGCTGACAATCCAAAGATGATCAACGTTGCCTGTCGCAGTCTCCGCCGACCCGCAGTAAAAAGGAGTGCCGCTTTCGCCCCCGGCTTGGTTGAGAATATCCACTTCTGCTTGCCGAAGATTATAGGGGCATACCGTTCGATTTAATTCCAGCCGTTCCATGAGCAAAACGGGAATCTCTGGGACTCTCGCGCCCACATATAAACTTCGCCCCATAGCCGGTAAACGGGTGCGGAGGGCTTTCGCAATCGCGATTCCCAGTTTCTTGCAGGGGCCTCGGCGATCCTGCCAAAACGCGTCTCCACCTTCGTCGCAATAAACCGGGCCAAGCCCATTATAGTCCAGCGCATTAAACATTCTGGTAATTTCTTGAGTCGTGGCAGATGATAATTTTGGAGTTTTCATACTCTGTGTGGGCCTTTCAATATGTCTCAGTTTCCTTCCTTGTACCAGGTTCGGCGAAGGAGATAATAGCCCTTACAGGAAGGTGCTGTGTCATGATCCAAGCAGGAAGGTGAGCCCTGTCTTAACTTGACCCAAATCACGATTTTGTGTATTGATACACTTGAATAGTCATAAACGCTCTTCCAAGGAAAGAAGTCTTTTCCCAAGAATGGGCAAGAGTTCCTCCTATCACCGATTCCATTCCTCTTTACTGTGCGTCAATAGGAAATCCTTTTGTTGGGGTTCCAGGTTAGCGAAGGTGCTTCTCAGGTGCGGGACGAAGCGCGCGCCTTTTCTAAGACAGAGCCAATTGAAGCTGTGTATGTAATGAAAGTTTTACCTTGAAACATTTTTGCCAGAATTGCCTGTTTTTCTAGAGATCAACAGATCAGATCCTTATGGATATTCTTCAAGAACTTCGTCGGGTGATCAGGCTGGAAGGTCAAGCCATTGCGCACCTTGAGGAGAGCATAGGTCTTCCTTTCGAGGAGGCGGTAACGATGTTGCAAGCCTGTCAGGGAAAAGTGATTCTTACAGGTGTGGGGAAATCCGGCCTGATAGCGAACAAAATTTCGGCTACGATGGTGTCCACCGGCACACCTGCGGTGTTTTTACATGGCTCCGAAGGGCTGCATGGGGACATTGGGATTGTGGCGAAAGAGGATATAGTGATTGCGGTAGGAAAGTCAGGCGAAAGCGAAGAATTGCTGGCACTGCTTCCATTTATTCGAAAAATGGGTGCACGAATTATTGCCATTACGGCGCAGGCAAACTCCACTCTGGCACGAGGTAGCGATCTTGTTCTGGTGACGCCCATACAAGAAGAAGCTTGTCCGCTCAATATGGCACCAACCTGTAGCACCACTGCAGCCTTGGTCTTAGGGGATGCGCTGGCCATGGCTTTGATGAAATTGCGAAACTTTCAACCAGCCGACTTTGCCATGTTTCACCCTGGCGGACAATTGGGAAAACGACTGCTTTTGAATGTTGGGGATCTGATGCGAACAGGTGAAGGAAACGCGGTTATTCGTCTTTCTCACACGATTCAATTCATGTTGTGTGAAATGACGAGTAAACGTGCTGGAGCAGTGTCCGTACTTGATGAGGAAGATCGTTTATTGGGATTGATCACTGACTTTGATATTCGTCGGGTGTTGGAGGGGGGGCAAAACCTTTTTGCTCTCACGATTGGAGCGGTCATGAATCCAAAGCCCAGTTGGGTATATCAGGACGAAAAAGCCTTCAAAGTTCTTCAAATTATGGAGAAACGGGAAAAGCCCATCTCTGTGCTACCCGTCCTTGATCGACAGGAAAAAGTCGTCGGCATGATACATATTCATGATCTGATTTCCCGTGGGCTTTAACAAAGACTCGTGGTCGATAGGAGGAGTCTTGGATCTGATTCGAGGGGAGAATGTCGTTTAAGATGCTAAGGGACGGCGTCATAAGTAGCATCCATGTAGGTTCCTTATTATGGGATTCTGGTTCGCCTGCGTGTAGTGGAAGGGAGTTTCAAGCGTTGTTGCCCACCCGTGAACGGCTATTGAGGATTAGGTTGAAACCGTTTCTTGTGCGAGATCTCCTTGTCTCAAATGAATTGAGACAATGAGCATCGACTTGGACGTGGGACAGGTCGGCCGTACCTCCTCTTCGAGAACTTTCTCCAGTTCTAATCTTTGGCCTGCACTGGGGTGGGGGCTTTGTGTGGTCATTCTCTTGGGGTTTTCTCCCCGACTGTTTCATATTCAAGAATATTTCTTTTTCCCTCTCCTCGGGGGGGCGATACTCCTTTGTGTATTGGAGCGAAAACCTCTTTGGATCCATACTTCCCTGCTTATCCCATTTCTCTGTTTTGTGGGATGGATTGCGTTCACGATCCCTTTTTCAATTGATCCATGGATCAGTCTGAAGGAATGGCAAAAAGTTGTGGCTCAGTTGGCGGTGTTCTATGGCACCTGTTTGATTGTGCAGGAACAACGGAATGAGTATTTTCTAAAAAGGGCTCTCCCTGTCCTTCTGGTTGGGGCCATTGCCTGTTACAGCTATTCCCTTCTTGATTTTTGGGATCGAGGAGGGAATCTTTTGGATCGCACGATTCGTGCAGGTTTTCCAAAAGAAGATGGCGCAGATTTTACCTGGCTGAGTACCAATGTGTTGATGGTTTTTCCTCTGCTCATCACGGGATTCTTGGCGGTGACCAGTTCATGGAAACGGGTGCTGTTGGTTTGTGGAATGCTTCTCTCTTTCTTGGCCCTAGTGCTTTCCTATAGTCGTGGTGTCTGGTTAGCATGCCTGACGCAAATAATTATTGGAGTATTTCTTGTTCATAAACGTCACGCCTTCCGCTTGCTGGTCATAGGAATAGCAGTATTCCTTTCACTTGGAGTCGTCCTTGGTCAATCGGGATTACATCGTGATACCTTCAATCCCTGGACGATCAAGGCTCGGTTAGCAGTATGGAATCTCAGTGCTTCAGATGTTCTGGATCATCCTATCGTGGGAGTTGGTTATGGCGTGCCTATTTTAGAAAAACGTCATGGGCAAAATATTGTTGACTTGGAAGCCGTGAATCTTGGAATTCCCGATATTCCGGAAAAACCGCATAATTGGTATCTCATGGTGGTGACGGGGACTGGTTTGCCAGGGTTGGCCTTGTTCCTTTGGTTCCTCGCCAAAGTGGAATTTGCCATCTACGAGGAATGGACAAAAGCTTTGAGTTCCGCACATCGGTGGTTACAAATGGGAGTGTTTCTCATGGTTCTTGGATTTTCGATCCGTATTTTTTTTGAGGACAGCTTCGGCGGAAGCCATTCCTATCTGTTTTGGATCCTTGTCGGGGCGAGTGTGGTACTTGCGGAAATTAGGAGTGGAGTGAAAAAATAAATTGTGTTGGCTGAGAAGTGCCTAGCCTGCAAATGTATAGAGATGCCTAGAAGAATTTCAGAGGCGTTAACCCATCCTCTTTTTTACTTGATCAACAATTCCCTACAGTGTGCCCGAGGGGTACGCTGAAAAGTGCTAGGTTAACTCATCCAGGTAGTATGGCAAGTGGGCCTTGCTTATCCTGACTTTTGGAGCCCGCCAAAAATCCATCGCTTCAGGAGGCCAGCAATTCTATGGACCACGGGGATCAGGACGTAAGCTGGGCCAGGGCTATCTGAAAGGACGGTGACCGTACGTTGAAACCTGCTGCCAGGAGAGGAGCCTACCCTGCCCAGCCCTCCGTTTGAGCGGAAGTGCTGGGTTTAACCACACATGTTGGCATACCAGCCTTCCGCCCCCAAGATAGCTTTCATCGACCTCCACAGGACCAACCAGTCGGGCTCTCTCAGAACGCACCATTTCCCATAGGAGTGTGTGGAGCCATGGTCAAAAGGTAAAGTATCTGCCCAAGCCAAGGACTCGTTGCAATCTGGGAGCTTTCGCGCAGTTTTTCTGACTTGTCAAATCCCAGATGGCATAGAGCTACAGACGAAGGGGCGTCCGGAGTCCCTCAAAAATTGTTCACGTGGTTGCCGAAACTTATCGGCGAAACAAGGGGCATAGGAACAAGTTTCGAGGGAATACCAGGTTCTGAGGCAGCATTCCCGGCAACCTTGGCAGAGAAATTGTTCCCCCCATCCCAACTGCTCCCCATAGCGTTGGCACGACTTTTAATCGTAGTAGAAACCAAAAAAATCCTCCAAGGTGCGAGAATAATAGATGCCCACTCTTGGCAAAATGGCTATTGGGACTCCGAGGCCATGAGGATATCATCCGGTGGAGTAAAGTGAATTCCCCATTATTAGAAAAAGGAGTAGGGAATATCGGCATTCAAAAACATTCAAGGGAAAGATTCAGAAATGATTGAAATTCTTGAAATAATGGAAAAAGCAGCAATTCGATTCGGAACAATGGGTGTTGAGAATTTCCGTGTTGTCGGAAAATTTGTCTAAGTTAGGAATATATTGTCTCACCTGTTGGAAGTTGTTCTTTGTTTTTTCAGGCCTGGAACGACTGGGTAACCTATTCTGTTAAAGTCTTTTACGACTTTAGAAAAACAGCCGGTATCCTAACTGCTAGATTCGAACACTGATTTCACAAAACGGACTTGGAGGGAAGGAATCTAGAGAAATAATCGTGGTGATGCCAAAGGTGGCAGATGTTTTGCTGTACTAAGCAGGAAGAAATATATCCATCGTTTTCCAACAGATAACCAGTATCGACTTGTAAGACTGATGCTTGTGCCCAGATTGTCCAATCATGAAAAACGAATCAATTTCTGCAGAGACACAAAGGAGGTGGTTACAGGGAGAACACTTGAAGCATTCTATGAAATCGGGTAATTTGAGAACTTCCTCCCCCCAAACATTTCAATACGTTCGAGAGGGAAAAATGCAATGCAGCATGCGGTCATATGGTTATTCTTTAGGTGTATTCTAACAATTGTCCGGGAAGGATCTTTTGTGGAGATAAATTGAAATGAACAGCTTCCATTTAAGATATGGTCTAATTCCTGGAGGGAAAAGAAAGGCGGATTGTATGAAAAGGGATACGTGTCGGACTTCAGGGTGGGTAGTGGGTTCATTAGCGACTGCTATTTTGGTTATGGGGACGGGGTCTATGGCCGCCGCGGCTGGTTTTACGGCCTACAATGACCTCGCCTGGGGCACTGGGCAGCTCGAAACGAATATTACGAAGATTACCTCTCCCGTGGGAGGCTCTGGCCTACCGAGCACTGGTCTACTGAAGGATTTCACCAGTGGCCTCGATACCGGCGTCACCCTGACTGTGACGGGGGGCACATATGACGGCACTGCTCAGGCCACTCAAGGAGCAAATCCTACTACTGGCGATGGCTTTACGATTTTTGGTGGCAAGGTTAGCGGGCTGGGCGCGATTTCCTATGATGTGGGCAATTCGCTGGTATTGACCTTTAGCGGGCTTAATCCCGGGAAGACTTATGATCTGAGCTTCTTTGCTCATCGAGACAATTACGCTTGGGATCGGGCCTCCCTTGTAACCCTTTCCGGAACGGAGGGGTCGCCAATGAATACGAGTTCGGTCGCGGCGGATAACCCTGATACGGTGAACTATCCAGGTGGGGTTTTGTTTACGGGACCGACGAGTCTCTCAACTCGACTACCGGCGGACAATGATAATGGCTATGTTGCGCGGTGGGGCGAGGTAAAATCCGGCAGCGATGGGATCGTGGTGTTGACCATCAGTTTTGCCGGCACTAGTGGCAATGAAGGGCTCGGTAAGTATGGCAGCGCGGTCCAGCTGATTGAGTCATCATCTAGTTCGGTTGGGCAGGATTTGAATGGGGATGGCAAAGCCGACCTTGTTTGGCGACACACAAATGGTAGTGCTGCGGTATGGTTGCTGAATGGTGCAGCGGTTCCCTCCTCCACCATCTCTCTAGGCGGTGTGAGCTCCGCGTGGGTGGTTGCGGGAGTGGGTGATACGGATGCCGATGGCAATGCGGATATCATCTGGCGCAATACCACGAGCGGCGCGGTGGCCGTGTGGTTGATGAACGGAGGGACCCTGATATCCGCTGGGTTCCCTGGCACTGCGTCGACAGCTTGGTCTATCCAGGGAGTCGGGGACCTAAACGGTGACGGCAAGGCTGACCTTGTCTGGCGACACACAAATGGTAGTGCTGCGGTATGGTTGCTGAATGGGACAGCGGCTCCCTCCGCCACCGGCTCATTAGGTGTTGTGAGTTCAG
>JBGSSO010000185.1:0-15977 GCA_041737015.1 Nitrospirales bacterium
GTGGAGGTCGAATTCCATTCCTCCAATCAGTACCGAAAGAACCTGCGCAATCTGAGACCGGTCGGTTGGACTAAATTTTTGGTAAATTCGGAAACACCCCTCCAATTCTTCCAACAAGCGACGCTCATCAGGATTGCTTTGCTTCGTGAGGACTCGCGCCTGGATTTTTTGGATCTGCGCCAAATCGGGAGTACTTCCCCACAGCTGCCCTTTTAACAGACGTAAACATTCCAGGCGAACCCCATCCTCTAATTCTCCAGTATCGGCGATCGTGTCCGCAGCCCTGGCCAACAAATAGGCCAGACCAATTTGCGAACGAACTGCGTGAGGCAAGATAGCCAGGGTTAAATAAAATGAGCGGGAAACCCGCTTGAGCACGTCACCGAGGAGATGTTGATCCGATGGAGACAGGCGCATAGGCTAGCGAACGATGAGACGGCCTTCCATCCCTTGCTCACGATGCGTGGGAAAGAACAAAAGCTGTTTATCGCAATAAAAATGATAGATGCCAGGCTCGGTCAAGGTAAGGGTGACGGCTTTCGTATCCCCGCTGGAAATATCCGCGTCCACCAGACGGATGCCGCTGGGATCATCCAGCAAAAAATTGTGAGGAACCAAAAAGGACTGATTACTCAGAGTCAGTGTCACCGGTTTTCCCGCTTTCACCACCACTTCAGATGGCGTAAAGGCGTAACTTTCCATACTGATCATCACCTGTTGTCCGAAAGGCTCATCCACTGGAGACAAGGAAGACTCTGACGTTTGAGCGAAAAGACCGTCGGAAAAACTCCAATAGCCCATCACCACAACAAGACTCAATATCAATCGTGTATAATGAGATACAGAAAAAATGTCTATAATAGATGATCTCTTCATCAGTAGAAATATCATAACGGTTTTCCACACGAGGGTCACGTCTTTCCCGCTCTTGACTCTCAAGGAAAAGGTGTTATCTTCCAACATGTTGAATCCTAACAGTCGTTTTTTAGGACAATCGTGAAGGGATCATCAAATCAGGCATGAAGTCGAACACATTAGCGTTTTTCCAACAGCAGATGTGGAACAATTAAGGGAGATTGTCTATGAAAAAACTTAAAGGAATTGGTTTATTACTGATTGCCAATATCCTCATCTTTATCACCCTCTCGATCTCGTTCACCGTTTTATCCGAGATGATCCTTCCGGCTTTCGGAATCGATCTCCGTGGATCATTCGCCCAACAGGATCTGTTATGGGCCTTTGTCATCGGGTTTGGTGGTGCCTTTATCAGTTTGGCCTTCTCCAAACAAATGGCCAGGGCCTTTATAGACTGTACCCAGATCACCGAACCACGAACCCAGGCAGAAAGACTCGTGTTTGACACCGTCCAAAAAATATCTGAAAAGTTAAGCATTTCCATGCCGGAGGTCTGGATTTATGAATCGCCAGACCCCAATGCGTTTGCCACCGGGCCCACAAAAAACAACTCGATGGTGGCCGTCTCAACCGGCCTGCTCAACAATCTTAATGAAGGTGAAGTCAGAGCAGTCCTTGCTCATGAAATGGGGCATGTCTATAACGGGGATATGTTTACCACAACCGTGTTGGCAGGCCTGATGAATACATTTGTCTACTTTATTAGCCGATTTATTTATCGGCAGGTAGCGGAGCGTAATGAGGCCCTAGGATTTGGAGTGTATATCGTTTTGCAAATCGTCCTCTCCGTCTTGGCGATGATTCCCATTAGCTGGTGGTCCCGCCGTCGGGAATTTGCCGCCGACCGGTTCGCCGCCAACACCGTAGGCAAAGAACATATGATCTCTGCTCTGGAGGGCATTGATCGTTGGGTGCAACGCACCCAATTTGAATATAGCTCCCAAGACGCGCTGGCTACGATGAAAATATCGGGGAAATCGCACAGTTTCATGCAGATATTTGCTACCCACCCGCCGATTGAAGCGAGAGTGACTGCGCTACGGCAACTCTAACTCGTAAAATATGCGTAAAAAAAAAAATGGGACTTGGCCACGCCAAGTCCCTTTTTTATGGCCTTTATGTCAATCCAGATTATTCTCAAACCCTTGCGGCAGGGATAAGCGGTTGGTTGTAGAAAATTCCCCAGGGCAGGAATTTAGGATGATTAATTAAGCGTCCTGGCATCGTATTCATGGCCAAAGACTACCGGAAACTCTTTCATCCCATGCATGCAAAGAACAGGAAGGAGCGAGGCCGGGGGTTGAATGAGCGCGACAGGAATACCTAATTCCCGAAGATGATAGAGTCCATACGCACACAAGGTCAGCCCCATCGGACCCATGGATTCCACATCAGAAAAATCAAACAGGACTTTTCGATAGTCCAGACTCATCGCTCGCGCTGCTGCCTTTTCAAACATCTCCCCAAGAGAATGATCCGGCAAACCAAACATTCGAACAACGACGGCATCGGGTAAGATCTGAAGACCCCATTGCATTAGGAAATCCTCCTCAAGCCTGAATGATATTTTTTGACGCACCTACTCTCATTGCGCCACTTATCCATACAGGATTGAGTGAACCCCTTGAGTCCCACCCCTACAATTCCCAATTTGAACTAGTGCCGTCTTTTGGGACCTAGTCCTATGCCAGCAGGCACCACCGTAGCCACTACTATTGCTCTGATCAGGCAGCTCTACTGTGCGGGTGGCAGGTAGTTGAGAGTGCAGTGCTGGTCGTGATCACGAATAACAGGAAGCCTATCGTAGACTGATTACAAAAAGCCGCCAGAGATGCATTGGAAATAATAGATATCACGATGAGAGTGGAAGGCAGGATGGACTGTTTCGAGCACAGAAGATAATCTCTCCCATGACAGCCAGGGTTGCTCGTGGATGGGGGTTCCATCCAAAATTTTCCCTGGATTCCCTAGGCTGACAAAAACCGGAATTGTCCAGAAATCTAAACCCGAAGAAGATAAGGGAAGTGGTTGATTGAATTGGAGCGGGCGAGGGGATTTGAACCCCCGACAACTTGCTTGGGAAGCAAGGACTCTACCACTGAGCTACGCCCGCTCACGAGATCAGGATTCGCATTCTAGGTGTGGACTGAGGCTTAGTCAAGGTACAAAAAATTGGTAGTGGTGCAGTTTGAGAATTTAGTATAAAAAAACAATCTAAAATATTATTTAAGTCAATCTTGGGGTGAGAGCGATAACGATGTCCTCCACATGTGTCGTAAGTTGATGGAGCGTTTCGATAAGCGGCTTACCCTCGATAATCCCAGGTTCATTCAACGCTATCTCGAATCGGAATTGCAGCTTCGGGTTCGGTTCTGCATCGGCAGGAAAAATATCGAGTTCCAGGCCTGATTCCAGAGGGAATCCACCATCCGAAGGCCGGTGGAAATAATCCATAGATTCAAACTATTGCGTAACATTAGGGGAGACGATATCTCTACTAAATTGAGCCATGACTTGGCCAATGTTTATCCCGCTATGTTGCGAGCCAACCGTGAGCAAGAGGCGGTGCTTCTCAATGTTGTTCAATCGGTAGAGGACCCAGAGAAGAGCATTCCCTCCCTTATATGGTTTGAGCGCATCTATTGCGTCGAAAGTCTCTTGCCGCACTCCCTTTAATTTTCCTTGTTTTTTGGCTTCATATTTACTGGCGTCATCCGCGATCGGGAAATAAATCCAACGAGGGTTCGGAGGGATTCCTCTGCTATCACTACACACCAATTGATAAGCGAGATAATCGAGCGAGCTCATCAGGTTTTGAATGGCATCCCCGGCAATCAAGGCCAGGCAATCGGGGACGGGCTCAGCGCTGATGATGTAATAGATTAACTTTCGCGTTTGAGGATCACGCTTGGTCCCGACCTTGTAAGGATTAATTTCCATGAAAGCGCGAACGTGTCGCTCAAGGTCAGAGACGTGCTCTTTGGCCCGTTTGATTTTTAAGGTAATTTGCCTGAGTCTTTGATCATTATTCGTCATGCGATGAAAATCGTAAACCCACTCTTGAATAACATCAATGATGGTTGTGAGAATCTCTTAGTCTGTGGCACTAGGTTGCCTCTGTCGTCGAAGCCAGTCACTCCTGAACATATCCGGATGAATCTATTCCCTGAATTCAATGATCGCGAATTTTCGTTTCCCGATTTTCATCGGATATGGCCGGCCGGGCTCGAAGCTCATCATTCCGTTGGGGTCGGCAAGCTTTTCTCCGTCCACCTGAACGCCACCTTGAGAAACGAGCCGTCTGGCTTCAGATTTACTGGGCACTAAGCCGGTCCGCATCAAGACATCAACGACAGGCATGGAATAATCTTGCGAGTTATTAAAATCCGTGGGTGAGAGTTGCACATGGGCATCCGGCTCATCGGGAAAGTCCCGCTTCTGAAATCGCTGTTGAAAATCAGCCTTGGCCTCTTCCACGGCATCGCTTCCATGATATTGACGAACGATCTGCTCGGCCAGGGCCATTTTGGCTTCCATCGGATGTTGACGCTTGACCTCATCCAAATTGCTGACCGTCAGAAGTTCGTAATAGCGCAGCATGAGTACATCGCTAATAGACATCAGCTTCCCGAACATGTCTGACGGACGATCTTCCAACGCGATATAATTTCCGAAGCTCTTACTCATTTTCCGGACCCCATCCGTGCCTTCTAACAACGGCATCGTGAGCACCACCTGCGGTTTTTGTCCGTAATCCCGCTGCAAGTCACGCCCGACGAGGAGGTTAAATTTCTGATCGGTTCCACCCAACTCCACATCGGCTTCCAACACCACCGAGTCGTACCCCTGCACCAAAGGATAAAGAAATTCATGCACGCTAATATGCTTTTGCTCCCGGTATCGTTTGGAGAAATCGTCCCTCTCCAACATGCGCGCCACGCTATAATGTGAACACAACTCCACCATCTTTTCCACCCGCATGCCACTCATCCAATGACTATTAAATTCGATACGGGTTTTCTGAGGGTCCAGGGTCTTGAAAATCTGTTGTTCATAGGTCTTCGCATTGGCCAACACTTGCTCTTTCGTCAGCGCCACACGGGTTTCCGACACCCCGGTCGGATCCCCGATCATGCCCGTAAAATCCCCAATGAGAAAAATGACTTGATGGCCCAACTCCTGAAAGTGCTTGAGTTTTTGAATTAACACGGTATGGCCCAGATGCAGGTCCGGCGCCGTAGGATCAAATCCGGCTTTAATCTTAAGAGGACGCTGTTCGTTCAGCGACTCCGCTAATTTGGCTTTTAATTCGTCGAGCTGAATGACCTCTACGGTTCCGCGAAGAATAAGGTCCAGTTGCCGGTTGATTTCTGAAGTTGTCATCTTGTGAGCCACGCTGTGTGAAAGTGTAAAATTTAACTCCCGATCCCTATCGCCCTCGTTGAGCCTCGTATACCGACAAAGGGGCGCAGTTGCTCCAACCGTTTTTCTCCAATACCCGGCACCAGAGCCAAGTCATCAATATGTCGAAATGCTCCATGAGACGTTCGATGTGCCACGATTCGTCCAGCCAGAACCGGTCCAATACCAGGAAGATGCTCAAATTCAGCTAAGGTGCCATCATTTAAATCCACGATAAACGCCGCAACCTCACGGGTTTGTCGCGTTTCTCCTTCCACCACCACTTGAAGCGGTTGAACGCGGTCTTTTCCCGAAAGAGGCGCCACGCCCACAACTTCGTCTAGATGATCAGCGGAACCGGAAAGAGGAAGTGTGTGAGATGGGTGAGCAACTGGATTTTTGAGCGGAACAACTGGGGAAAGAGACGGCTGCGGCCAACCTGTCCAATAAACAAAACACACGCCTACCCCCAAAAAGGCCAATTTGAATAGGAGAGAGACTTCCCAGGAAATTTCTCCTGAATACCTAGCAGACCCTGGCAACGAATTGGCTCGCGATCTGTTTGGTTGAACCGTATTCATGCTGAAGCAATCACCACATCTCACGGCATTATTACCGCTTCCGCGCCTGGTGAATAGCCATGCCCTCCACATCCTCGGCCGCCTCCATCAACCCTTCCGAAAAAGTCGGATGAGCATGGATCATGTTGGCGAGATCGGCCACAGTCAACCCACCCTGCATTGCCATGGCGGCTTCATGGATGAGGTCCGCCGCATGCGCTCCGATAATATGGACGCCAAGAATTTTTTTGGTCTGTTCATCAGAAATCACTTTGAAATGTCCAAACGGCTCCCCGACGGCCTGTGCTTTTCCGAGACCGGCATATTTAAATCGCCCGACCGCGACCGCCAATCCACGTTCACGGGCTTGGGCCTCCGTCAGTCCAACTCGCCCGATTTCGGGCAGGGTAAAAATTCCTGCCGGAATCACATCATAGTTAATGGCCTGCGGCCGACCCATCGCGTTTGAGACCGCCACTTTTCCTTGAGCCGAGGCAACATGAGCCAACATGAATTTTCCCGTCACATCGCCAATCGCGTAAACACCGGGAACGGAGGTTTCCATTTTTTCGTTCACCAAAATCTCACCCTTGGGTCCCACCTGTACGCCAGCCTGATCCAGTCCTAACCGGCCGGAGTTCAGACGACGCCCGACCGAAACCAGCAGGTGGCCTGCAACCAGTTCTTCTCCCGAAGCCAGCGTCGCTCGCACGCCTTCATCAACAGCCGACCACTTCGTAATCTGTGTATTGAGATAGAGTTGAATTTTGCGTTTTTTCAACTCACGCGTCATGGTGGAGATCGTATCTTCATCCTCAAGAGGCAGCACGGAGGGCATCATTTCCACGACGCTCACTTCCGATCCCAGCCCGCTCAACAAGCAGGCAAACTCACACCCTTCTACCCCGCCGCCTACAATCACAATGCTCCTGGGAATCTCCGTTAAATCCAACGCTTCTTTACTGGTCAGCACGCGTTGCCCATCAATAGGAAACTGAGGCAGTTGAGGCCAGGAAGAACCTGTGGCAAGAATAATGGCATCGGCATCAAGGGTGGAGGAGGACCCATCAAGATGGGTGACCCGCACTTGTCGGTCATTGACTAATTCGCCTCGCCCTGGCACGTGCGTAATTTTCCACTGCTTCAACAAGGTGCCAATCCCCTTCACGAGCCCACGAACCACTTCCTCTTTGCGAGCAACCATGCGGGCAAGGTCATAGCTCACAGGCCCCTCGATGTTGAGGCCAAACGGCTGAGCATGCCGAACCCGTTCACCAAGATCAATAAAGCCCAACAGGGTTTTACTGGGAATACAGCCCCAATTCAGGCACACCCCCCCAAGCACCTGTTCCTCCAGGATCGTCACCGTGGCCCCTAATTGGGCGGCACGAATAGCCGCCACATACCCACCAGGGCCTGATCCGATAATGACAATATGGGGAGAGGTGGTCATGATTCCTGTGAGGCTAAAAATTTCGTATATTGTTCTGGCGTCATCAACGCATTCACTTCACCAGGATTGGCTAATTCCAGCACCGCGATCCACCCCTTTCCATAGGGATCCTGATTGAGCAGTTCGGGATGGTCCTGAAGTTCTGTATTGACTTGAAGAATTTTTCCGGTAACCGGCGTGTAAATCGTCGAAGTGGCCTTGGTCGACTCCACTTCTCCCAATTGATCTTCAGCCTGCAGCGAGGTTCCTACTTTAGGGACATCCACAAAGACCACATCCCCCAGGGCATCCTGAGCAAAATTACTGATGCCTAAGGTCGCCTTGTTCCCTTCAACGCGAATCCATTCGTGTTCCTTGTGAAATCGTAAATCCTGTGGCTCCATTCCTACCCCCTTTTGTTCAAACGATGATGGCGTTCATATTTGTGTGATGGCTCCCATGCTCCTGGTTAAGTGAGTGTACCCAGCTCAATGTGACAGAGACACCAGCGGAACACTCAAGAAAATGCGCGAAGATCGTGCACGACACCAATTCCTGAAGGAAACTCACCAAGAAGTGACGGGCTGCTCCCGGCTGTTCCCGGCACAATGCGCTTTCCTCTCTCTGCCGGCATACTCACCCACACCCGCCGCGGATCATCAAGCACAGGAAGCAAGCGGGTTAACACGGCCTTCGTCGAGATGCGCCGGAGCTTCTCAATCGCCGACACTTGATCGGACGACGACTGACGGTCGATTTCCGGCCGTACAAAGAAAAAGGAAAACGGGCGCCGGATGGCTTCCATCGCATCCTGGGCATAGTCCACCAGAGCCCGAACCGGATCGGTCAATCCATGGGGGTGGAGTTCCAGGCCGCATTGAACCGTCAGGTGACGCTTGCGAAGCTGGCCAATCAACTGCTCAAGAACGGTCAATCGCTCGCGAGCCTTCCACCCCGCCCATCGCCAAAACACGGGATCTTCCACCGGAGCGCCTGAAGGCTGAGTTGATCGACCTGACAATTTCGATGCCCTGAGAGGATCAAACCCAGGCTGAAAGGCACGCACAGGATCAAAGTTCACACCAAAGGCAGTTTGAAAACGGGTCAACCCCGACCGCGACACTCCGTCATACACCCCCATGGGATAATCGTCGAGAAACACGAGACCGTCCACGCTTTCCTCGGAGAGATGCGTGAGGAATTGATCAAGGAACCGTTGATACTCCGGATGAAACAGATCAAAAAACCTGGAATCCTGAACCTGGTGGGTGTTGGTATTATACGTGCCATCCCGCCATTCCGGCAAAGGGGAATCGTGCCAATTGCCGATACAACGGAGATTCACTCCCACATACACCAACAGATGCAACTGATGACTGCGTTCCACATATGAGCGCAGGAGCGCCTGCAGATCAAGCAGATGACGAGGCCTCTTCGACGTCCGCTGTTCATCGGTGTGGAATCCGGCTCCCTCGCAACCCAAATCAATTAGCAGGGTGGTGATGCCATCGGCCTTCATCTTTTTAATTCCCTCGTCAAACCCCCCGCTGGCCGGTAATTGTTCAAGCGTTAACCGGATGGCCTGAGTGTCGAGAGGAGGCATCGTGAATTGTTCAAGTAACCGTTGAAGTTCATTGAATTGCAATTGAGCATCGGCCTGATAGGGATTGGCGCTCTCCGCAACGGCGAGTATGCGGTATTGATCTCTGGCCGGTTCCCATTCTCCAACCTGACGATAGGCTTGAGCCAGCAACCAACGGCTTTGGACTTCAATGGGTTCATCGGGAAGAAGCGCCAGCAAGCGCGTGAGTCCGCTGATGGCCTGCGGATAGGCTTTCTCCTCAAAATGTTTCTTGGACTGTTGAAAGAGTTGCGCATGGATCCGTTGAATATCCGAAGGAACTTCAGGTGGGGATGACACGATTCCTTCATCGCGATCCGGCGCGGACTCGACAGCAGGGGGAGGAATAGCACCGCTCACCGGTGGCCCCTGGAGAGGACGTGTCCGTCCGCATCCGGACAAGAGCCCCAGACAGAGCAGCAGACTACAAATTTTCAGCCATGTGGTCATACGGCAATACGTATAGAGGGAAATGAGCCCTCAACCAACACACTCTGTCTATGAGGAGAAACATGCCCGCCGTTTTCGGCGGGCAGCATGCCGGAGTCAGTGGGTTGTAGAAACACCGGCTCAGTATGGTCTTTTCACTAGCCCAGATTGGATTCTGCGAAAAAGTACCGAATCTCAATTTGAGCATTCTCGGCGGAATCGGACCCATGCACCGCATTGGCCTCAATAGAAGCCCCATGCGCAGCCCGAATGGTGCCCGGATCGGCTTTTTTGGGATCGGTCGCTCCCATCAGATCACGGTGTGTTTTGACCGCGTCCTTCCCTTCCAACACCACGACCACCACCGGCCCCGAACTCATATAGGTCGTCAAGTCCTTAAAGAAGGGGCGTTCTCGATGCACAGCATAGAACCCTTCCGCCACCCCTTTGGATAACCGCATCATTTTCATCGCAACCGGAAATAACCCGGCCTCTTCATAGCGGCGGATAATATCACCAATCGCATGCTTGGCCACCGCATCAGGCTTAATAATCGCTAACGTCCGCTCTGACATACTTCTCGTCCTTTCCAAAAAATCCCATAATAAAACCCTGTGAATAAGAAAGGACCATTTTACGGCCCCTTCTATTCAGTTGCAATCTCAAGACCACACTTAAAAGGCTGTAATCACAATGACTTCGGCTGGCTGGAACACCACTCGTTCAGAAAGGGAATTGGAACCAGGATGCTGATCGAGGGAGCTGACACGCCACATTCTGGGAGAAGACGGTAGAGTGCCCAACTCACCGATGGCCACATCAACCGGCTCATGGACATTCGTACTGAGACAGAGGAGTGCCCAACTGTGCGGATTTTCCAACGACCGCCGTTCCAAAACACACAGATTGGGATGGGTCATCGACCGTTGAACCAGATCCCCCTCCCCTTGCCAAAGCGGCACCTCCAACTTCCAGTGATTCACCGCACGGATAAAACTCTGCAAATCCCATCGGGGGGATTCCCAATCATCGGGGGTGGTCTCCACCACATGCAGTGACTGTTGAAATCCGAATTCATACCCCATCGGGATCATGAGACCGGTGGAAAACAGCGCGGCAAAGGCATAGCGTTGGCGTTGAACGGCCTCATTCCCTCCAGACTCAGCCGCCAGACGCGGGGTATCATGAGATTCAGGAAACCCAATAGACGGCATAGCCTGAAATTCACGATGTTGGTTCAAACACCAGACATCCTTGAAATTCCACCATTTGGAGCTGTTACAAAAAAAGTGAAATCCCGCTTCTCCAAGTGCGCGCGTCTGCTCCAGAGTACAGCCAAGATTTTCCGCCCAAAAGACCGCCTGCGGATTCACACGTTGCGCCCGGTGAATAAGAAAGCGCCACAACTCACCTGGAACTTTATAGGCCGCGTCACACCGAAACCCCTGAAACCCCAACTCAAGATAACGATCGACCAATCGTCCCCAAAACTCCCAGAGATGCTTCCGGTCCGGAGAATGCCGATTATCAATTTCGGCTAAATCGCCCCACACCGTTCTCTTGCTGGGGTCGTCCGGATCAACCGCATACGGATTTTCAACGTTTCCCTGATCATCCCGCATATACCAGTCGGGGTGCTGCGACACTAAGGATGAATCCACGGCGGTGTGGTTCAACACCAGGTCCACCATTGGCGACAGGCCACATTGGGCGATACGTTGAAGCGTGGGACGCAACACATCAAGGCGTTGGTCATGGGTCCCTTCCGGCAAAAATGCCGGATTCAGGAGATCATATTCTTTGATCGCATATAAACTTCCCGAGAACCCTGGGAGATGAATGGGATTCACAAAGAGCCAATTAAACCCCATGCCTGCGGCCCGTTCCGCATGAGAGATCCAGCGGTCACAAGGACCGGCCAGGCGAGGAAACAGATTATAGATAAGAGGAACGCGGTGCGAAGGGTGCATCAAGACAAACCTACTCTTTCTCTGGACAGACTTGAGGTGGACGACTATCCGAAACCAGCCCTTTGGAAAAGATCATTCTGCCAACCTGTTTGACATTGGCGCACAAGTCACCCAATCCAGGAGTGACCAAACGAAACGGCCCGCCGCGTTCGGGGGGAAACGGTGCGCCATCCAGTTCATACACCAGAATGCCAAATTCTGCGGCTTGTTTGATCGTCAGACAGGCCGAAAATTTTCCATCCTGCGACTCGAAGGTCACATGGTCGGCTCCCACACTCAGCGTCACAACATCAAGAACTGCTTGAAGTTTGACGCCACGCACCTTCATGCCGGGCATCAACGTGGGTAATTCAGACACCTGATGCGTGGCGGGAAGTTGAGCCAACGTCGTTCGCGTAAAGTTGAGAGTCTGCATGATGTCCCCGGCTACCGGTATCGTGGCCTCGGTGGAAGGCTTGGATGTGGTCATCGCCTTAATGAACGCCGTCAACATGTCGTTCATAGGAGTGGGCACAGCAAACGCCTTGCCTTGTTCGGTGATAAAACCATTCAGCTCATCAATCTCAGTGGGCCGTCCGGCCAACCAATCATCATACATCGACGTATGAATATCTCGAAGTTCTTGAGCCCACTTGACGACCTTCTCCGGCATATCCTCATCCAACGGCACACGGTGCACTGCCATGGCTACGGCCGAGACTTCCCGCACGATGGTCGCGATGACCGGTTGGAATTCCGGATGATCCAAAGCTTTCGCCACCCGATCATTCAGCAACACCGTCAGCGGGTTAAACACACAATTCCAACACATTTTCTCCCACTTGGCGCGCCGGATGTCAGGATTGATGAAACAGGGAATTCCTGCCCCCTTAAATAACGCCAACATGAATTGGAGTCTGGGAGTTTCCATCCCCAACGGTTCGCCAATGGTCAGTATCCCTTTTTTATAATGGTCGATCACCCCCGGCTCGACGATCTTGGAATAGATAAATGCCACCCCGCCCACAACCCGCTCACGGCCAAAGCGGGCCATCAGCGTATCCTCAATCGTCACCCCATTCTGCAAGGTCAGAATAATGGTATCCGGCTTCAGGACCGGCTCAATCTGATCCATTGCCTCATCCAGGTCATAAGCTTTGATCCCGAGCACGATCAAATCCGGTTGCGGCAATTCCCTGGGATCGGAAGCCACGGTGGGATGCACGGTAAAGCTCTCACCAATCGCGCTTCGGATAGTCAGCCCGTTTTTAGCCACGGCCTCCCTGGTTCGTGGCCGCAGGAGAAACGACACGTTCGGATTGTGGCGAGCCAGATGCGCCCCAAAATATCCGCCAACCGACCCCGCCCCCACAAACAAAATCTCCTTCATCCAATCACCTTTCTTTATTGATAAAAATTCGTGCGATACTTTAGGTATTGAAGGACAAGTTTATGTCTGGACTCGGCCTTACCCATGTTATCATCCTGAGCCACACGAAGGATCTGCGCACAGGACCGACAGAATCAGAATTCCCAAGATGATGCATCTCAACATTCCGCATAACAGGCAAAATGGAATGGTCCTACTCTAGCAGAATTGGCTTCGGTCGCCTACGGATCGTGGCCTTAAGATATCCAAAAAATACTACAATTGGGCTAAGCCTCAGAAACCACGACAGCCAAGGCAGGGCACAATTTGAAAATGCCGGCGTTCGGCGGCAATCGGAATGCGCAATCGATTGGCGGGAATCAATGAGAAAGTCAACAGAAAACTAGGAGACCATTTCCGGAAAACAGGGGGGATACACACAATGATTTAATGAAGATAAAATATCCGGAGGACAAAGCCCCCAATAACGGGCGGATGCGGGTACAAACCAATGGGGGCGGATATTCATAGGGTACGTACAAAAATTGGGTGAATTGGGGAAGCGGCGCGAGGAATCTCACCCTCGAAATGAACTATGGCCTCATTCGCAGGGTCGCAAGAAGCCGCCGAACCGTTTAAGTTTCATTGATAAACCCCCAGATTCCCGCTAAAATTTCGCGTCCCTGATTTTTTTGCGGAAACTTCCCTGAAACTGGGGCCCCCTGATGAGTGACCACGACATATTCTTAATCTGTATTGCCGGTCCGGACAGGGGAAAACGTCTCTCCATACACCATGAGGAGATCGTGCTTGGACGATCCACTCACTGTCACCTACTCAGTGATGATCGTGAAGTCGCAGAACGCCACGTGGCGTTTACCTTGCACCAAAATCAGCCTCACTTTCACACCCTCGAGGGTTCCGCCCTCTTCATGGATGGACACCGGCTGACGGAAGGAATGATCCATGCCAATCAACAACTTCGAATTGGCCGAAGTATGTGGCAATTGGGGGGAGAACTATCCCATGGTGGAATCCCGGATTGGCTCGATCACATCGGCGGACAGATCAGCTCAGTAGCCGGATTGGAGCGTGTGCAGGGATTCAACTTTTGGGAAATGTTTTCAGAAGTCATCAGAAAACGAAAAGATGAGGAAGTTGAAGATTATTTTCATGTCGGGACTCTGGCCACAACCCCGACACTGTTGGAAATCAATACCGCCTGGCCGAAACCCTGGGCATTTTTTAAAGTGTTTATGGTTTCCTTAATTGTCTATCTGGGGTTTGTATTTGCGTTAAATATTTTTGGCAATATCAAATTGGTTCCCGGGCTCATTATTACGGGATCGTTTATGATTCCCTTTGCGTTGTTGATTTTTTTCTTTGAGGTCAACGTTCCACGAAATATCTCTCTCTACCAGGTTATCAAGTTAGTCTTTTTCGGGGGGATCTTATCTTTGATTCTGTCTCTGTTCTTATTCCGCACCACCGGATTGGATAGTTGGCTGGGTGCCGCAAGCGCCGGGATTATTGAGGAGATCGGGAAAGCCGGGGCATTGTTATTGGTGATCAATCGGTTGCAATATCGATGGACATTGAACGGCATGCTCTTTGGGGCGGCCGTCGGAGCCGGATTTGCGGCATTCGAATCGGCAGGGTATGCCCTGGAACGGCTGTTAGCCTACGGCGGGGGAGCCATGCTGGATAACATCACCCATCGAGGGTTTTTAAGTATGGTCGGCGGGCATGTTCTGTGGACGTCCATGGTCGGGGCAGGATTGTGGCGAATACGTGGGGATCACAATTTTTCTTTCCAGATGGTCAAAGATCCCCGTTTCCTTCGTGTGCTCGGAATTGCCATGGGACTGCATATGATCTGGAATATGCCGTTTGAATTGCCTTTATACCTCAAAGAAATTGCCTTAGGATTCATCGCCTGGGTAGTAATATTAGGATTGATTCAAGACGGGCTGAACCAAATCCATAAGGCCCAGCAAGAATATTTGACTTCAAAGCCTGTTGAATCCTCCTGACAAACATGGTGACCGGTCGTAGAAGCAACGCCACGCTCCGCATTGTGGCGAGCCGGATGCGTCCCCACTACCCCCAACCGAACCCGCCCCCACAAACACAATTTGCTTCATTTTGATGACCTTTCCTTATTGATAAAAATTCGTGTGACTCTTTAGATATTGGGCGACTGAGTGATGACTCGACTCGGCCTTAACCAGGCTGTCATCCTGAGCCCCGCGAAGGATCTATGCCCAGGACGAACAGCTTCAGAACTCCGCAAGATTCTTCGATTCAGAATGACCGGGAGATACCCATAATCCCACAGGAATGGGTTACTATTATGAAATGAATTATGAGAAAAATGGGCTTGATTCAAGCAGAATTAGCCATGCGCGCCTATGCGACACTTATCCTACTTGGCACCAAGGAATTGCAGTTGCCGCCACGCTTCATAGACCACCACAGCCACCGCATTACTCAAATTGAGGCTACGAGAGTCAGGCCGCATCGGGATGCGCAAACGATGCGTGGGAGGAAGGGCTTCTAAAATATGGGCAGGCAAGCCCCGCGTCTCGGGACCAAAATACAAGGCATCGCCAGGCTGAAAAGCCACGTCGTGATAGGGTCGCTGTCCTTTTGTGGTGATCGCAAAAATACGTGAGGGCTTTTGAGCATCCAGATAGTCTTGCAAGGTGGGATAATCTTTCATCCTGGCCAATTCATGATAATCCAATCCGGCCCGACGGGCTCGCTTATCATCCAACTCAAATCCTAACGGATGAATCAGATGCAAACCGAATCCGGTATTGGCACACAGACGAATGATATTCCCGGTGTTCGGTGGAATTTCCGGTTCGTAGAGGACAACATCTAACATGTAGGAATCTTCAGCCTATTTATTTTTCGAGAGTTCATTGATCTTCTCTATTCTTCCTAGTCGGTTTTTGCATCGTCCAAGCAGCCAGGAGCAGCAGACCAAGCAGCACAAGTGGAACGGGCACAGCACCCATTTCTCCGGCCCGTAAGTGTGTCAGCGCCGCACCGACCATGGTAATACTCAATACTATAATGCCATACCATTGCGTCTTCGGAATAAATAAACAGATCCCGCCGCCGACTTCAATCATTCCGGTCAAATACAGAAACCAGAACGGATACCCCCATTGCGCAAAATGTTCAACCTGGGACTCACTGCCCATGAGCTTGGCTCCCCCCGCCACAACAAAGAAAATCCCTAAAAGCACACACAAGACAATGTTCATCACGCGCTTCATCACAACTCAAACCC
>JBGSSO010000212.1:0-3302 GCA_041737015.1 Nitrospirales bacterium
CAAAGACCCTCAGTCCTTGCCTTGGAAAGAACACCAGATCGATTTCGTCATTGAATCCACCGGTCGATTTACCGATCGGCAAGGAGCAGGGCAGCATCTTTCGGCCGGAGCCAAACGGGTCATTATTTCAGCACCCGCTAAAGACCCCGATATCACGATCGTGTTAGGAGTGAATGACTCCACCTATAATCCTCAACAACACGCCATCATTTCCAACGCCTCTTGTACGACGAATTGTCTCGCTCCTGTTGCTAAAATTCTTTTACAGGAATTCGGCATCCGGCATGGGTTTATGACCACCATCCATTCGTATACCAACGATCAACAACTGCTTGATTTGCCCCATAAGGATTTACGACGGGCACGGGCGGCCACCTTATCCATGATTCCTACATCAACGGGGGCAGCCAAAGCTTTGTATCTGGTCATCCCGGAATTGAAAGGGAAAATCGATGGCATGGCCATTCGGGTGCCGACACCTAATGTGTCGCTCATTGACCTTTCAGTAGAAGTCGAACGCGATTGTGATGCGGCAACGGTGAACGCGGCCTTTCAGCAAGCTGCTCAGAGCTCGCTAAAGGGTTATTTGCAGGTCTCTGAAGCCCCCATCGTTTCAAGTGATCTCAATGGGTGTCCATACTCAGCCACCGTGGACGCACCTCTCACTTCCGTCATCAATAAACGGCTCGTTAAGGTGTTTGCCTGGTATGACAATGAATGGGGATATTCGTGCCGCTTACACGATTTGATCAATGTTCTCGCTCAACACCGTTAAATTTCGCATCACAGCAGAAGTATCCGGCTTTTCCCCGCGAAATTCAGGCGTCGACATCGGAAGGGAAAGGAAGGCATGAAGCATTTAAAAAAACAAACCATTGATCAGCTTGACCTCCGCAATAAACGCGTACTTATTCGCGTGGATTTTAACGTTCCCCTCGATGACTCCTGCCAAATCACGGACGATTCCAGGATTCGGGCCGCCCTTCCCACCATCAACCGTGCTGTAGATGAAAATGCTGTCGTCATTCTCTGTTCCCACCTGGGACGCCCGGATGGAACCATCAACCAGGCACTCAGCCTGGCTCCCGTGGCCAAGCGACTCCAGCGGCTATTAAATAAACCGGTTGAATTTGTTGGCGATTGCATTGGGCCGGCAGTTGAAGCCATCGTCAATAAAGCCAAACCCGGCGATGTGGTGGTATTAGAAAACCTGCGCTTTCAGCCGGAAGAATAAAAAAACGACGACCAGTTCTCGGCACAACTGGCCTCATTGGCAGATGTGTACATCAATGACGCATTTGGAACCGCCCACCGGTCTCATGCCTCCACTGTCGGCATCACCAAATATGTGAAGGTATCTGCGGCAGGATTTCTGATGAAACGGGAAGTCGAAGCACTGGAAGGCACGGTGGAGAACCCTGTTCGTCCGTTTGTGGCCATTTTGGGAGGGGCCAAAGTTTCGGGGAAAATCGGGGTCATTGAAAATCTTGGCAAGGTGGTCGATAAAGTCATCATCGGTGGCGGCATGGCCTTTACCTTTATCAAGGCCATGGGATTGGAGATCGGCCAATCTCTCGTCGAAAAAGATATGCTGGACTTTGCCAAACGCATTCACGAACAAGCGATGGCTCAAAAAATAAAATTTTATCTCCCCGTGGATTGTGTCGTCGCCGCCAGTCTGGACCCTGAAGCGGAAACCAAAATTGTCCCGGTACAGGAAATCCCTGCAGGCTGGTATGGCATGGACATCGGGCCCGCCTCGGTCCGCCTGTTTAGTGAAGCCGTCCAAAACGCCAAAACGATTTTGTGGAATGGCCCCATGGGAGTCTTTGAGCGTGATGCATTTTCCCGCGGGACCTTTGCAATGGCCCATGCTGTGGCCAATGCCTATGCGAAGACGATTGTGGGAGGAGGAGATACGGCTCTGGCCGTGTATCGAGCAGGAGAATCGGAAAGTATGTCCTTCATTTCAACCGGTGGTGGTGCGGCACTTCAACTCCTGGAAGGCAAGCACATGCCAGGGCTTGCAGCCTTACCCGATCGTCTTTGATCCCAACGACCCCCCTTTTTTTACTTCCAAAAGTTAAGAGGTCCCCATGTTGCGTCGATTCATTGTCGGCAATTGGAAAATGCACAAGACGATTTCCCAGGCCGAGTCCCTTGTGACCGATATTCTCCAGATTTATCAACCACAGGCTTCGGTAGAATTGGCCATCGCTCCCCCATTCGTGTCGTTGCCGGCAGTTTCACGCCTGGTGGCTTCCACTTCCATCAAATTGGCCGCTCAAAATACCTGTGCTAAGGACGAAGGGGCCTTTACAGGAGAAATTTCGCCACCCATGTTACGGGACGTCGGCTGTCACTATGTCATTATTGGGCATTCCGAGCGACGACATATTTTCGGAGAAACCGACCAGGATATTAACAAAAAAGTCCACGCCGTCCTCCACCATGGCCTCTTACCGATTTTATGTGTCGGGGAACGTCTGGAAGAACGTCAATCCAATAAAACGCAGGCAGTCATTCAGCATCAATTACAAACCGGCATTGAGGGTCTCGAATCGAAAGATTTTGCAAAGGTCACCATCGCCTACGAACCTGTCTGGGCCATTGGAACCGGCCAGGCGGCTACCGTCGACCAGGCTGCCGAGGTCCATGGGCAGATCCGGTCTTTTCTCGCCACGCAATGGGGAATCAAACCTGACCAGACCAGAATCATTTACGGTGGGAGCGTGACCCCGGACAATGCCAAAAGTCTCTTTCAATCTTCACAAATTAATGGGGCTCTCGTGGGAAAAGCTTGTTTGAATTCCGAATCCTTTGTTAAGATAGCCGAATCAGCCACTTCCAATTAACCAGGAACACCCCAACAAACACGTACACATTATGTATACTCTGACTGTCATAATTCATCTCATTGTCTGTTTTCTCATGATTGCCGCCATCTTGCTCCAAGCAGGAAAAGGCGCTGAGATCGGTGCATCCTTTGGAGGGTCTTCTCAAACGGTGTTTGGAAGCCGAGGCCCCGGTACGTTTCTGAGTAAAATCACCGTGGGAGCCGCTATTGTGTTTATGCTGACATCCCTCAGCCTGGCTCTCCTATCTAAACAGGCCAATACCTCATCCACGGTGATAGATCTTCACCCAACCTCACATCATGAATCGTCTTCTCCCGCGACCCCCGCGGCAACTCCTCCAACTGAAACCAACGCAGCTGAACCAACGTCAGAGACCACTCCCGGACGTCAGAAGTGACCGCACTTCGGGCAGAGGTCGGCGTAGAGCTCGTCGAGGCGCCCCTC